>CALJEH010000087.1 GCA_938074435.1 uncultured Alphaproteobacteria bacterium
TTTACCATTCAATTCAGTCGTTGAAAGTCTCAGTCTGTTATCAAATCAGTATGATATTGAAACATACCTTTTAAAAACTGACAAAAAATATATTCTCAAATTAAATAAAAAACCTACAAACCAGCTCACAGTTTTAAAAGAGATTTATGATGATCTAAGGGATATTAAATGTATTTCCCTAGAAATTTATTATGCTGATAACGATCTATTGCTTATGGAATATTTTGAAAATGACAGAGATTGTATCCCAGCAGCTTACGACTATGAAATACTTGCCAAGTGTCTCTCAGAATTACATTCAAAAAAAGGTATACACTTTGGTTACGGATATTCTACATATATAGGTAATTTAATACAAAATAATAAAAAAACACTAAGTTGGATTAAATTCTTTTTAGAGCAAAGATATGATTATTATTTAGAAATATTACTCAATAGATCCTTGATCGATAAAATAAGATACAATAAGTACAAAAACTTCAGAGAAGTAATAAAAGAGAATTTATCAGAGCCAAGTCATCCCTCCCTTTTGCATGGTGATATTTGGAGAGGAAATATATTAATACAAAGGCAAGCTAAAATTAACAGATATCAAATAATTGATCCTGCGGTATTCTATGGAGACAATGAATATGAGTTGGCATACATATATCAAAATGGAACATTTGGTAGAGGTTTTTACGAATGCTATAATGAAATAAATAAAATCAGTGATGAATTTTGGGACTTCAAAATTTTGATATATCAAATTATTCCACTAATGCAATACACAATATTGGAAAATAAATTTTACTTGAGAGAAATAGATAAAATAATTGATTATTTAGGAAGAGTTTGATGCATATAGCTAATAATACTTCATTTATATCATAACTTTACTATAATGGATAAATTACATAATTGAGATATAACTAATGCAAAATTGAGATATAACTAATGCAATTATATATTAAAAAAATAACCCTAATAATCTCATTTTTCTTATTATCAATATTTCAACACGCTCAAGCTGATGAAGTAAGTGCTAAAAAGTGTATCCAATTTTCTCAGATTGGATTACATCAACCGGCAATAGCTAACTGCCAAAAAGCATTAAATGAGGACACTAACAAGTCAAGAAAAGATTTACTATTTTCTCTTGCAAACTCATATTATTCAGTCAACAAAAATGAATTAGCGAATGATAATATTAATAAATTATTTGAGATAGAAAGGAAACCAAACGCAGATACTTTCTACCTAGCAGGGTTGATTAACCTAAATTTGAGTAATTATGCAACAGCGTCTAACTTAATTGAAAAAGCAATAGAGCTTGGAAACATAGGAATTGATACAAAAAGACAATATTCAAGAGCATTATTCAAGTCCGGGGAAGAATCAAAAGCTATCTTAATACTCACAGGTTTAAAATACGAAACAACAAATGATATTCAAACAATATCTCAGCTAGCTGAAAATTACATCATCATTGGTGATACAGAAAGAGCTAAAAAATTAACCCTTGAGATGATAGAGATTAACCCTGATTATTCATATTCATATTATCTAAACCACCTAATATCAAGACTCAACAACGAGGACAACTCAGCTTTAGTAAGCTTAAATAAGGCTATTATGCGAGATAGGGAAAATACAAAATTTCAAATCGAAAAAATTAAATTACTTGGATCTCTTAAAAAATTTGACATGGCAAATTATAATATTTCTATTTTAAATAATACGGACGGAAATTATGAAATAACTTCAAAGCTAATTAATGAAATTAAAAATGCTGAAGCATTAGATACACTTCAAAAAGCTCAGGAAAGTATTAAATCCAAAAAATACGAAGAAGCACTAAAATATTACAATAGATTAATCAGCAATGATACTTCTGATCCATTTTTATATTTTGAGAGAGGGCAAATTCTAAACATATTAATGGATTATGAGAATGCAGAAATTGATCTTAAGAAAGCATTATCCTTGAATGCAGAACTCCAGAGCAAGAATATATATTTTATTCTTGGGAAAAACTATTATCAAATGGGAAATATAGAAAAATCAATCGAATTTATCAATTATGAATTGAAACAAAATAATTCAAATACTAAGGCAATAAAATGGCAAATTAGAAATTTATTCGAACAAGGGAACTATGCTGATGCTGAGTTATATGCGAAAAGGTTAATTGATATAAACCCAAAATCTTCAGATGGATATGCAATATTAGGAGATATAAAACTGCTTATGGGTAAAATTTCCGAGAGTAATGACCTCCATAACAAAGTTATTGAAATTGATCCAAATTATAAAATTGCAACCAAAAAGAAATTAAATTAAAAAGTTAAATTTTTTCTTCTAAATCGAGGCAAATATATATATAACTAACCTTACTTTAATGTTTTTTAGTGCATGCAATATTCATGCGTAAAATAATTCTACAATGGGAGATAATATGTCAAACACACCTTGGAAATCAGATCAGTGGCTTACTAGCCAATGGAACTTCGCTCCAGAAGTCACAAAGGAAATAAATTTTCCTGAAAAAATACAAATACACGATGTAACACTGCGAGATGGCGAACAACAAACGGGGGTTGCATTTAACTATGACGATAAAATTCGTATTGCTGAAGCATTAGCTGAAGCTGGAATCCACAGAATTGAAGCAGGAATGCCAGTAGTTTCACATCAAGACGCAAAAGTTGTATCAGATCTTGCAAAAAGAAACCTTGGTCCTGAAATATTCTCATTTGCAAGATGTATGGTTGATGATGTGCAAAGAGCTGTTGACGCAGGTGTATCCGGAGTTGTTATGGAAGTTCCATCAAGTCAGCATCTAATTGAATTAGGTTATAGATGGGAATTTGAACGTGCTGTCGACCTATCTATTGAGTCTACAAAATATGCCCATGAACAAGGATTGAAAGTTGTATTCTTCCCAATTGACTTCACAAGGTCAGATTTAAAATGGGTTATTGATTTAATTGAGAAAGTTGGCAATGAAGGACATATGGATCATCTTGCACTAGTTGATACCATGGGAGCAACTTCAATTCATGCAATGCCATATTTTGTAAATGCAATCAAGCAAAGGATCAAAGTTCCACTCGAAGCTCATTTCCATCAAGACTTCGGACTTGGCATTGCAAATACATTGATGGCTGTATCTATGGGTGTTGAAGTAATTCACTCAACAGTTCTTGGTCTGGGTGAGAGGGCTGGTAACGTTCCTACTGAAGAAACTGTGATGGCTTTAAAAACTCTTTACAATAAAGACATTGGCATTAAAACAGAAAAACTGAAAGGAATTGCAGATCTAGTCACAGAACTTGCTGGCGTGAGAGTGCCATCAAACAGACCAATAGTTGGTGATGATCTATTCAATGTTGAGTCAGGTATCATTGCTAACTGGTTAATTAATTGTGGATATGAAAACCAAACTGAACTTTTCCCATTCAGACCAAGCATGGTTGGACAAGCTGAACCTGAGATAGTTATTGGTAAGGGATCTGGTATTGACTCAATTAAAGATAGATTAAATAGATTCCAAATTAAAGCGGATGACAAACAAGCAATGGATATCTTATTAGCTATCAAAGACTGGGGGCTAAAACATAAGAGACTTATGAATGACGATGAATTCAGGGCTATAGCTGAAGAAACATTAACATAAAGGAAAAGATATGAAGATTGATCATTATGCCCGTGGTGGTTTTAACGTCAGCTACGAAGATAGAGTATCCCCTGCTGAATTAAGAAAGCAAAGAATTGACAAGGCTAGAGCTGAGCTTAAAAAATCGGGGCTGGATGCTATCCTGGTATGGAAAGATGAGAACCAAAGATATCTTACAGATCTTAGACCTCAAATAATCCATGGTAAATCTTCATGTTTAAATGGTGCTTTACTAATTGAAAATGAGGATCCAATATTATTTTGCTCCGGAGGCGAAAGAGATAGAATAGATAGAACAATGCCATGGATCAAGGAAGTCCATACAATTCCAATAATTGAAGAGAAAGCGCTTATTCATGGTTTAGTTAAGAATATTCTTGGACCAGTCCTCAAAAAGTACAAAATAGATAAAGGTAAACTTGGCTTAGATGAATCGAATGTTATCTTTCATAAAGCCTTGCAGGAATATTTTCCAGATCTATCGATAGAAGATGGTGACACTCCAATGCAACATGCAAGGATGATAAAACTGCCTGGTGAAATTGTTATGCTTGAAGAGGCAACAGCAATTGCCGATGCTGTTTGCGCAACTGCTATTAATTCAGTTCAAGAAGGTGTCAGAGAATGTGATATAGCAGCCAATGCAATGCATACATTATATACACTTGGGGGTGAATATTCACATGTCACAACTCCTTTTGTTGCATCTGGTGAACATATGGCGCCTCCCAACAGAATTTGCTCTGACAAAATTGTAAGAGATGGTGATTTAGTTTTCATTGATATTGGTGCAGCATGGAATGGTTATTTTGGTGATATGGCAAGAACTGTTTACTGCGGAACTCAGGCATCTTTCCCATCAAAGGAACAAAGAAATGTATATAGTGCCGTATATTATGGTTTGAAAGCTGGCATTGATGAAATGCGCCCTGGTAGAACGAATAAAGATGCTGCAAATGCACTTATTAATGAAGCAACTAAATTTGGACTTGGTGGACGTTTCTTATCACTATTTATCGGTCATGGAGTCGGCATAGGAGCAAATGAACCACCATATATTGGTGAAACACTTCCTGGAGCTCCTGAATATGAATTCAAACCTGGTATGGTATTCGCAGTTGAGCCTCTAATCTGGATAGATGGTGTAAGAGGCGGAGGTGGAGTTAGACTTGAGGAAATGGTTTTAGTCACAGATGATGGTCCTCATATCATGTCTCGTACTCCATTTGACGAGAGATTAATTGAAGTAAAATAATTTTATAATAAGGGAATTAGATAATGGCAAAAACAAAAATATTTATAACTCAACCAATTGCTCAAAGTGCAATTGATAGACTTGAAGCAAGAGGAGATGTAGAACTAAAAGTATACCCAGATGCATCTAAAATCATACCTTATGATACATTACTCGAAGAGGTTAAGAGTTGTGATATTTTATACTGCCTACTTCATGATGTTGTAGATAAGAAAATCATGCAAGCTAATCCAAATCTCAGAGCTGTAGCATCTCAGTCAATTACACCAGATAGAATTGATGTTAAAGGAGCGACAGAGATTGGCATGCCAGTGACTGTAATACCTGCAGTTGTAACAGATGCTACTGCTGATATTGCTTTTGGATTATTGTTATGCGTAGCTAGAAGAATTCTCGAAGCAGATAGATTTGTCAGAGCCGGTGGTTACCCAGGCGCACAATCTGCTATGTTCCTTGGTGGTGATGTATCTGGAAAAACACTTGGTTTAGTTGGTGGTAGAGGTAGGATCGGAAAAGCGACTGGACTAAGGGGTAAAGGCTTTGGTATGAAAGTTCTCTATTGGGGACCGAACAGAATGGACCCGAGTGAAGAAAAAGAATACGGATTTGAATATGTTGAGTTTGATGAACTATTTGAACAATCAGATTTTGTCTCCGTCCATGCAGCAGAACGTCCTGAAACAATCCACTTAATCTCTGATAGAGAGTTTAAGCTAATGAAGAATTCAGCCTATATTATAAATTCAGCACGTGGTCCAATAATTGATGAGAAAGCTATGGTTAGAGCCCTTCAAAACAAAGAAATTGCAGGTGCTGGATTAGATGTATATGAGAATGAGCCTCAGATAGAAAAAGAACTCTTCGAAATGGATAATGTCGTACTAGCACCACATTTGGGTTCTGCGGGCAAAGACGTAAGAGAAGGCATGGCTCATCGAGTGGTTGATAATATTGAAGCGCTTATTGATGGAAAAACTCCACCAAATTGTGTAAATCCTGCAACTCTTAACAAATAGGTGAAATATGAAAAACACTCCACTAGTTGTTGTTACTGATAGCCCTTTTCCATCTTTAGACCCTGCAAAAAAAGCACTTGAAGCTGCAAATGCAGAAGTTATACAGGCTCCAAGTAGTTCTGAAGAAGATATCATCAAAGCAGCAGAAAATGCTGATGCTATCCTTGTAACCTATGCGAAACTTAATGAAAATATCTTAAGGAGCCTAAAAAAGTGTAAAGCAATAGGCAGATTTGGAATTGGTGTAGATAATATTGACCTAAAAGTTGCTGGCGAATTAGGTATTTCCGTAAATTATGTTCCAGATTATTGTCTGGATGAGGTGTCTGATCAGGCCATGGCAATGATAATTTCCATGGCTAGGAAAATACCTCAATCAAACAAATTAGTCCAAGCAGGTCGTTGGGAAATGCCTGCTGTCGTTCCGATTTATAGACTGAGAGGAAAAACTGTTGGATTAATTGGCTTTGGAAATATTCCAAGACTGATGGCACCAAAGGCTCAAGCATTTGGTTTTAATGTGGTTGCATGCGATCCATATGCCCCGCAGGAAGTATTTGATAAATATGGTGTTAAAAGTGTGTCAATGGACGAATTATACGAAACATCTGATTTTATCTCAGTTCATGCCCCTCTACTTCCAGAAACTAAGGGCCTGGTTAATATGGATGCTTTTAAGAAAATGAAAAAAACAGCAGTAATAGTGAATACAGCTCGTGGTCCTCTAATCAATGAAAAAGATTTAATTCAAGCACTAAATAATAATGAAATTGGTGGCGCTGGATTAGATGTTGTTGAAACAGAGCCCCTTCCAGCTGACTCACCATTAATTGGACGAGATAATGTTATATTAGCACCACATACTGCCTTTTATTCCGTTGAAGCGCTAGAAGAATTGCAAACAAAAGCAGCTTCTGATGTAGCTAGGGTATTAAATGGGGAAACACCAATATATCCAATTAAGGCATAAGTTAATTGATTATACCACTCCTTGATAACATCAAGGGTGGTTTATCGTTAAACGAAAAATGTGTGATCATTCCAACAATTATTTCATGATCACCACCGGGAAATATTGAGTGTATTACACACTCAAAATTTGCTACACAGTCTTTTATCTTTGGTAATTTATTATCGTTCATTTCCCAATTTACATCATTAAATTTATCATTTGATGGAGTTGAAAATTTTTTCAACAAATCTTTTTGATGAGAAGATAAAACATTAACCTCAAAGAGTCTCCTATATTTAAATGCTTCAATACTAGGAGCATTTTTTGAAATACCCCACATAAGAAGTGGAGGCTCAAGTGATAGTGAAGTAAATGAATTGATTGTTAGTCCAATAGGTTCAAAATCTTCACTTGAAGTAGTTACAATTGCCACACCTGTTGTAAAGCAACCAAAAGCCTGTCTTAGTTCATTCTTATCCATTTAAAATTAGTATATCTTTTTTGTATTAAGTTGCTCAGATAATTGGTCTAGTGCTTGTTTCAAGTTATCATGGATAGGGATACCATTTTTTTTTCTTTCATTAAAAAGATTATTCGACCTTTCACCAGGTAACCTGACTTCATCAAAACCAGGTAACACATTTGAACCTTTCATTTGTGCCCATACGTCATCAATATTTCTCTTAAATTGATCTACATCAGTAAATGCAGCAATATCAACCGCTATAATAAAATGCCCAGTATTTGTAAAACTTTTTGCATCAGCATTGAAGTCCACAACAGCCTTACCAAATGCAGCACCATTTAAAGTTCCAGCAAGGATTCCAAACATCAGTGCCAAACCGTAACCTTTTGCTTCACCAATTGGAAGTAAAAAGCCTTCACTTGATTTGGATGGATCTGTTAATGGTTTTCCTTCTTTGTCAATCATCCATCCAACAGGCATTTCTTCTTTTCTTTGTAATTTTTCTTTGACTTTACCATATGCTGCAACTGTTGTAGCCATATCTAAAACAATAGGTGGTCTTTTCATGCTAGGAATTGATATTGCTATTGGATTTGTTGATAAAAGTAGATCTGTGCCACCCCATGGTGGTACATGATTCGAACTACCAACGGCTACGTATATTCCAATCATATCTTCTTTTAGAGGGATTCGCGCATACAATGAGGCAGGACCAGCATGGTTTGATGAGTTAGCACCAACCCATGCAACCCCATGATCCTTTGCTTTTGCTACAGCAATATTTGCAGCTTTTTCCATAACTAAATGACCCATTGCATTATCGCCATTTAATAGTGCCATAGCACTTCTTTCTCTCACAATGCTTATATTTGGGGTTTTGTTTATACCCCCTGCAATCAATCTTTTTACGTACTGCGGCAATCTAAACACACCATGTGTATCAACACCAAGCATATCGGCTTCAGTCATAAGATTAGATACTATGCTTGCATCATTTTCTGGAAGTCCAACCTCTAAAAAAATTGTTTTGATGTAATCTTTTAATTGCGCTTCTGTAACATTTTTAAATTTATCTGACATCCATCCATCCCTTCCATGAAACGTATCTAAAAAAGCATAATTTATACGATAGTATTTTATAATTTCCTCATATAATGATATTCTAAATTTTTACTATAGGGAATAAATAAATGCCAGTTTATTGGATCGCAAGAGCAAAAATTATTGATCAAGAATCTTATAAAAAATATGCTGATAAAGCTGGAGGTATTGTTGAGAGTTTTGGTGGAAAATTCTTAACAAGAGGAGGAAATTTCAAAATTATGGAGGGGACTGACAATTTTACTAGATTCGTTGTTGCAGAATTTCCAAACATGGATCTTGCTGAAGAATGTTTTAACTCAGAAGCTTACAAAAATGCAGCAAAAAATCGTCGTAATGGATCTGGTGAAGTAGAAATCATTTTCGTTGAGTCCAATTAAAATAGATATTGAGTCCAATTAAAATAGATAAAATAGGAGAAAATAATGACAGCCAATATAATAAAATTTGAAGATAGACCAAATTTTGACCGAGGAGATGGTGTATCAACAGCATTACTCTATGGAAAGGATAATGCAGAGGGAATTATCTTTACCTCAGGCTTTACTACATTCCCAACTGGAAGAGCTGCGCCTATGCACAGTCATAACTGTTGTGAACAAGTTTTAATAATATCCGGTAAAGGTGAAGTTGAATGCGGTGGTGTAAAAACAGAGCTTAAGTCTATGGATACATCTTTTATTCCTGCGAATGTACCCCATAGGTTCAATAATATTGGTGACGAACCACTTACAATATTTTGGATATATGGCGAAACAAATGTTACCCGTACATTTACTGAAACCGGTGAAACTGTGCAACATTTGTCATCAGGAGATAAAGTTACCAAATGATTGCTTCATCTCAAAATGTATCAATTATAGGTATAGGGCAGATGGGCAATGGCATTGCCAAGAAAATTGATCAAATTGGTAAATTAAAATCGATTTTTGAAATTAATTCTGAACTATTAAAAGATTTTGAAAATAGAACTGATTTAAATATCAATAAATTCAAAAATGGACTTGGAGATTGCAATATTCATCTTTTTATTGTCCCAAGTACAAAAGAAATAAGGAATTTCCTCTTCGACTCAGATGGCATTAACCAAATAACCAGTGGATCGGTAATTGTTGATTTAACTACATCAAATCCTGAAGAGAGTATTAAACTTGCTGAAAAATTGAAAGGTTATAACATTGAGTATCTAGACTGTGGCATGACTGGAGGTGCCCAGGGGGCTGCAGATGGAACATTAACATTAATGATAGGCGGTGAAAGAGATATAATCCAGAAAGCAAAGGGTATCTTAGAGTCTTTCACTAATAAATTAGTTCATGTCGGTAAAACTGGCTCAGGACATGCAATGAAACTGATCCATAACATGGTTACGCACACAATTTTTCTTGCAACAGTTGAGGGTGTAAGGGGAGCAAAAGAACTTGGAATTGATCCCAATATTGTTATTGATGTATTTAACTCAGGCAATGCTCGAAGCTTTATATCGGAAAAAAGATTTCCAAACCATATATTATCAGAAAAATGGGATGCAAAATCTCGTGTTTCAAATCTCTACAAAGATTTAAGTATGGTTACCGATGCACTGAATAACCTCGAAATTAAATGCCCATTTGGAAACTTAACAACTGAATTACTTAAAAATGCAGTAGATCAAGGGCTATCAGATACAGACTTTTCGAAGTTATACCTTGATTACTACAAACTCATCAATGAATAGCAAATGGCAAAATAATGAATAAAATATATTGGGCGGGATACCACCCTGAAAGATCAGTTCAAGCAAAAGGAATACTATACTTAAAAAAGAAACTAGAAGAAATTTATCCAAATAATCTAGAATTTAAATTCGTTTCAGATGTAGGAGACTTAAATTATAATGCTATTGATTTATTGAGATTAGTTGAAGAAGGTGAAATTGATTGCTGTTATTTTTTTTCAAGTTATTTAACTGAAAGAGTAGAAGAATTAAATCTTTTTGAAATTCCATTCCAAATCTCATCACGTGATCAAGTATACAATCTCCTAGATGGCAGTGTTGGAGAGTACATATCTCAAAAAGTTGACGATAACACA
Organism: uncultured Alphaproteobacteria bacterium; assembly: GCA_938074435.1. Classification (GTDB taxonomy): domain Bacteria; phylum Pseudomonadota; class Alphaproteobacteria; order Rhizobiales; family TMED25; genus TMED25. The sequence goes on from CALJEH010000087.1 coordinate 10,522, forward strand.
GGCTACAAAGTTCTTGGTTATTGGGATAATGGTATTCGACATATCTCATCAAATAATCGACATATAAAATCATTTGAAGATTGTAAAGCTTCTTCAATTCGTATTGCGAATAATAAAATGCATGAAGATGTTTTTAGAGCCATTGGCTTTGAACCAAAGTTCATAGATGTAAAAGAATTAAAAAATGCCGTTATCACAAATGAAGTTAACACCCAAGAAAATCCCCTCACCAATATTATTAATTACGGAATCGAAGACTACCATCCATATATAACCCTCTCGTCGCATTTATTTGGAACATCAATATTACTATGTAATAAGAAAAAATTTTATGATTGGGATCAAGATTTTAAAGATCATCTCCAAGAACAACTAAAAGAAGCCACTAAATATCAAAGAGCATTAGCAATGGAAGAAGATATTACATGTATGAAACTATTGAAAGAAAAGGGGACAAAAGTATTAGAGATTGATCCCAACTTTAGAAATCAATTGAAGTCTATTGCATTTAATATTGGCGAAGCTGAAGTAAAGAAATTTCCAAAAGACATACAACAGAAGTTTAATGAGTTAATTTAACTCAGAAAATATCATCCATTCTGCTTGGTAAAATAATCTCTTTACCTTCTTTTGCGGAGAGATCCATTGCCATTGTCATAAGCAGATTTCTATGACCATCTTGAGCAGTTGCATGAGGTGTTTCTTGACCAGTACATAATCTTGTGTACCAAGTGTTTGTTTCTTCCCTCATTGGCCCCCAGAATTGTCCTCCTTGTACATCTCCAGCTGGATAACTTGTTAAGAAATCAACATGTCTACCTTGAGGAGGCGCATATTCTCTGGAAGTATAACCTGCACCTTGTGCAATATTTGATGCCAATACCAAATCACGATGTGTATCTTCAATATCAATGACACCTTCTGTGCCAACTATCCCAATTTCGAGACCATATACTGAACCTGGCCAAACCTCTGGAAGTGCCCATGAAATATTCATACTCCAAATAGTCCCGTCGTCCATTGTAAAAATACCAAATGTTGAGTCTTTGGTTCCCCATTGATTTAAGACACCATCTACTGATTTTGCATAAACACTTACTGGATTTTTTCCTTCCATTAACCACATTGACATATCAAGACTATGTGTTCCAGAAACAACCATGGGTGTCAGATTTTGTCTATCATTTGTCTTATTAATTGTCGCGATTGGAACCATTTTATTCATAAATGCTCTTGTTACAACGGAATGAACATGTCCAATTTGCCCAGTTGTTAATCTTTCTTTGACCGCAAGAAAACGTCTTCTGAAACGGTTGGTGTAACCAAGAACTGCATCGATATTATTAGACTCAATTTCATCAATTATACGGCGTGAGTCTTGAGGATTTGTTGCGAGTGGTTTTTCAATGAATAATGCATGTCCCATTTCTATAGCTTTTAGAGTTGGTTCAACGTGAGCATTTTCTTCCGTAGCGATTATAACAGCCGTAACCTCATTTCTATTTAAGAGTTCATTGAAGTCTGTAGTATAAAAATCAGCATTACAATCTGTCGCTAATTTCTCAGCAACATCTTTTCTAATATCACATAATCCAAGCCACTTTACACCAGGATAGTCTCTTGCCAATTCAGCTCTTATTCTTCCAATTGTTCCGCAACCTATTACTGCAAGTCCAATATCTTTCATTAATTTTGCTCCTCTTTAAGTGGGTCTATATTCATTGGAAGATTTATTGGCTCTCCCCTCTCAGCTGATAAATCTGCAGCTTGATAGAGTTCCATAACAACTTTAGCTTCTCTTGGTTTAACAATAACAGGTTTATTGAACAAAATTGCATCAATGAAATTATTTGTCTCTTCTGCCATTGGTCCAGCGTTGACGTGAGCAACAGGTTCTCCTGGCATTGAAGACATTGGATATTCAATTCCCCTCTCACCTGTCATGATTGTTACATCATTATGAGAGTCATCCACCATAATAGCACCCTTCGAACCGATAAATTCCATCTTGGTTGAAGAATAGTTTGGATAACTTGGCGGCAAAACCCAACCTGCACCAACTGTAATTACTGTCCCATCATCAAGTGTAACCATTATGAATTGACAATCTGCAGAGTTTGAATTCTTAATCAAAACTTTTTCGACTTGTTGTGAATATACCCTAATAGGTTTTCTTGGAGCCAAACACCAAAGAGCATAATCCAAATCATGGGTTGCTTCCATAGCTGCAGGTGACAATCTTGTCCTTCCAACAATTCTCTTTGATAATTGTTGGGTTATGTTACGTGTAATTAAAACACTTACAGGTTCACCAAGAGTCCCATCAAGGAATTTTTCTCGAACATAAGCATATTTTGATCGAAATCTTTGTGAATAACCAATTGTAAATTGTAATTTATTTTTCTCAGCAATGGTTATTAATTCTTCTGCTTCAGTTAATGTACGTGCGATTGGTTTCTCTAGTAAAACATGTTTTCCTGATTCGAGTGCTTCTTTTGCAATTGGATAATGAGTGCTTTCTGGGGTAGTAGAAATCATTATTGCATGAATATCATCATTCTTTAGTAGCTCTTTATAATCTGTTGTTGCTGTCGTCGGATTTGTTAAATCTGCAACTTCTTTCAGTCTATCTTCACGAATTTCACATATGTGTAATTGATCGACGAGTCCGTTCTTTGCAGACGCCTCTGCTCTGATACCACCGCACCAACCAGTACCTATTATTCCAACATTTAATCTATCCATTTTATCTCCCTTAAAATTACAATTAATTTATATATATTTTTATCTGAATTATCAATGTGAAATTAATTTATAGATAAAGAAATATATAAATTTTTTTTAAACTTTAAGGAAAATTAATACGTTAATAATATAAAAAAATAATTATAAAAAATCCTTATAAAGTTTACTTGTTATAATTAAAAAAATACTATATACAAATTGGCGGAAGTGGTTTAAAAATAATCAAAAATGATGAAACCTACAGATACAAAAAATCCAAATTACTATCACAAGGTTGTTGATTGTCAATGGGCATGTCCAGCACATACGCCTGTTCCTGAATATATTAGATTAATAGCGCAAAGAAAATATACTGAAGCTTACATGATTAACTGGGAATCAAATGTGTTTCCTGGCGTTCTTGGAAGAACGTGTGATAGACCATGTGAACCTGCATGTAGAAGAGTTAGAGTTGATGAAGAACCTGTTGCCATTTGTAGGTTAAAAAGAGCTGCGGCTGATAATAAATCAGATGTAAGTGGTTTATTGCCTGAAATACCTAACCAAAAAAACGGTAAAAAAATTGCAATGATTGGTGGAGGTCCTGCTTCACTAACAGTAGCGAGAGATTTAATGCCGCTTGGTTATGATTGTACAGTGTATGAAAAAGATCCTCAAGCAGGCGGGCTTATGAGAACTAATATTCCGTCTTTCAGATTACCTGTAGGTGTAATCGACGAAGAAGTTGACAGAATATTGGACTTCGGTGTTGTCAAAAAATTCAATCAAGAGGTAAAGAGCTTAAAAGTAATTCTTGATGAAGATTATGATGCCATATTTGTAGGTACAGGCGCACCAAAGGGTAAAGATTTAAATGTTCCAGGAAGGCATGAAGCAAGCGATAACATTCACGTTGGAATTGATTGGCTAACAAGTGTTGCTTTCAAACACATAGATAAAATTGGACAAAGAGTTGTGGTCATTGGCGGTGGTAATACTGCCATGGATTGCTGTAGAACATCACTGCGTCTTGGTGGGAAAGACGTTAAAGTGACAGTAAGAAGCCCAAAAAGTGATATGAAAGCTTCTGATTGGGAAATTGAAGAAGCTGAGTTAGAGGGTATTCCAATATTCGATAACCATTCACCTAAAGAATTTATCCATGAAAATGGAAAGCTTAAGGGTGTATTATTTGAAAAAATGAAAGCAGAATATAATGATGGAAAAAGAACATTAACTGCAACTGGAGAAACCGTTCTCTTTGAGTGTGACGATGTTCTTCTCGCTATTGGTCAAGAAAACGCGTTCCCATGGATTGAAAGAGATATTGGCATCGAATTTAATCAATGGGAACAACCCATAGTAGATAAAACCACATTCCAATCCACACAGCCAAGAGTGTTCTTTGGTGGAGATGCAGCATGGGGACCTGAAAACATTATATGGGCAGTTGCTCATGGACATCAGGCTGCAATTTCAATTGATAATTTCTGTCAAAACAAAGATCTAAAAGATAGACCAAGTCCATTAACAAACCTTGTCAGTCAAAAAATGGGGATTCATGAATGGTCTTATCCAAATGATATATCAAACGATGATAGATTTGCTGTACCGCACGCTGATATTGAAACTTCCCTTACAGACCTCAATTTAGAAGTTGAACTTGGTTATGATGAAAAACTCGCTTTTGATGAAGCGCAAAGATGCTTAAACTGTGATATCCAAACTGTATTTACAGAGAATCTATGCATCGAATGTGACGCATGTGTTGATATTTGCCCAATTGATTGTATTAATTTTACTCAAAATGACACAGAGGAAAATCTAAGGAAGAAACTTACTGTCCCTGCATTAAACTTAACTCAAGATATCTTAGTATCTGACTCACTTAAGACGGGTAGAGTTATGGTAAAAGACGAAGACATGTGTCTACATTGTGGTCTCTGTGCTGAAAGATGTCCAACAGGTGCATGGGATATGCAAAAGTTTACTTATATCGAATCTCATGCTAAAAAAAGTACAATATCAGAATATGTCGAATAATATTTCATACAACGAACTCGTAATAAAATTTGCAAATGTTAACGGTTCTGGTTCCGCAAGTGCAAATACCTTCTGCGCTAAGTCTCTCTACCGTATGGGAATTCCAATTGCAGCAAAAAATATTTTTCCATCAAATATACAAGGTTTACCAACTTGGTATGAAATAACCGTATCAGAAAGTGAGAGACTGGCTAGAAAAGAAAATATTGATATTATGGTTGCAATGAATGCTCAAACATATGCAAGCGATCTTAATGAAGTCAGTTCTGGTGGAACATTTATTTATGACAATAGTATCAGAAGAAATTTCGATCGAGATGATATTACTATAATTGGCATTCCAATCGCAAAATTATGTGCTGAAGAATATAGTGACTCGCGTCAAAGACAACTATTCAAAAATATAGTTTATCTCGGAAGCCTCAGCTTGCTGATAGGCATCGATATAGATGTTATTGAGACACTCTTAGCTGATCAGTTTAAAAACAAACAAAACCTTCTTGATGCAAACATAAATGCACTCAATATTGGAAGAAAATATGTTATGGAAAATATTGACTATCCGCTAAACAAGCAAGTTAGAAAGTGCAATAAAAATTCTAATAAGATAATGTTAAATGGTAACGAAGCGGCTGCTTTAGGAGCACTTTATGGTGGAGCAACAGTAGCTTCGTGGTATCCTATCACACCATCAACATCACTTGTTGAAGCATTCGAAAAACACGCCAACAAGCTTCGCAAAACTGAGGATGGACATCTAAACGCGGCCATAATTCAAGCTGAAGATGAATTATCAGCTATCGGAATGGCAATTGGCGCTAATTGGAATGGTTCAAGAGCATTTACTGCTACATCTGGACCAGGCATTTCATTAATGAGTGAATTTCTTGGTTTAGCCTATTTTGCTGAGATACCACTTGTACTGTTTGACATTCAACGTGGTGGACCTTCAACCGGAATGCCAACAAGAACCCAACAATCAGATATATTATCATGTGCTTACGCATCACATGGTGATACAAAACATATGTTACTACTTCCAGCTGATCCAAATGAATGCTTTGAATTTGGTTATAGATCTTTTGATTATGCCGAGCTTCTTCAAACACCCATTATGGTATTAAGTGACCTAGATATTGGAATGAATGATTGGGTTGTTGATGAATTTAAGTGGGATCCTGAGTATAAGCATAACAGAGGTAAATTAGTCACTGCCGATGACATCGAAAAACTTAAATCATTTGCTAGATATCGTGATGTGGATGGTGATGGAATACCATACAGAACTATCCCGGCAACGCATCCTGAATATGGATCTTACTTTACGCGTGGTACATCGCACACTGACACGGGTGGATATACTGAAAGTGGTGTGATACACGCTGAGATGCTAGATAGAATATCCAAAAAATTTGAAACATCCAAAGAAATACTTCCACAGCCAATAATAAATATCAATAGCCCAAAATCTAAAATTGGTATAATTAACTATGGCAGCACAACTATAGCTCTAAATGATGCAATGGCTCAGCTCTCATCAAATGGAATTGGTGTAAATCATCTACGCATTAGATCATTCCCATTTGCTAAATCAATAAAAAATTTTATCAATGACCACGATTTTATTTTCATCCTTGAGCAAAATAGAGACGCCCAAATGAAAAAGCTTCTTGTATCCGAAGAAAATCTTGATGTTAGTAAGCTAATTTCTCTACTTAATTATGATGGTATGCCTCTAACAGCAAACTTCATCGTTAACAACATAATAGAGTCACTAAATAATAATAAAAATATTAAAGCTGCAAATTCACCACCAATAAAGATTGTATAACATGACATTTATCAAGAAACCAATATTTAGACATCCATCACTTCCAACAAATGCTATAGGACTTACTTACAGAGACTATGAAGGGGTTGTATCAACTCTTTGTGCTGGTTGTGGTCATGACTCTATAACAGCCTCAATCATTGATGCTTGTTTTGAGTTATCTTTACCAGCTCATAAAATAGCAAAATTATCTGGCATAGGTTGTTCATCAAAAACACCAAATTATTTCCTGAACAATGCTCATGGCTTTAATTCTGTTCATGGAAGAATGCCTTCAGTTGCAACAGGTGCTAACTTGGCTAATAGAGATCTAACTTATATAGGTGTATCAGGTGATGGTGATACAGCCTCAATTGGACTAGGTCAATATTGCCATGCAATCCGCAGACAGTTAAACCTTACCTATATTGTCGAAAATAATGGTACATACGGTCTAACAAAAGGTCAGTTTTCAGCAACAAATGATAAAAACTCAAAAAATAAGAGAGGGATGGATAACCCATTTGGTTCTATAGATTTAGCAGTAATGGCTATAGAATTAGGCGCAGGATTTGTTGCAAGGAGTTTCTCTGGAGATAAAGAGCAGCTTGTCCCATTAATAAAAGCTGCACTCGACTATGATGGGTTTGCACTCATCGATGTAATATCTCCATGTGTTACATTCAATAACCACGGCTATTCAACGAAAAGTTATGATTATATTCGTGAGCATAGATCTGTTTTCGGTGATTTAGATTTTGTTCCAGAAGAAGAAACAATCAATACAAGCTATGCTGAAGGGGAATCCATTTCATTAAAATTGCATAACGGAAGAGAGATCAACTTCAAAAAGCTTGGAGTAGATCATGATCCAACCAATCAACATAAAGTTATCAATATATTACGAGAAAATAGAGCTGAAGGTAAAGTAACAACAGGACTTTTATATATAGATCCAAACAAATCTGATTTACATCAAACATTAAAAACTTCAAACACCCCATTAAATGCACTTGCAATGGATGACTTGTGCCCAGGTAATGACTACATTGATAATATAAATAACTTATTTAGGTAATATCCTAAATATTCTTCATTATTATTTATCTTGCCCTTATCAGTGATGTGATATTTAATGTTCATATTATTTAGTTGTTTTAAGAGATAACATGGCTGTTATAAATACGCTTGAGTTAATAAATATCCATAAGTCCTATGGCCCACTTGAAGTGCTGAAAGGAGTTGATCTATCTACACAAACCGGTCAAATAATCTCAATCATTGGATCATCTGGATCTGGAAAATCAACGCTTCTGAGATGTATCAACCAGTTAGAAGAAATTAACCAAGGCAAGATCTTTTTTAATGACTCCCTCATTGTTAGCAAAGATCACGATACCAACAATAAAACCGACAAAAAAAATATACTCGAATTGAGAAAAAAAGTATCTATGGTATTCCAGCAGTTCAACCTCTGGTCGCATATGACTATTTTACAAAATGTCATTGAAGCCCCAATTTCTGTCTTAAAGATGAAAAAATCTGAAGCAACGGCACTCGGAATTGATATGTTAACACAAGTTGGATTATCAGATAAATTAAAAGAGTACCCAGCAAACTTATCAGGTGGACAACAACAACGTGCAGCAATTGCACGAGCACTTGCAATGAGTCCAGAAATAATATTATTTGATGAACCAACTTCTGCTCTAGATCCTGAATTAGAAAGCGAAGTTGTTTCTGTAATAAAAAAATTAGCTAGCCAAGATAGAACTATGATTCTAGTTACCCATGACATGAAACTTGCAAAAGAAATATCTGACTATATACTATTCATGGACGAAGGAATTATTCTTGAAAGAGGTACTCCTGACGTTATTTTTAATAATACTAAAACTGACAGATTAAAGAAATTTCTGGAGTCAGTAAGTTTTAGTAACACTTAAGAGGTATGTTATGAAGAAAATATTATTAAGCGCAATACTCCTGGGCTTCATATATTCACCAGTGAACGCTGATACAGTGAGAATGGGAACTGAAGGTGCTTATCCTCCATATAACTTTATTAATGACAATGGAGAGATTGACGGTTTTGAAAGAGATCTTGGTGATGAATTGTGCGATAGAGCTGGACTAGACTGTGAATGGGTACAAAATGACTGGGACTCAATAATTCCAAATCTAGTGTCTGGCAACTATGATACAATAATAGCTGGAATGTCTATTACTGACGAAAGAGATGAGGTAATTGACTTCACTCAAGATTATCTACCACCTGATCCATCAGCTTACATTACAACAGGCGATGGAAATAAAGCTGCTTACATAGGCGTAGTTGCTGCTCAGACATCAACAATACAAGCAAGCCATGTAGCTGAGTCAGGAGCAATACTTGTTGAATTTGCAACACCAGATGAAACAATATCAGCTCTAAGAAATGGTGAAGTGGAAGCTGTTATGGCTGATAAAGCATTTTTGGCCCCTATAGTTGCTGAGTCAAATGGAGACTTTAAATTCATCGGTAAAGATGTGTTTATTGGTGGTGGTGTTGGAATGGGTATTAGAGAATCCGACAGTGATTTAAAAGATACTTTCAATGCTGCTATTGACTCAATGAAAGATGATGGAAGTCTTAATGACCTAATCAAAAAATGGTTTGGTGAGGACGCATCTATTTATTAATAGATTAATTTTTGGGAGGCCTCTTGGCCTCCCAGATTAAATCATAAAAGTTGACCCATGTTTGAGTTTTGCTCTGATCCAAGTACCTTATCAACCTTTGATTGGTTCAGCTGTTATCTCACAAATGGAAAACACATCCAATTTTATAAATCTTTTGGACTAATTATTCTTCTTTTAGTTCTTACCGCACCACTAGCTCTAATGCTGGGTCTGGCAGCTGCAGTAGCAATAAAATCTAATTTCTTTTTACTGAGACTTATAAGTAAAACTTACGCAAATATTGTAAGGGGAATACCTGATATTATTTTCTTCTTATTTATTCCTATTACAATTGACCAATTAATTGAATTTACAAGGCATAAGATTAAATGTCCCGAAATAATTGATAGTGTTTGGCAGGGCAATGACTTTATTGTTTGTAGTGTAGCAAAACTACCATTAAGCTCAAGCCCTCAATGGATACATGACATGTATGGTTTTTCTTTGGCAATACTGTCATTTACAATTGTGTATGGTGCATTCGCAGCAAACACATTCCATGGAGCAATTAATTCCGTACCTCGTTCTCAGATTGACACCGGCAAAGCCTTTGGAATGAATAAAAAACAAATTTATTTTAGCATCATATTCCCGCAAATGTGGAGGTACGCGCTACCTGGTTTATCAAACCTTTGGATGTTATTAATTAAATCAACCCCTCTACTATTTTTATTAGGTATTCAGGATATCGTATTTTGGGCAAGAGAGATTGGTGGCTCAAAGACATCTATATTCCAATACCCACATCCGGATTGGAGAGTTTGGTATTTCCTATCCTTATTAGTATTCTATCTCCTTCTAACAAAAATTAGTGAAATTGCTCTTAATAGAGTTTCCAAGAAACTTTATTTACCAATCTAATGGTTAAGCATGATCTGTGAAAGTACAATTGAACTATATTCTTTAAGGTCCCTCGGTATTGGTGAGAAACTATTACCAAAGAGTGATATAACCCTTTGTGATCAGTTTGTACTCATTGGTAGTGGAATAATTTGGAATATGTATTTTTGTATTATAGCTTTGTCTCTTGGTTTTATTTTTGCAATTTCAACTGCAATAATAAGAAATAATAAATATCCATTTATATCAAAGGCAATTGAAATCTATGTCTTTGTATTTAGAGGTTCTCCGTTATTCATACAATTCTTTTGTGCTTATGAATTGTTTGTACTATTTCCAAAAATTGGAATCGATATTAATTTAATTTTTACAACAGTAACATTCCAAACAGGTTGGTTAACGAAAGCTTGGTTAGGAGCACTGTTTGTCTTATTTTTAAATACTACAGCGTATAGTTCAGAAATATTCTATGGAGCATTAAAGTCAATTCCCAAACAAGATATTGATGCTGCAAATGCATTTGGTCTATCGAACTTGAGAAAATATAAGAAAATAATCATTCCAACAATGTTAAGAAATTCTTGGGCATCTTATACAAATGAGGCTATTTTCTTGTTTCATGCAACGACGCTTGTGTTTTTTAGTAGCTTTCCAGCATGGAGTCAATCAGGTGATGCACTTTACTATGCAAGTTATTTTGCGGATAAGACTTTCAATCCGTTCATCCCTTATCCAATAATTGCCGCATACTTCATCTTTATTACTCTTTTAATCATATTGATTTTTAAAATAATAAATGTATATTTCAATAAGCATCTCCCAAGAGAGAGAAAAAGTTCAATTAGGTTTTTATCAAATTATATGAGATAAAATATAAACCAAACTGTAACACCTGATCGTTATAACAATACTAATTAAAATAAATCTATAGTTAATTATTAAAATACAATGAAAATTAAGTCTCTTATTACGGCTGTTGCTATTATAATCGTTACTTCCTTATGGATTGGTTCGGGATATTATACAAAATCATCTCAAACATCTGAAGTACCTGCAGATAAGCAATCAGAAGCACAAGAAGATTTCATTGTTAGATATATTGAAAGCAAAGCTTCTGATTTCAGTGACACTTTAAAGATTATAGGTAAGACTGAGCCAAATAATCTATTAGAATTAAGATTTGAAACAAATGGGACAATAAAAAAAATTCATACTGAAAAAGGTGAATATATCGACTCAGGAAGTGTTATATGTGAATTAGAGCCTGATGATAGGTTCGAAATATTTGAGTCAGCAAAATATAACCTAGAAGATGCACAAGTAAAATATTTCAGTAGAGAAGAGTTAGTTAAAGCAGGTTTTAATTCAAAAAATAGTCTGATATCAGAAAAGACTAACCTTGAACAAGCCCGAGCTTCATTTAAACGTGCGCAGATTGAAGTGGACCGTATAGAAACAGTAGCACCAATTAATGGTATTATTGAAGATATAATACCTGATGTGGGCGAGTTAGCCACAATAGGAAATATTTGTGCTATTCTTGTTAATACAGATTTAATTATCGTTTCTGGAAATGTATCAGAAAAAAATGTATCTAAACTAGCCAAAGAAATGCCTGCTAAGGTTAAACTGATTGATGGGACAATTGTTGACGGAGTTTTGACTTATATCTCAAATGTGGCTGACCCAAATACACGAACATTCTCAACTGAGGTTACTATAAATAACAGCGGAAATAATATAAAAGTAGGCACGACTACAGAAGTTTATATAAATAATAATATATTAAACTCACATTTAATCCCTTCGTCTATTCTAAGCTTGAGTGATGATGGAAATATTGGGATAAAGACCATCGATGACAACAACACCGTAAAATTTATTGAAGTTGAAGTAACTAACCTTAATAACAAGGGTGCTTACATCTCAAACTTACCTGAAACAATCAGAGTAATAACTGTTGGACAAGACTATGTCAAACCTGGTGATAAAGTTAATGCAGTTATAGATAATATTAATTACTATGAATAAATTTATTGACCTACTTCATGCGCAGCCAAGAACTATATTAACTTTGCTATTTGCATTAGTTGTTGGAGGAATATACTCATATGTAAGCATACCCAAAGAGTCAAATCCAGATATTGATATTCCTGTTTTCTATGTGTCGGTAGTTCAACCTGGCATTAGTTCACAAGACTCCGAAAGATTAATTTTAAGGCCACTTGAAAATAAATTGAAGGGGATGGATGGACTCAAACAAATACAATCTGTTGGTGCAGAAGATTACGGAGCTGTAATACTTGAGTTTGATATTAAAATTGACAATGAAAAAACTCTCGCAGACATCCGTTCAAAACTATCTGAGGTAGAGTCTGAGTTACCTGATGAAGCGAATGAACCCAAAGTTACTGAAGTAAACTTCACACTGATACCATCCATCGTTGTAACTGTATCAGGTGATGTGCCCGAAAGAACACTCAACAAATATGCAAAGGAACTTCAAGATGAAATAGAAGAACTAGATACTGTCCTAAGTGCTGATTTATCTGGTTCAAGAAATGAAATGGTTGAAGTCATAATTGATACAACAAAATTAGAATCCTATAATCTCACAGCTTTAGAACTAATTTCTGCGATTAGTCAAAATAATAAAGTTATATCAGCGGGTGCTGTTGAAAGTGACAATGGTCGGTTTAATGTAAAAGTTCCAGGATTATTTAAAACCATCAATGACGTATATTCACTTCCTGTAAAAAGGAATGGAGATATTATTATAACACTCGGTGAGATAGCGGAGATAAAAAGAACATACGAAGATCAAGCAGATTTTAGTAAGTTTAATGGTAAGCAGGCAATTTCCGTTAATGTTATAAAAAGACTTGGCATAAATATTATTGAAAACAACAAGAATGTTAGAACCGTTGTAGATGAATACACTAAGGATTGGCCTGACATCATTAAGGTTGATTATTCATTTGATCAATCAACAAATATATTTGAAGTATTAAAATCATTAGAAGCCGCGATATTAACTGCTATTGTGCTGGTTATGATTACCATAATTGCAGTACTTGGTATTGGACCTGCAATCTTAGTAGGTTTGGGTATTCCAATAACATTCACAATAAGTTTCTTAGTTGTTAATTTGCTTGGGATGACTGTAAATATAATGGTTTTATTTGGTTTAGTAATAACAGTAGGTATGCTCGTTGATGGTGCAATTGTTGTTGTCGAGTATTCAAAAAAACTTACAGAAAAAGGAAGCCCACGTAAAGAAGCCTTTCTTAATTCATCTAAAAGGATGTTTTGGCCAATTGTGTCATCTACAGGTACAACACTGGCTGCATTTTTACCGATGTTATTATGGCCGGGTGTAGCTGGTCAATTTATGAGTTATTTACCAACAATGGTAATAATTGTATTGAGCGCGGCTCTTGCTACTGCACTAATATTTATCCCAGTTCTTGGATCTTTAGGAGGGCACAGCAGTACCTCTGATGTTAAGTCAAATACTGAGAATGAGAGACCATCACTTTATGCGCGCTTAATTGAAATTATAATCAGACGACCAATTACTGTATTGTTCTCAGCAGTATTACTTGGCTACTTGATCTTTAGTAGTTATGCAAAATATAACAATGGTGTTGAATACTTTGTTGCTCAAGAACCTGAAGAGGCGGTCATATTTATTTCTGCTCGAGGAAATCTATCCTTATATGAAACTCAAAATATGATTGAAGATGTTGAAGCTGAAGTTCTTAAAGTAGCTGGTATAAAAAATATAAATACCCAATCAAGCATAGATGGTGGTGGTAACCCTGGAGATCAGCAAGATAAACCAGTGGATGCGATTGGTCAGATAAGCATTGAATTAGAAGATTTTGAGAAACGCAGAAAAGCTAAATTTATTTTTGAGGAGATTCTCGAAAGAACTAAAGGTATCGCGGGTATAAATGTTGAAATCAGAGAAATTGAAGGGGGTCCACCAACTGGTAAAGATATCAGACTGGAAGTGACATCTACAAACTATAATAATGCAAATGAAACTACAAAACTTATACGAAATTATTTTGAAACAAATCTTGGTGGAATAATTGATATTGAGGATACACGGCCATTACCTGGTGTTGAGTGGGCAATTGATGTAGATAGAGAAAAAGCAGGTATCTACAATACAGACATAAATACAATTGGTTCTGTATTAAGGCTGGTCACAAATGGTATACTTGTTGGGAATTTCAGACCTGATGACTCGGAAGATGAAATAGAAATTCGTGCAAGACTCCCAAAAGATGATAGAAACATAGATCAATTAGATAAATTGAACATTGAAACTCGGGAAGGTTCAGTCCCTATTAGTAATATTATATCTAAAACTTATCGTGACTCTGTGCCCAATATTAGCAAACTAAATGGGAAATTTGCATTTGTTGTAAAAGCAAACACACAGGATGGTGTAAATACAGATCAAAAAGTCAAAGAAATAGAACAGTGGCTGGATAATCAAAATTGGCCTGAGGATGTTAAGTTTAAATTTAGGGGTGCAGACGAAGAACAAAAGGAAGCTGGAGCCTTCCTTGGAAAAGCTGCCCTTGCCGCACTAGCACTAATGTTTGTCATTCTAATTACACAGTTTAATAGTTTCTATCAGACATTTTTAACTTTATTCACGGTAATTTTATCAACATTGGGTGTAATGCTTGGTATTATAATAACAGGGCAAACGTTCTCTATAATCATGACAGGAACAGGTATAGTAGCCCTGGCAGGTATTGTAGTGAACAATGCTATTGTATTTATTGATACATACAATTCAAATCTCAGAGAATATAAAGATCCAATTAAATCTGTCGTTCAAACAGCAAATGAAAGATTAAGACCAATTCTTCTCACAACAATCACTACGATTATGGGTCTTATACCAATGGCTACACAAGTTACCTTTGACTTCATAGGGAGAGATATTCTTGTGGGAGGAATAACATCATCTTGGTGGGTACAGATGTCTACAGCAATCATTTTTGGTTTATCTTTCTCTACAATATTAACATTACTGCTGTTACCAACACTGCTGGTAATGCCATATGTTATTAAGAATAGAAAGAAACTAAAAACTAAGAGCCCGGAACCATTAGAACCTGCCCAGGAAATATCAAATCAGGGTTAACAATCTGATTTGAGTTTGCAAGGTAAATAACTGTATATTGCATACCTGAGCCATACTTCTTTCTTGAAATATTCCAGAGGTTATCACCAGGTTCGATTGTAATTTTATTTAACTGAAAACTATCATCTACTCCGTCAAATAATCTTGTAAATTTTGTTGATGTTCGAGCAATAACAAAGTCTTGGTCATCAACCATATCTGCTCTTATTTCATAATCTCCTGGAATTATATTTTCATCTATATTTAATGACCATTTACCAAAATTATCAGTTAATGTTTTCCCTACAAATTTATTATCTATATAAGCGTTAACTTCAGTATTTGCTTCCGCATTACCACTTAAGATGAGTTTTTCTTCATCATAATCAATGGTTCTTATATTAACAATACTCTCATCTTGCAAAAAAGAAGGGTCATCAGACAGAATTTTACTTGCTTCATTTTCTTGTGTTAAGAGAATAATTTCATCTGTCATATCTGGTTCTATCTGACTGTTTAGATTTTCAATTGGCATAATTGTTACAATTTGATCAGAAAAGACCTCAATTTCTGAGTTTTCATTTGTCGTTGAGATCTTTAAATTTAGTATTTCGTTCGGTATTTCTTCATCTATCGTGATCACCCACTGTCCAAGTCTATCTGATACACCTTCACCAATAAGGTTATCTTCATTATAAATTCTGATTTTTTGATTTGGCTCAGCTCTACCTGCAAGTACCGATACCCCATCCCTATCAATGCGGACAACATCGAATGAACCAAGGTTTTCTTTTACAACTTCTTCTACTTCTTCTACTTCTTCTACTTCTTCTACTTCTTCTACTTCTTCTACTTCTTCTACTTCTTCTACTTCTTGTATTTCTTGTACTTCTTGTACTTCGACTATGTCTGTTGTTTGGTCTTTGATCTCATCGACTTGTTCAGTCAAAGAAACCTCTGATTGCGAAATTTCTTGTATGTTATCGATAGGATTTGGAGCGTTTTCTGTTCTGGATTTAAAATATTGTAGTACAGCTAAGATTACGATTAGTAAAATGAGCAAAACACCAAAGATTTTCTTTTTATCATTAAACATTTAAAAATATCTTATGTTAATTTCTGTCTATTATAATATCATGTATAGTAAATTAAAGTATTTTATATTTTAGACACCCCTGACTATTGATTATGGATAAAAAAATAAAAACAGTTTGTGTATTCTGCAGCACCTTCAACCCAAATAACCTCTTCATTGACGAAGTTAGTGAGCTGGGCAAATTATTGGTACAAAATGATATTTCAATCATTTATGGCGGAGGAAATAAGGGTTTAATGGGACATATTGCACGATCGGTTATAGATAACGGAGGTAAGGTCACAGCAATCATCCCTGAGTTCCTCATGAAATACGTTGAGATAATCGATGGCATCAATGATGTGATAGTGACAAGGGATATGCATGAAAGAAAACAGAAAATGTATTCCTTATCTGATGCCTTTGTAACACTGCCTGGAGGTATTGGTACACTCGATGAAATGACCGAGGTACTAACGTGGAACCAACTTAAACAACATAACAAAAAGCTTGTGATGGCAAATTATGACAATTTTTGGGATCCTTATATAAGTCTCTTAGAACATTTACATAAGAAGCAATTTTTAAATAGCCTAGAAAAAATTAATTATCACGTTGCCTCTACGTCACAAGAGATTTTAGAAATATTTAATTATTAATCTGAATAGTACTGGTCTTATAGGTCAGATAGGTCAATTACTGCTCATTTAAGTTTCACTAAGTTTCTGATTAAGAAAACATCAACCCTAGTATGCCAACACAAACGAAACCAATACAACCCACTAATATAAGCACATTAGATATTCCTATAATACCTTCCCTATTGATATAAATCTTATTATTAATTTTTAGTGTGAATTCAAACTTGCTGTTTTTTCTTCTGATATATTCTTGTTTTCTTTCTTCAAACTCAATTTTAGATTTAATTTA
>CALJEH010000088.1 GCA_938074435.1 uncultured Alphaproteobacteria bacterium
TTAAGAACTCTTTTTCTGCTGATTTTACGTTCGTGTATGCAGCCGCATGAATTACCAAACTGATGTCTTGATTATCAGAAAAATAATTTTTTACATGCTGTCTATTTGTTATATCCACCTCATGAGATGTTGGGTATAATATTTTTGTATTATCAAATAAGGGGATTAAATTAGTCCCCAAAAGCCCAGAGCCCCCAGTAATTAATACCATTTATATATACCTCTTTTGTGAGATGGAGACCATCCAAGATTACGAAGCTTTTGGCTACTAATTGAATATCTTAGATCTTGACCCCAGCGATTTGGGACAAATTCAACCATCTCTCTATCTTTATTATACCAAGATAATACCTCATCTACTACTTCTAAATTTCTCATGTGGTTCTCGGCAGAAACATTATAAATTTCATTTTTTTTACCAGATTCTAAAATGCAAAATAATCCAGATATATTATCCTTCACATATGTCCAGTCTCTAATATACGTCCCATCGCCATGTATTGGGATTTTTTTATCATTCTTAATACTTGAAATACATTTTGGTATTAATTTTTCATCAAATTGTCTGTCTCCATAATTATTTGCACTACGTGATATAATATAATCAATCCCATAGGTTCTAGAGTATGCCAAAATCAACATTTCAGCAGAGGCTTTTGTTGCTGAATAAGGGTTTGACGGGGAAAGTTTATCAGTTTCTAAAAATGAGCCCTCCAAGCGATCTCCGTACACTTCATCAGTACTTATGTGAAAAAATAATGGACGATTATATTTCATTTTTCCACGTACCAAATTCAACAAATTGTGCACGCCCAAAACATTACTCTTTACAAATGGCTCGGTTTCACGTATTGAATTATCCACATGAGACTCTGCTGCAAAATTAAATATGACATCACACGATGGTAAATGTCCAATTTCAGCAATATCTGCTACTTTTAGCGTATAGTTACTGCTGTTATCCCACGGCAAACTCGTATGCGCAGCATAGGTCATTTTGTCAATATCGATTACATCATGGCCCCTGCTTAGTGCTTCTTCGACAAAATGAGATCCAATAAAACCTCTTCCGCCTGTAACTATAAATTTCACTGATTTCTCCATAAGATATTTCTATTCTTATATTCTGAAAAAGAAGGAGCACAGCTATCTCTTTCAGAAATTATAATTGTTTTTTTATTAATTTGCCATGGTATGGCGAGTTCTTTATCCAAGGGATTGATACATTCATCAAAGTCCTTATTATAAAAACTAGTTTGCTGATATAATAGCGTTGTTTCATCTTCTAATGCCAAAAACCCATGCGCATATCCAGCCGGGATGTAAAAAGATGGGTTTTTGTCTTTCGAAACTTCAAAAATAAATGTCTTTCCAAAATTAATTGATCTCTTGTTTATATCTAAAACACACTCTATAATAGCCCCCCTTAGTAAAGTGATTTTTTTTCCCATTGGTTTATTCCACTGGTAGTGGAGGCCTCTTAGAGTATTTTTTTTAGAAATGGAAATACTTGTTTGTTTGAACACCAACGCATCTTCGTTTGGGACTTCAAAAAAAACCCCTCTATGATCATTGTGATATTTTATTGAACTTAGCGTAATCATTTTAATATTTTCTTTATTCGTGCAGGGTTCCACAATTTTTGAAATAATATACTATCGCTGCTGAATTGGTGGTCAAATTTCGTCTCTTTGTTTAAATTTAATGATTCATGATGGTACAGGAAAAGGTTTTTCCCAAAATACATGACACCTTTATTATCTTCAATTGCCCTCAAGCATATATCCACATCATTATAAACTTTTGATAATGAAGGGTTGAAGCCTCCAATTCCACACAACCACCCAAGATCAATCATGCTATATGCACCCGTTGTGAAAAATGTTCCACAATCACTATTTGCGATGGCATTGGATGGGTCACAAAACCTCTTTACGTGCATGGGAACAACTCTATTATTCTCTATTAGAATAACGCTTCCTCCAAATTGGATTTTGCCTCTATAATCAACATCAATGCCCAAATTTCTCATTTCCCCCTGAGCCGAGATATTTGAATCTGATTTATCCCATGAGAAATTTGGGTATAATAATTTTGTACCAGATATAACGCAATTTGAAGATTGATGCTTGCTTATCAATGTTGGTATAGTTTGTTTATTGGGTACCCACATATCACTATTCCAATATATAATTTGCTTAAACTCGAAGCTTTTCATTATATAGGCGCCTATGTTAGCTAACATTGAGTAGTTAAACCCTTTTTTATTATTGACCCTAATGTAACTAATTGCTTTATTTTTACAAATAGAATATATATCCTCGGTTGACCTATCATCCACAACAACAATATTCACATACTCGTGAACTCCATTTGATATTAGATTTTCTAAGGTATAATCTAACAATTTTGGCATATCTTTTATGGGCAAAACCAATGGAATTTTGTTTACACAAAAGGACTGAGATTTTTTGAATTGCACATTGTAAATAACATCAATCGGTATAAAGTTAGCTTTATTATCAGAGTTATATCCTTTGAATGATAATTCTTTCTGGTGTACCTTGAAGTTGTCGATATTGCTTTTATTAGTAAAATTAAATTTTATAAATTGTTTCATGTTG
Source organism: uncultured Alphaproteobacteria bacterium (assembly GCA_938074435.1). Taxonomy (GTDB): domain Bacteria; phylum Pseudomonadota; class Alphaproteobacteria; order Rhizobiales; family TMED25; genus TMED25. The sequence goes on from CALJEH010000088.1 coordinate 2,625, forward strand.
CTTGCCTCACATCTTCTTCATACATTTCAATTGCCAATCTCTTGAAATCGTACTCAGGGTACCAACCGAGCTTTCTATTTGCTTTTGATGGATCACCCCATAATTTTGGAACCTCACAGGGCCTATAAAACTTTGGATCAATAACAACATGATCTTTTGGATTTAAACCTGCAAAATCAAAAACATAATCCAGAAAATCTTGAACAGAGTTGGTCTTACCAGTCGCAAGAACGTAGTCATCAGCTTTATCTTGCTGTAACATTAACCACATCCCTTTTACATAATCTTTGGCATGTCCCCAGTCTCTTTGTGCCTCAAGATTACCCAGTCGAAGTTCTTTTTGTAGGCCTAACTTTATACGGGCTGCTGCTTTGGTGATCTTTCTGGTAACAAAATTCTCTCCTCGTCTCGGAGACTCGTGATTAAAAAGAATACCTGAACTAGCAAAGATGTTGTAAGATTTTCGATAAGTTCCAACCATATGGTGTGCGGCCAATTTAGCACAAGCATAAGGAGAAACAGGAGAAAAGTGTGTGCCTAGTCCTTGAGGGCATACTGTATTGTCTCCAAACATCTCAGATGTTGATGCTTGATAAAATTTACAGTCTGGTTTCTGTAGCCTGATTGCTTCCAGAGCATACAAGCAGCCCATCAAATTTATGTCAGTGGTACTCACGGGTGTTTTGAAGCTTGTACCAACATGAGACTGGGCTGCAAGATTATAATACTCGTCTGGTTGGTATTTGTTGACAACTTGATATATTGACGACGAATCTGTAATATCCACCTCTTCTAAAATGAGATTGGAAGAATCAAGAATATGACTTATGTTCTTTGTTTTGTCTTCAAAATCTGACACTGTTCTTCTCATTGTACCGATGACAGTATACCCCTTTTCCAACAATAAATCGGCTAAATATGACCCGTCTTGACCTGTGATTCCTGTGATGATTGCTGTTTTATTCATCAATAATATCCATAAATTTATCTTCTATTTTCTTATCGTCAAGATAATC
>CALJEH010000089.1 GCA_938074435.1 uncultured Alphaproteobacteria bacterium
ACGGGTTTACAGCCCGTCCCCTTTAACCACTCGGGCACCCCTCCATTTGTTGCCCTATTTATAAATAGTTTTACAATTAAAAACACTTGTTTTTTAACCGCAGGTAATTATTTGTATACACCTTTACACCAAAGATATATAAAAATCCATATATTAATAGCGCAATGAATAATAATTATATAAAAATATATGGCTATCATGCCAACATACACGCCCTTGCAAATGTGGATAGAAATATAGCTGAAATATATTTAACCAAAAACGCAATGGTAAAAATTACTTCATATTCGACTATTGACTTGTCAAAATTTAAAGTAAACATAACTGACACAAAAACATTGAATAAGCTGCTTCCAAATGGAAAAGTACACCAAGGTATTATCTCATTTTGCAAGCCCAAACAAATTCTCTCATTAAAAGAGAGCAATATTTCAAGTACAAACAGAATTGTTTTCTTAGATAATATCACCGACCCCAGAAACATAGGTGCAATCATAAGAACATGTTCCGCTTATGGGATTAACAAGGTAATGACAACTCAAAAATTTGATTTACTAGATGAAGGCCTAATTGCAAAATCAGCATCTGGAGGACTAGAATACATTGATATTATCATCGCTAAGAGTCTGGCAAATTGTTATGAAGAATTAAAAAGCAATAATTTTTGGTTAATTGGTTTTGATAGTGATGCAAATAATATAATTGATGAAATAAACTTCAATGAACACGATAAGGTTGTTGCAATATTCGGGGATGAAGGTAGAGGGATGAGGAACTTAACGAAAAAATATTGTGATCAAATATATAAAATTAATGCCCCTGGTAAAATTAAAAGTCTTAATGTATCAGTTGCAATGGGCATTATTTTAGATAAAATTGCAATTAAATAAACTCCTACATGCAAAAATAAATTATTATAAAATAATTTACTTTTAAAAAAATGTTTTTTGATTTAATAGTTAATTGTTTCAAACGTGCCGGCTTAGCTCAGTTGGTAGAGCGGCTGATTTGTAATCAGTAGGTCGGGAGTTCAAATCTCTCAGCCGGCACCATTTAATTCAAATTGCACCAAATATGTCATTCCCAGATAAACAACTTGAAGATTTTATTTCAAAATTATCAAACATCTTGGATGGCAGAGATATTATTACTGATCAAGAAATAATTTACCCACATCTGCAAGATTGGGTTGGAAATTTTCATGGTAATTCACCATTAATGTTAACTCCGAGGAGCTCCGAACAAGTTTCCAAGATCTTGAAAATATGTAATGAACAAAACATTAAAATTGTTCCTCAAGGAGGAAATACTGGCTCAGTTGCCTCAGGTATACCAAATGGTGAAGTAATACTTAGCCTAAAAAAGATGAATAAGATTTTAGATCTAAACCCAAAAGACTATACAATTACCGTTGAGGCAGGATGTATACTCAATCAAATTCAGTTAGCTGCATCTGAAGTTTCTAGACACTTTCCTCTCAGCATTGGATCTGAAGGTTCTTGTACAATTGGTGGCAACATATCAACGAACGCTGGTGGAATATCAGTACTCAAATATGGGAATATGAGGGACTTAGTTCTCGGTATTGAAGTGGTATTAGCAAATGGTAATATTGTTAATATGCTAAAAAAACTCAGAAAGGATAATACAGGATATGCCCTAAAGCATCTATTTATGGGGGCAGAAGGAACACTCGGTATTATTACAGCTGCTAGCTTGAGATTATTTCCAAAAATTGAAAATAAAGTTACTGCCTTTGTTTCACTTACTGATCTTACAACCTCAATGAATTTGCTTGAAATATTAAGAGATTTCAGTGGAGAGCTCTTATCTTCTTTTGAACTAATCCCTGATATTGGACTATCAATTGCAATAGAGTTTGGTGACAATATCATAAACCCTCTTGTAAATGCTGAGCGATGGAATGTAATAATTGAGTTTTCTGATACAAAAAATAATGAAAATGCAAAAAATTTAATGGAAGCGGCTCTTCAACATGCATTAGAAGAGAATGTTATTACCGATGCCGTTATATCAGACTCAATTGCTAAGACACAAAATATTTGGAAGATTAGGAAGGCCATTGTTGAACATCAACCAAAGTTGGGTGGAGAAATAAAACATGATGTATCGGTCCCAATTTCATCAGTTCCTGACTTTGTTAAAACAACTGGAGATAAGCTCGCTCAATATTTACCAGGCGTTAGACCTGTGCCTTACGGACATATTGGTGATGGCAATATACACTATAATGTATGCCCTCCTATAGGTTATTCTTCAGAAGCATTTAAGGAAAAAACAAAGGAAATCCGAGAAATTGTTTACGGGAATGCCTTCACATATGGTGGAAGTTTTGCTGCTGAGCATGGAGTAGGAATTATCAAGAAAAGTCAGATGATAAAATATAAAGATCCCACCGAACTAACAATTATGAAAGAAATTAAAAATCTTTTAGATCCAAAAGAAATCCTAAACCCAGGTAAAATATTTTAGAAAAAACATGATAGTTAAACAAAGCTACATCGGCGCATTATTAGCGTCATTGTCTGCGACTATTGGAGGTACAACCGTAGTTCTCACAAGATACTTAATGCCTGACACTGATCCCTTTACCTTGCCAGGGACCCGTTACGGGATAGCAGCTTTATTATTATTATCATTATTATTCTTATT
>CALJEH010000090.1 GCA_938074435.1 uncultured Alphaproteobacteria bacterium
GGATCTGATGTAATTGAGAAGATTGGTCTTAGTAAGAATGAGTCAATGTGGTCATTAAATATTACTGAAGTTGTAAATCGGATTAATGAGTTACCCAGGGTAAAGAAATCAGATATTAAGAAAATTTATCCCTCGACACTAGAAATAAATATTTATGAACATAATCCTATCGCAATATGGTTTTTTGATGGGAAAAAATATCTCGTCGATGACAAGTCAAATATAATAGAAAAATTAAACCCAGCTGATTTTAATAATCTAAAAGTTATTGCTGGTCACAACGCGCTTAGTGAAATCCCCAATATTATAGATATTCTTCAAAAGTTTCCGTATTTCCAAAAGAAAGTAAAATCAATTTTGAGGGTTGGTGATAGAAGATGGACTGTGAGACTGTACAATGGAATTACAATACATTTGCCTGAGAATAAAATTGCTGATTCAATTAGAGATCTTGAGTACTTAGACAATGAGAAATTATTGTTGAGTCGTTACATAGATGTAATTGATATGAGATTACCAGATCGCATTGACATATTACCGAGTCAAATAGGTATTAGAGATAACATTAATACAATATGAATATTTAGAATGCAGTTGATGACGTTTGATAGAATGTCAGGGAAATTCCCTGTCACAAAGAAACATAAACCAATTAATGCAATTTTAGATATTGGTTCTGATAAAATTGTATGTTTGATTTCTAGGAATACTCTTACGCCAGATAATTTTTTGAATCATGAAATATTAGGATTTGGTCACCATAGATCACAAGGTTTCCAAAATGGAATGGTCACTGATCCAATATTATTAGAACTGGCAATTAGATCAGCAATCGAGGATGCCGAAAAGATAGCATCAGTAACCGTTGATGAAATCGATGTTAATATTACATCACACCAAGTTGAGTCAAATTTGTATGAAATTTCTGTTCCAATAAAGGAGGTGCAGGTAAGTAAGAAAGATTTATCGACAGCATATAATATTATTCAAGAACAGAATAACGACAGGAATTTGTATATATTTGATACCATTCCGCTTAGTTTTTCAATAGATGGACAAGATTTTATTGAAGATCCGATTGGTATGTACGGAGATTTGTTAAAGATCAACTTTAATCAATTAGTTTGTAATAGATCGATAATACAAAATCTAAATAATATTGTTGAAAATGCACATTTGAAAATTGAAAGAATCCATTTTACACCGATTGCAAGCGCTATTGCTACCTTATCAAGTGATGAGGCAGATATAGGTTCCATATTGATTGACATAGGCTCAGGAACAACATCCTATTCTATATTTTCTGATAATGCTCTTTTATCTGCAGGAGTAATTCCAATTGGAGGCAATAACCTTACAAAAGAAATTGCTAGAACATTATGCACATCAGAGAAAGAAGCTGAAAAATTAAAAATATTATATGGTGGAGTACTTATGAACTCATATGATAACGGTGACACAATTGCAGTTAAACAGATTGGTTATTCTGAACATGAGAATGCGTATAAGGAAATTTCAAAGGTAACAATCGCTGATATATCAAGATTTTACATGGTAGATGTATTTGAAAAGGTAAAAGAGAAAATTGAGAAAATTAATCCACATCTTACAAAACAAACAAGAATTGTTTTGACTGGGGGGGCTAGTCAATTGATTGGGATTGACGACCTTGCCGAAAAGATATTCAAATCACCTGCAAGAAGAGCTCTTCCGAATTTGAAATCAAATACATTTGACCTTGCAAGCCCAATTTTTTCCTGTGCCATTGGAATGTTAGTTTATTCACAGAATGAGACTTTTGTTAACAAAAAAATAACCACTAGAGCATTATCCTACAATCACACCAATAGTTATTTTTTAAAACTGATTGGGTGGTTTAAAGATAGTTTTTAAGTAAAAATATAAAGAAATGACAATATTAATGTTAAACACAGGAAGATCATCATGACAATAAATTTAAAGATTCCAGATGCAATGAGTGAATTAAAACCTAGAATTACTGTTTTCGGTGTGGGTGGTGCTGGCGGTAATGCAGTAAATAATATGATTCAAGAAGGTTTAGATGGTGTTGAATTTGTTGTTGCTAATACAGATGCGCAGGCCCTAGCAATGTCTAGTGCTGAAAGAAGAATACAAATGGGTACAAGTCTTACAGAAGGGCTTGGAGCTGGATCCCAACCAAAAATTGGTGCAGGAGCTGCACAAGAAGCGCAAGCGGAGATTCTAGATTACTCAGCGGGATCACATATGGTATTTATTACTGCAGGTATGGGAGGAGGAACAGGAACAGGGGCTGCTCCTGTGATAGCTCAATTGTGCAAAGAACAGGGAATATTAACAGTTGCTGTTGTAACAAAACCATTTCAATTTGAAGGTGTCAGAAGAATGCAAATAGCAGATGAGGGTATCGAAGAGTTAAGCAAGTACGTAGATACACTCATTGTTATCCCTAATCAAAATTTATTTAGGATTGCAAATGAAAAAACTACGTTTTCGGATGCTTTTGCAATGGCGGATCAAGTTCTACTATCTGGAGTTTCAGGCATAACTGATCTTATGGTGAAAGAAGGATTGATTAACCTTGACTTTGCTGATGTAAAATCAATTATGCAAGGAATGGGTAAAGCTATGATGGGAACTGGAGAGGCTAGCGGTGAAAAACGAGCAGTTGAAGCTGCAGAAGCAGCAATATCTAACCCATTATTAGATGATGTGTCTATGAAAGGAGCTCAAGGTCTTCTCATATCAATTACAGGCGGTGAAGATCTAACTTTATTTGAAGTTGATGAAGTGGCAACGAGGATCAGAAATGAAGTTGATAATAATGCGAATATAATTCTCGGTGCAACTTTTGACTCAAATCTTGAGGGATCGGTTAAAGTATCAGTTGTTGCAACGGGAATTCAAAGTAATGTCAAAAATATTGACTCAACTAGTTTTACCTATAACAGAAATTATTCAATACCTAGAATAAATCAGAATCAAAATAATTTACATGAACCCTCAAAGGTAGAAGAATCAGGGGCATCAGAGCAAATGTATAGTTCACTGGATGATAATAAAGAAGAGGTAAAAAAAGATTCTGAAGTATTAATTAAAAAAATTGATTCAAACCACAGTTTTTTCAAAGTTAATAGGAATGAAAAATCAAATCAGAAAGAAACGCAGAAAAAAAATTATGGTGACTTTGATCTTGCAAGTAATTTACAAAACACGGATGAAAATGATGTGCCAAGGGTCAATGAGTTCTTTTCAATAAAAGAAGATAATATTTCTTTTGCTATGAATGAGAGTTTGTTAGATAAAGATTCAAAAAAAACCAAAAATAGTTTTTTTAGTAAAATTGTGAGCGTTGGTTTTAAGAGAAAAGAGTTGGATGATTATACTGTTAATACAAGTGAACAATATCCAGAGGTGTCATTGAGCGCTGATTCAATATTTTCATTGGAGGATAAAGATTCAGATATAAATGAGACTCTAGTTAATAATCTATCGAATGAGAAATTTTCAACCGATGTAGATGACAAATTTGAGAATTTACAATCTGATATTGAAAATGGACTTAATCAAGATCAAATATCTAGCTCATCTGAGAAGGGTGAACATCAAAAGCAACTCCAAGATGATCTTTTAACTGTAAATACTGATGACAAGCTTGAGTTACAAACAATAGAAGATGAGATTGAGAATGATATTGAAATTCCATCATTCTTGAAAAGACAAGCAAACTAAATATTTTTTCTGTATTGTGCAGAATATATTTGTTATAAAGCTAGCATATTCTATATAAGTCGCTTTAATATGCAAAGAACAATCTCAAATGAAATAAGCTTTTCTGGAAAAGGCGTACATACTAACAAAGTTAGCAATTTGACGTTGACACCAGCAAAAGAAGATACTGGGATAATATTTAGGAGATTAGATGCCTCAGAGGATAAATCTATAATAAATGCATCATATCAAAATGTTATTTCAACACATTATTGTACAGAATTATCAAATTCATTCGGCACTTCAATTTTGACTGTTGAGCATCTGCTTGCTGCCTTGAATGGAGCTGGAATTGATAACCTTAAAATAAATATTGATGGACCAGAGGTTCCAATCCTAGATGGAAGTAGTAGAATTTTCCTTGATGCAATAAATAGTCAAAAAGAAATTCTAAATAAACCAAAAAAAATAATTAGAATTAAAGAAAAAATAGAAATTACTGAAAACCATTCATACGCGAGTTTTGAACCAGCAGATACATTGGAAATCAATGCTGAAATAAATTTTGATCATCTTCTCATTGGCAAGCAGAAAATGGAGCTTTTAATTAATGAAGAAACATTTTATGACGAATTATCAGAGGCTAGAACATTTGGGTTTTTGAAACATGCTGAGAAATTGCATTCAAGAGGTTATGGATTAGGTGTGAATTTATCAAATGCAATTGTTTTAACTGAAAAAACAATTATGAATATTAACGGTTTAAAATATGACAATGAGTTCATAAGGCATAAAATTTTAGATATATGCGGTGATCTGAAATTAGCAGGATATGGTATTATTGGTAAATATACGTCAGTATGTGGGGGGCATAACCTAAATTATTTCGCTTTGAAAAATTTGTTTGAAAATCCAAATGCTTGGGTATTAGAGGAATTAGATGATCAAAAATAATATAGCTCAAAACCTAACAATCTACAGAAGATTGTTAATCATTAAATTTACAGTGTATATTATAATATAATACGTTGTATTATATACAGTATGAAAAACTTATTTTTTCTTTTCTTTCTTCTTATACTTATTGCTTCTTGTACAAGTAGCCCTGATGTTGAACCATACTCACAAGAAAAATTAGATAAAATTTATAATGATGCCGTTTCATATCTTGATAAAAAACAATATGAAGAGGCTGCTGATAAATTTTTAAGTGTAGAGCGAGAATATCCTTACTCAAATTGGTCTGAGAAAGCTCTTTTAATGGCATCATATTCATTATTTGAAGCAAAAAAATTTGATGATACAGTTAATCAGCTTACAAGATATATGCAGCTTTACCCAAATAGTAAGGATCTTGCTTATGCGAACTATTTAATTGGATTATCCTATTACCTTCAAGTTGCTAATATCGGTAGAGATCAAATAAACGCCAAATTAGCCTTGCAAAGTTTTAACACAATAATTGATAGATTTCCAGAATCAGAATACGCCAAAGACTCAAGAATCAAAAGAGACTTAGCCGTTGACCATATTGCTGGATCAGAGATGGAAATTGGAAGGTATTATCAAAAAAGAAAACAACATTCGGCAGCAATTAATAGATTTAAGGTCATAATTTCTGAATATCAAACAACATCACATATTGAAGAGGCGCTTGCTAGATACTCCGAGTCATATATTTCACTTGGTATTTTCACCGAAGCTCAATCGTCAGCAGCTATTTTAGGCTATAACTATCCAAACAGTAGATGGTATGAATATATTTATAACCAGCTTGAATATGCTGGTCTTAGACCAAAAGAAGAGAGAAGTAGCTGGATTAAGGAAGTTTGGAAATAAATAGCAAGGTCAAAATACTTCTATGATTTTATCACTCTCAATTCATAATATAATTTTTATAGATAAGTTAGAGATTGATTTTAAAAATGGTCTCAATGTCTTTACTGGTGAGACTGGTGCTGGTAAGTCGATTATAATGAATTCTATATCACTTGCACTTGGGGCAAAGAGCAATCCTGGTATTGTAAAAAATAATAAAGATAAAGCTACAATTACATTAGTAATATCAGCCAATAATCAAATTAAAAGTTTATGTGAGGATTGTGATATCGATGTTGAGGATTACATCTATTTAAAGAGAGTTCAATTCAGAGATGGCAAGACAAAATCATATATTGATGATAACCCAGTAAGCTTGTCAATTATAAAAAAAATATCCTCATTTCTAGTTGAAACACATGGACAAAATGAAGATCTTAGCTTTATTGACCAATCAAACCATATTGATATTATCGATAGTTTCGGAGATTATGCTATCAGTCTCTCTGAGTTAAAATCATTATCGTCAAAGATAAAAACAGTTCAAAAAGAAATTCAAGAAAAAGAATTTAAATTAAAACAAGCTGAAAATAAAATTGAAACCATTCAGAACATGTGTGATGAAATATTGGACATGGATATTTCCAGTGACGAAGAAGAAACCCTCAGTGAAAAAAGAAAACTTTTATTGGATAGAGTTAAGTTAATGTCAGCGCTTGATAATATTAATATGTATATGAATAATGATAATGGTCTTGAAGAAATTCTGCATAAGTTGTTCAAGGAAATCAAAGTTTTCCAATCCACTCACCAAAATTATTATGAGTCGTTTTCTGTAGAGTTAGATGGAGTGTCAAGTTTGTTAGATAATTTCAAATCTAAGGTTAGTGGTATGAATTCTGAACTTAGTTCTGGGAATGATAATCTTGAACAAATTGAAAAAAGACTATTTGCAATTAAAGCAATGAGAAGAAAATATGACATTCAATCTGATAGTATAAATGATTTTTATCACAGTTCACTGCAAGAACTAAACCTACTCAAATCGGGAGATGCCGACTTAAAACAAATGACCATGGAATATGATCGTTTGGTTGAGAATTACGATGAAATTTCACATAAAATTTCTACTAAAAGAAGTTATATTGTAAAAGTATTTGATAATAAACTCCTATCCGAGCTTCAAGACTTAAAATTTCCAAATGTAACCATTAGAACAAATATTTCATCAAAATTACAAATTGATGACTTTGGACCAAAGGGCAAAGACATTGTAAGTATATGCATATCAACCAGTAAAGAAAAGCAACCTGAATTGATAAATAATGTTGCATCTGGAGGAGAGGCTTCAAGGATAATACTTGCAATTAAGTCTATTATGTCTCAAGAACATCAAAATGATACACTAATCTTTGATGAAATTGATTCTGGAGTAAGTGGTGCAACTGCTATGGCAATTGGGAAAAAGCTATTTAATCTATCTAAACAATTACAAATATTTACAGTTACTCACTCACCACAAGTTGCATCTAAAGCAAACCATCATTTCTTGATTAAAAAAATTGAAAATAATAACTCAGATTATTCAATTGAAATTAAACAATTAAGCATGGAAGAAAGAATAGAAGAGGTTGCAAGGATGCTATCTGGAGAAAAGATTACCAATCAAGCACGTGAAGCTTCTAAAAGCCTAATTTATGAAGAGTATGATGGATCCAATTAAAAATTTTCTAGAATGCGATATATCAGCATATTCATTTGAAGATAAAATCACCTATCTCAATAAGGTCGAGAGTTTTCTATCTACACAAGATAAATTCTACTATCAAGATAACTACTCCGAAATAAATGACTCAGATTATGATAAATTAAAGAAGCACTATATGCAGGTCTTACAAAAATATCCATTTCTAATTAAGGAGTCAAAATACTCGGAAAGCATTGGTTTTATGCCGTCTGAAAAATTCTCAAAGGTAAAACACAAAATACCAATGTTGTCATTATCAAATATTTTTGATGAATCAGACCTTGATGATTTTTATGAAAAAATAAGAAAATATTTGAATCTTAATTTAGACTCTACATTAGAAATTGTTTCTGAACCAAAAATTGATGGTTTGTCAGCATCACTGCTATATAAAGGGGGGGTTTTGACAGTAGGTGCGACAAGGGGCGATGGCACTCTTGGTGAAGATGTTACAGAAAATATTAAGACAATATCAAATATTCCGAAGATAATTGAATCAAAAGATGTTCCTGAAATATTGGAAGTCCGTGGTGAAATTTATATGAATAAGTCAGATTTCATCAATTTAAATGAAAAAATGTTACAAAACGGAAAACAAACATATGTTAATCCTAGAAATACTGCATCAGGCTCCCTAAGACAAATTGATCCCAATATAACAAGATCTAGAAAATTAAATTTTTTTGCATATACATTGGGTGAAATATCCAATCATAATTTTAAATCTCATTTTGAGGTAATATCTAAGTTCAAAGAATGGGGCTTTGCGGTGAATCCATACACAAAGATCAATCGATCAAAGAATGAGCTTATTGAATCTTACTCTGAATTAGATGCAATCAGATCAAGTCTTGACTATGATATTGATGGTGTCGTATACAAAATCAACTCACTTCATTTGCAAGACCGTTTAGGTTTTATATCAAGGTCACCTCGATGGGCGGTTGCTCACAAATTTGAAGCTGAAAAAGCTAACACTAAAATTATAGATATCGATATACAAGTTGGTAGAACAGGCGCCCTTACTCCAGTTGCAAAATTGGAACCAATTAATATTGGTGGTGTGGTTGTTAGAAATGCAACTCTCCATAATGAAGATTTTATCTCGGGCATAGATAGTGATGGGAATCAGATCAGAAATGGTTCTGATATTCGAATAGGTGACACTGTGGAAGTTATAAGATCTGGTGATGTTATACCCAAGGTGATTGGTGTGGATATCTCAAAACGACTTCCTAATTCGCAAAAATATGAATTTCCAAAATTATGTCCAATTTGTAATAGTCCAGCAATAAAAGAGATAAATGCCTCGACAGGCAAATCTTCATCAGTAAGACGCTGCACAGGTGATTTTTATTGTCTTAGCCAAGAATTGGGACGGTTAGAGTTTTTCGTATCAAGAGACGCTATGAATATTGAAGGATTCGGTGGTAAAAGTATGAAACTTTTTTATGATAAGGGTTTTATAAAAAGACCAAATGATATATTTACGCTGCAGTCAAAGCAAGGTCTGGGTTTAATTGATATTTCATCCTTGGATGGTTGGGGGAGTATATCAATGTCTAAACTTTTCTCAAGTATTGATGAAAAACGTCAAATTACATTAGATAGATTTATTTATTCATTGGGGATAAGGCACATTGGTATTAATACTGCAAAAATTATTTCACAAAATCTGAATAGTATAGGTAATTTAATCAGTTTGATAGATAATCTTAATTCAAAATACAATTCTTATTTAGAATCCTTTCTGGAGAATGATGGTATCGGTGAGGTGGCAATTAAATCTTTTTTAGATTTTCTTTCTGTTGGTCATAATGCTTCGGTTGTGAAGAATCTCAATGATCAATTAGATATCCTTGATTTTGTAATAGAGCAAAAACTAGACTCAAAACTTAGTGGTTTGAGTATTGTTTTTACAGGAAAATTTGACTCTATGTCTCGAGCAGAGGCAAAAGATAAAGCTGAGAGGATGGGAGCAAAAGTGTTAAGCTCTATTTCAAACAAAACTGATTTACTCGTTGCAGGACAAGTATCTGGTTCGAAGTTAACTAAGGCAAAAGATTTAGATATAAAAATTATTGATGAAAATGATTGGCTAAATTTATTAAATTAGATAGGTGCAGTTTCTTCACTCAACCATTCTTTTGTCTCAATATCTAGTCCAATACTGAGTTTTTTGTAGACTTCTTGATGGTATTTATTTATCCAATCAACTTCCTTCTTATTCAGGATATCTTTATCAATTAAATTTCTTTCAAATGGCGCAAATGAAATAGGTTCAAAATATAATTTGTCTGTATTATCTACAGAAGTATCTTTTCTTATAATCATCAAATTTTCTATTCTGATGCCGAGTTCGCCCTCAATGTAAATCCCTGGCTCATTAGAAAATACCATATTTTCACAAAATCCGGACCGAATCTCTTTAGGGGATATTGCCAGTGGACCTTCATGTACAGACAGTAAATAACCGACTCCATGTCCTGTACCATGGTTATAATTATATCCATAGGACTCAATGATTTCTCTTGATGACTTATCAAGTTCGCTACCTGTTGTATTGCTGTCAAAAACCCTACTTGCAAGGGCAATATGGGCTTTCAAGACTATGGTATATAATCTACTGTAGGTTTTATTTGAATCTCCAATTAGAAATGTTCTCGTTATATCAGTGGTTCCATATTTATATTGACCACCTGAGTCAATGAGTAATAGACCTCCACCAGATATTTCTTTACAACTCTGATCTTTTGCCCTGTAGTGTATTATTGCTCCATTTTCTCTAAAACCAACAATTGCTGGAAAACTTGGACCCAGATAATTGGTTGTTAATCTGGTCCTGTATTGTTCTAGCTTATTAATAATAATTATTTCATCAACTGGATTCTTTTTGGAAGCGTTCTTTAACCAATAGATAAATTTACAAATAGCCTGACCATCATAAATATGGCTACTCATTATATTTTTAAGCTCAGTTTCATTTTTGATGGATTTTTCCTTTTCTAGTTCATTAAAAGAAATCAATTCATACCCTTTTTTGATAAACTTTTCCTTGAAATAGACGGAAGTATTTTGTTTGTCAATTTTTACAATATTAATTTCATCCAATTTTGAATTTAATAAATATTCTAACTGATCCTCATCTAAAAATTCTATCTCAAAGTATTGTGGATTACTTTTATAAGATACAATTTGATTGCTAGGGATCAATAAATAACAATTATTCTTTGTAAGAATGCATGAGCCCAAAATTGATGGGGTATATTCTTTGCTAAGTGCTCTCAGGTTCGAAATCCATGAAACAATATCATTGTCTTGTGTGAATATAAGTTCGTTATCTTTTTTAAGATATTTATTTCTCAAGTAACTCAGTTTTTGTAAAATTGACAGGCCACTATTTTTCTTATCTATTATAGATAAGACATAATCTTTTGATTTAATTGAAGTAAGATCTGTTCTTATCAAATCAACTAGATTTTGATCAATTGATACGAAACTTATTAAATTATTTTCTAATTTATTTGTATAATTTTCTATCTCATCGATTGAGTGTAATTTTGGATCGAAGCCAATTCTACTATTTTTTCCTAAATTTATTTTAATCCATTCTATACTTTTTTGGAAATTAAGTTCATTAATCTCGTATATATTACTATCCAATTGCAGCTTTGCCTGCAGAGTATATCTGCCGTCTACAAATAATGATATTTTATTTTGTGTTATGAAAATCAATCCAGCTGAACCATCAAATCCAGAAACATATTTTATTCTCATGTCGGGTTCTTCTAGATCGCTGTTAAGGTAGGTGTTTTTCATTGGGATAATATACATCTGTATATTTTCCGCTTTCATTCGATCTCTTAATCTTTCTATTCTAGTTGGAATTGTCATGATTTTTTCAATATTATTTCATATATTTTTAATGCAATCATTTTATATATATGTATGCATAAAATGCATATCTATTATAAATTTTTTGTACTACTCATATGCATTTAACTAACTATATATATTGATATAGCTAATTACAAAACTAAACTAAATAGAAAATATAGAAAGGAAAAAAATGCAGTTTACAAATTACTCAATAAACCTTGCAAATGGTTTTTTTGGTATCAACTTTAATTCTAATAAGAAAAAGCAAGCTTATTTAAAAGCCGCACGTGAATTCGCTAAGGCAGAAGGTCTGCCTGTAGGTGATGTTCTCGTCTCCATCGGTAGAGCATCTTATTCAAAGTTAAAGTAACACCCAATAATATAAATAATACGATCAATAAGGAAGATAATAAAACTATGGAATATATCCTTAACAATTCAGTTAGTGCCGTTGAAACCATATTCACAACAATTAATAAAGCTTTAAAGGGTTTCTTTAAAAGTTGGGTTTTGGCAAGGCAATACCAAGCAAATTATTATGTTGCAGAGAAATTAGTAAATACAGAAGACTATAAGGGTTTATCTCTGCAAGACATTGTAGTTAAACTTAATAATAGAACTTCTAAGTAATTATATGATTTATTTGGATTATTATACGTGATCATCTAAATAGAAATTAATTACATATACATATACATATAGCCTCTATATATATTTTGATAACCTAATTACTTTCTATATTGGTTACTCTTGCAATACACTAATGTAAGAGTAACCCACTCTGCATACTGAATTTCTTTTATTTTCATAAAACCGATACTCAAAAAATACATAAGTATTGATCTTTTCTGGGAATAAGTTATGCCCGATAATATTAAGATACCGTCTTTATCTAATAATTTTTTTAAATCAAATCGTACTTTATTGATTACATTAGCCAAGATGTTAACAATTATAAGGTCATAACCATTACCTTGTAATTTTTTACAATCTCTCATAATATCTAATACTTTATATGTAACTGATGGATTAACATTATTTTTTTTGAAGTTAATTTTTGTAATTTCAATTGCGACGGGATCATTGTCAATTGCAATCCCACTGCAATACCACAATTTACTTGAAATAATTGATAATATCCCGCTTCCAGTTCCAATATCAAGAAAGTTATTAATCTTTCTGTTTTTCCTTAAGTCTGATAAGGCTTCAATACACCCATATGTTGTTTCATGATGACCTGTTCCGAAGGCCATGCTTGCATTAATACATAGATCTATATTTGAATATTTTGATCTTGAATAATTGTCATTATGTATAATGATATCTTTACTTATAATAGGTTTTAGGTTCTTTTGTGTCTCAAGTACCCAATTTTTTTTTGGAATGTTTTTTATGTTAAAGTTTGCAAATTTTCCAAACACACTCTGAATTATTTTTATAATATTAGTTTCATTTTTTTTATCAAAATGAAAACTTATGCATTGATCTTTCCCTGTATTTGCTTGTGAAATTGATAGGATACCTTTTTCAAATAAATAATCATCATCTAATTCATCTATTGAAAGATCAGACTTGATTATTGCTTCAACATATTTAGTCATTTTTAACAACTTCTAAATACGAAGATAGAACAATTTTCTTACCAGCTTTATCGAAATCAACTTCAACCCGATCATTTTCATTATCAATTACAATTCCATAACCGAATTTAGTATGAAAAACACGCTGATTTTGCAATACGCTTACATCAGTATAATCTGATATATCTTCGAAAGCTTCTATGTTGTTATTGAAATGTCCTGCAGCCTTTAATCTATCAATAGCTGACAACTTCTTCTTTTGATAATCAAATGCTGATGTGTTCTGAATACCATTTCCATAGGTATTTATTGTAATTCCACTTAAGGTTGAGTCATCATCAATAAATTCTCTCGAAATTTCAGAAATGAAACGAGAAGGAATTGATTGCATCCAATTACCATAAACCCTTCGGTTTTGCGAATGAATTAGGTATAGATATTTTTTTGCTCGTGTCATTCCTACGTGAGCAAGTCTTCGCTCTTCTTCGAGTCCACTATTACCTTTTTCATCTAATGATCTTTGATTTGGGAAAATGCCTTCTTCAAGACCGGGCATAAAAACACAATCAAATTCAAGTCCTTTTGCAGAGTGTAGAGTCATCAAGCTAACTTTGCTAGAACTCTGATCATTTTCAACTTCAAGTACCAATGAGATATGCTCAATGAATTCATGCAATGAATTAAATTCGGCAATTTGTCCAACAAGTTCCTTAATATTTTCTATTCTCGTTAGACTTGTTGGCGTTTTATCTTTCTCCCACATTTCTATGTACCCTGAGTCTTCTAAAATTAGTTCAGTGAGAGTAACATGGTCTAACTCATTTAATTTTTGTTTCCAATTTTCAATCATCGCTATAAAGCTACTAAGTTGAGTCCTTTGTTGAGGTTTTAACTCGTCAGTTTGTATGAGCTTTTTTGAAACATCAAAAAGTGATAGTTTATATATCTTTGATGCGTCATTAAGCATTCTGATGGTTGTTTCACCCAAGCCTCTTTTGGGAACATTCAGTATACGCTCAAATTTAAGATCATGATTTTGATTTAATAATAACTGCAAATAAGCAATTACATCTCTTATTTCTTGTCTTTCATAGAATTTTGGACCACCAATTACTCTATATGGTATACTGTTTAGTATTAATCTATCTTCAATTTCTCTCATTTGAAAACTTGCTCTTACAAGGATTGATATCTGATCTAGATCAATTTTTGATATTAATTTTCTATCAATCTCATCTGATATAAACATTGCTTCATCCTCTGCGCTCCATACAGACACAAGTTTGACTTTGTCACCTACATCATCTGAGCTGGAAGATAATTCTTTCCCCAGCCTATCAATATTATTTGCAATTAGACTCCTTGCGGCGCCTAGTATATTCACAGTGGATCTATAGTTTTTTTCAAGCCGAATTATTTTTGATCCATCAAAATCTTTTTCAAAGTTTAATATATTATTCACATCAGCTCCTCTCCAACCATATATAGATTGGTCATCATCGCCGACACATGCAATATTTCTAGTTTTCTGGGATAAAATTCTGAGTAGTTGATACTGAACTGTATTTGTATCCTGGTACTCATCAACTAGGATATACTTAAAAGTTGATTGAAACTTATCAAGTATTGCTTCATTTTTTATTAAAATTTGCAAAGGTAACAATAATAAATCTCCAAAATCAGCGGAATTTAGTGTCTTTAACCTTTGTTGGTAATTCTTGTATACTTCTATGCTTTTTTCATGAATAAAATTTAGGTCTATTTCAGTTTTAACATTTTCTGGTGTTAGTCCCTTATTCTTGCATTGATCAATGAATGAAAGAAATAACCTCGGAGGAAATTGCTTTTCATCAATGTCTAGAAGTCTAATAACTTCTTTTATAACT
The DNA here is from genome assembly GCA_938074435.1 of uncultured Alphaproteobacteria bacterium. Taxonomy (GTDB): domain Bacteria; phylum Pseudomonadota; class Alphaproteobacteria; order Rhizobiales; family TMED25; genus TMED25. The sequence continues at coordinate 14,622 of CALJEH010000090.1, forward strand.
TTTAGTTGGTCATCGGTATCTAAGATTGTAAAGTCACTTTTTAAATCGACCAGTTCTGCATGCATTCTTAGTAATTTTGTTCCAATAGAATGAAATGTACCAAGCCAATTCATTCCTTCAACCGCTTTACCAATGATATTTCCAATTCTGAGTTGCATCTCTTTTGCAGCTTTGTTTGTAAAAGTAACTGCTAAAATATTATTTGGAAACGCTAGTTTTTTATTAATAATGTGTGCAAGTCTTGAAGTTAAGACGCTTGTTTTACCTGTGCCGGCTCCTGCGAGTATTAATAGAGGACCTTCAGTATGGAGGACAGCAGCTTTCTGTTGTTCATTGAGATAGGATAGATAATCAGTGTTCATAATAAATTATACCTACACTATTGTTATGTAATTTGAGTTATGTAAATTGAATTAACCAACTAATTTTTGTTTTTTGTGGAATAATCTAACACATATAATCTAATTGCAGATGCTAAATTATCACTTTTCTTTTGGTTTTCAATTAACTCAAGCAATTTGGGGATAGATAAATTCATTTCAAAGGATATTTTTTGAACAAAAAGCCAGAATTCATCTTCTAGAGCAATACTTGTCCGATGTCCTGCTATACTTACTGACCGCTTTTTCATTGATTCAAATCATTTTTTTAGGATCAACCAATTCATCAAAGCTTTCTTCATCTATATATCCAGATTTTATTGCTTCTTCTTTGAGAGTAGTATTATTTTTGTGCGCTTTTTTTGCAAGTTCTGCAGCTTTATCGTAGCCAATATTAGGAGCTAAAGCGGTAACTAGCATAAGAGATCTATCAACATTCGCTTTTATATTGTCTTCACGTGGCTCAAGACCATCTAAACAATTTATTTCAAACGATTTAACTGCGTCAGACATTAATTTAACTGATTGAAGGAAATTATAAGCCATCATGGGATTATATACGTTTAATTGGAAATGTCCTTGACTGCCAGCCATGGAAATTCCAGTATTATTTCCAAAAATGTGGATACAAACTTGTGTTAATGATTCACATTGTGTTGGGTTTACTTTCCCAGGCATGATGGATGAGCCTGGTTCATTTTCTGGCAATGACAATTCACCTAGGCCAGCGCGTGGACCACTCCCAAGAAATCTTATATCATTGGCGATTTTGAATAGCGATGCAGCCACAGTATTAATAGCACCATGAGCCATAATCATCGCGTCATGCGCCGATAATGCTTCGAATTTATTTAGAGCAGTTGTAAAATTCTTATTTGTTAACTTAGATATTTCTCTTGCTATTTTTTCACCAAAATCTTTTGGTGCATTTAAACCCGTGCCAACAGCCGTACCACCCTGCGCAAGTTCCATTAATCTTGGCAATGTATTTTCAATTCTCTCTATTCCAAATTCAATTTGTTTTGCATAGCCTGAGAACTCTTGACCCAAAGTTAATGGTGTTGCGTCTTGTGTGTGTGTTCGACCAATTTTAATAATATCATGCCATTTTTTTGATTTTTCATCTAATTTTTTTACGAATGATCTGAGATTGGGTATGAGTTGATCAATTATCTCTGTAGCACATGCAATATGCATTGCTGTTGGGTATGTGTCATTTGATGACTGGGACATATTGCAATGGTCATTTGGGTGCACAGGGGATTTTGATCCAATTTTACCTCCCATTATTTCTATTGCTCTGTTGGAGATCACCTCATTAGCATTCATGTTAGATTGAGTGCCTGATCCAGTTTGCCAAACAACAAGCGGAAAGTGATCATTCAGTTTGCCATCAATGACTTCCTGTGCTGCTTTTATGATATTTTGTCCAATAGTTTTGTCCAGTTTTTTATAATCCATATTCACTTTTGCAGCTGCAGCTTTTACAACACCCAAAGCTTTTATTATTGAACTTGGTTGCTTTTCCCAGCCAATTTTAAAGTTTTGGATGGATCTTTGTGACTGCGCTCCCCAATACCTATCGTTATCAACTTCTATTTCACCAAAGGTATCGGTTTCAATTCTTTTTTTCATTTTTGCCTCATAATTTCATTTATTTTTTAAATTCACTTAAAGAAACAATTTCTGCGGATCTTTTGTTCTCAGGTGTTATTCTTTTTTTTTGCATAGATGTTTCTCTATTGCCTATATTTGTTTTGTTCTCATCATTTTTGTTTTTTGTATTTGTAGTTACTTCATTTTGTGCAAGAAAATCAATTCCAAAATTAACTGCTGGATCGTAAAAGCTTGAAATGGCTCCATATGGGATAGTAATTTTCTCAGGTATATTGTCAAAATGAAGCGTTACCGAAAAATAATTTTCTTTTATTTCGAGATCTTGGAATTGATGTTGAAGCACTATAGTCATTTTATCCAGGAATTTTTCTTTTAATTTTGCAGGGATAATTACGTCTTTATTTTTCGTACTGAATGTTATGTAAAGATGATGTTCCCCTGGGATATGATTACTGTCTTTAATGAATGATAACACATCAATGAAAACATTAATCATTGCTTTATTCATTAGTTTATTATAACCAATCAAATCAGAATTCATGTGCTACACCATCGAAATTCTTTTAATTATTAAACAAAATTTCTTAAATTTAAATCATATATTTTTTTTAATCAGTGAAAAAATTGATAAATTCTACGCATTGACCATAACAAAAAATAACTTTGATGTAATTATTTGGTGGAGGTAAAAAGGGGCGTTCTGTTGCCAGGTGCCCCCATACCCCGCCTTGGCTTGCTAGAGACAAGGGCTTAAGTTTCGGTGCTCAAGCTGACTATGCAGCTACTGCGACCGGAGCATAGTTGTCATTTGCAACTATAAGTTTAGCCCGATAACGGTGGTACTATACCGAGTAAAAGGTAGCCTTTTACGCTCTCGTCGATCCTATTTCGCCCCCATCATAAATACACTATTTGATTAGCTCTAATTTCTCCTGCCAAGCGTCTATGGAAATATCTTTTAGTTCCATTTCTTGGAGCATAAGAACACCTAAGAACGCCAAAATAACAATTACCTCTAATCCAATAGCGATTTTAATAATATCTTTTATTTTTTGCATTCTATTACCTTTAATGTATTTATGGTGGAGGCGCCGGGTACCGCCCCCGGGTCCGATAAGTTTATTTTGACGCCAATTTATTACCATAGCTCGAAAGCACTATTATAATAGTGCTAATTAACATCTAAAGAAAGTCTATAATAAAATTATTTCTCACTTCATATAGCGCAATGAATCAGTCATAATTTACCAATGCTAGATTATTTAGAACTTTTGGACCATATTTTACAAAACGGTGAGAGTAAAAATGATAGAACAGGCACCGGTACCTTATCAATATTTGGTTACCAGATGCGTTTTGATTTATCAAAAGGGTTCCCATTGGTAACAACGAAAAAGCTGCACATCAGGTCAATAGTTTATGAATTACTTTGGTTTTTATCTGGAGATACTAATATCAGATACTTAAATGATAATGGCGTATCGATCTGGAATGAATGGGCAGATAATAATGGTGATTTAGGTCCTGTCTATGGCAAGCAATGGCGTTCTTGGTCTGCACCTAACAATGAAACTATTGATCAAATTTCGAATTTATTAGTAAATATTAGAGAAAATCCAGACTCAAGGCGTCATATTATATCTGCATGGAATGTCAGCGATGTAGAAAATATGGCGCTTCCTCCTTGTCATTGTTTATTTCAGTTTTATGTATCAAATAATAAGCTGAGTTGCCACTTATACCAGAGGTCAGCAGATGTATTTCTGGGTGTGCCATTTAATATTGCATCGTATGCGCTTTTAACACACATGATTGCACATGTATCCAATTTAAATGTTGGTGATTTTGTTCATACTTTTGGTGACGCTCATATATATACAAACCATATTGAGCAAGTTAAATTGCAACTCCAAAGAAAACCGATGAATTTACCAAAAATAGAGCTAAATAGTAGTGTAAATAATTTATTTGATTTCCAATATGAAGATATCAAAATAATTGATTATCAGTCTCATCCGCACATTAAAGCAAAAGTTGCCGTATGATGTTAATTTCACTAATTGTTGCACACTCCGCAAATAGAGCTATTGGTATAAATGGTCAATTACCCTGGCACATACCTGATGACCTTAGGTACTTCAAAGCAATAACTACTGGCAAACCTATAATCATGGGAAGAAAGACATTTGAGTCAATTGGGAAGCCGCTACCTGAAAGATTAAATATAGTCATTACAACAAATGTTGATCTTACAATTGAGAACTGTTTGGTAGTTAATAATTTAGAAAATGCAATTTTGGAAGCACAAAATTTTTATAAAACTAAGGCAACCGAACAAAAAGAAATATTTATTATCGGTGGTGCTCAAATTTTTAAACAATCGATGAAATTTGCAAACAGAATATATATAACAGAGATTCATACAGAATATGCAGGAGATGTGTTCTTTGAAGAATTAAGAAGTGACGATTGGGTAGAGGTCAGCAGAGATATACATAATTCTGAAAATGATATAATTCCATTTTCTTTTGTTTTATATGAAAAAAAATAGAAATATTTATTTAGATCTATTTTTGTTGAAAGACTTTAAATTAATTTACAGAGTTACTATCTTATAATAGGGTGATCTGTAATAATTCAAGAGGAAAACTATTAATGTCATGGGACAACAACAATAATAACGGTCCATGGGGTAAAGGACCAAGCGGTGGTAATTTTGACAATAATGATTTAGATAAATTAATCACTAATTTAAAAAATAGCTTTGGTAGATTTTCACCAAAATCACCAAATGGAAAAGTAAGTAAAAAGAACTGGGTATTAATCGTATTAATTGCTTTAGCAATTTGGGGCGCCACAGGTGTATATAGAGTGCAACCTGATGAACAAGGTATAGTACTCCGTTTTGGTGAATACATTCGTTCAACTTCAGATGGTCTTCATTACCATCTTCCATTTCCAATTGAAACAGTTTTAAAGCCTAAAGTTACAAGAGAAAATCAAGTAGAAGTTGGAATAAGGACATCAAGTCAGGCTGCGGTTGGAAGAGGTACGGTTGGTAGAGATGTTCCTGAGGAAAGTCTAATGCTAACAGGCGATGAAAATATTGTTGATGTGGACTTCTCAGTTCAATGGGTAATTAATGATGCAGCTGATTTCCTATTCAACATTGAAAATCAAGAGTCTACTGTTAAGGCAGTGGCAGAAAGTGCTATGAGAGAAATAGTAGGCGGCGCAGATCTTGAACAGATCCTCACTCAAGGAAGAGAAAGAAATGAATCAGCAGTTCGAGACTTGATGCAGAAAACACTAGATGAGTATGGTGCTGGTATCTTGATAAGACGTGTTCAACTTCAAAAAGTAGATCCACCTTCTGCGGTCATTGATGCATTCAGAGATGTTCAAGCTGCACGAGCTGATCAGGAGAGACTGAGAAATGAAGCTGAAGCATACTCAAATAGAATTATTCCAGCTGCAAGAGGGGAGGCTGCTCAATTAACAGAAGCCGCAGCAGCATATAAAAATTCAGTCATAGCCGATGCAGAAGGTCAAGCTTCAAGATTTAACGCAATATATGAAGAATATTCGAAAGCTCCTGAAGTTACAAGATATCGTATGTATTTAGAAACAATCGAGAGAGTTTATGCTGGAATGGACAAGATAATCATTGATCAAAGTGGTGAAAGTTCAAATGTTGTTCCATATTTACCTTTGGATCAATTACAAAAGAAACAAGATAATGGGGCGAATCAATGATTAAGAAAATTGGAATAACTGGACTTATAATTTTAGTCATCGCTTCTGTTTTTGTATTTCTTAGTGCTGCATTTACAGTGCATCAAACACAACAAGCATTAATACTCAGGTTTGGTGAAGCAATTAGAATCGTAACAGAACCAGGTTTACACTTCAAAATGCCAATTGCGGATGATGCAGTGTATATAGATAAGAGAATTTTAGACTTGGATTCTGAATCACAAGAGGTAATTGCATCTGATCAAAAAAGATTGGTCGTTGACGCATATTCTAGATACAAAATAACTGATGCATTAAAATATTATCAATCTGTACAGACATCAACTAGAGCCAATGCTAGACTTTCCCAAATTTTAAATTCTGCTGTTCGTAGGGTATTAGGTGAATCTACATTTGAAGAAATTGTAAGAGATAAGCGTCCTGAACTTATGAAAATTATAACTGAACAAGTAAATAATGAAGCCGCTGCTCTTGGAATGTCAATAGTTGATGTGCGTATTAGACGTGCTGATTTGCCAGAGGCAAACAGTCAAGCCGTTTACATGCGTATGCAAACAGCTAGATCAAAAGAGGCAAATGATATAAGGGCTAGAGGTCAAGAACAAGCAAAGATTATCACATCAAGATCTGACAAAGAGGCGAAGATAATTATAGCAGAAGCAAATAAAATATCTGAAATTACTCGTGGTGAAGGTGATGCTGGAAGAAATAAAATCTATGCTGAATCTTATGGACAGGATCCAGAGTTTTTTAAATTTTATAGATCAATGGTTGCTTATGAAGAGAGTCTTAAATCTGGTGATACAAGATTAGTTATTTCACCTGACACTGACTTCTTTTCTTATTTTAAAGACCCGCTTGGCTCAAATAAATAATGGAAATATTTATTCTTGCACTTGCAATTTTCTTATTGTTTGAAGGAGCAATGTATGCATTTTTTCCTGAACAAACAAAAAAGATACTATCAACCTTAATGGCAATGGACCCTAATAACCTCAGAGTATTTGGTTTGGTCATGGTCTCTATCGGCGTATTATTGTTATGGATAGTATGAGAACATAATTTTGACAAAATCTTTTAATATTTTTAGCTATAAAATATCTGTGAAAGGATTAATTATACAATGTTTACCCGCAAGCAATCATTATTTTATATAACAATTTTTACTTTTTTATTAACTTTTCCAGTAGGTGCTAAAGCCTACCCAGATTTTTCGGAGATAGCAAGTAAGTATGCTGACTCAGTCGTAAATATTTCAACAAAGCAGACGGTCAATAATAATGAAATGTTTCAAGGACTAGATCCTGATGAAATTCCTGATGTTTTTAGGGATTGGTATGAAAAAAATAAGAACTCACAACAACAGCAAGTACCCAGTTCTTTGGGCTCAGGATTTGTAATAGATGATGATGGGATCATTTTAACAAATGCTCATGTAATACAAAATGCAGACGAAATAGATGTAATATTTTCAGATGGAATTGTTTTACCAGCTGAGCTGTTAGGTAAAGATACTAAAACAGATTTAGCAGTGCTCAGAATTGATCCAGAGCCAGGTCAAGAATTGCTAGCTTTAGAGTTTGGTGACTCAGATAATATAAAAGTAGGGGAATGGGTTATGGCTATAGGGAACCCTTTTGGATTAGGTGGAACTGTCACAGCAGGTATTGTATCAGCTAAAAACAGAGATATAAGATCAGGTCCATATGATAACTTTATCCAGACAGATGCAGCAATCAACAGAGGTAATAGTGGTGGACCATTATTCAGTGCTGATGGTAAAGTTGTCGGCATAAACTCTGCAATTATATCAACTACAGGTGGATCAGTTGGTATTGGATTCGCTATCCCTTCTAATACAGCAACATCTGTCATAGATCAACTTATTGAATATGGAGAAACTAGACGTGGATGGTTGGGTGTTCGAATTCAAGAGGTATCAGATGATATCGCACAAAGCTTGGGATTAGATGAATCAAGGGGTGCATTGGTTGTTGCAGTTGATGAAAGTGGTCCAGCTAAGCCAGCAGGCATTAAATCCGGGGATGTGATTCTTAATTTTGATAATCAACCTATTAACACAATGAGAGAATTACCGCGAATTGTTGCTGAAACAAAAATTGGGAAAAAAGTAAAAGTTGAAGTTTGGAGGAATAATAATTCTATAACAAAGTATGTTGTCATAGATAGGCTTAATGAAGGTGACATAATTGCATCAATCGAAGATGAACCAGTTACAAATTCAGCCAGCTCCACAAGCTTAGATCTAGGATTTTCTCTAAGTACACTTTCTGATGATTTATCAAAAAAATATAATTTGAATGATAAGCAAAAGGGACTAGTTGTAACAGAAATTGATTCACAATCAGATGCTTTTATAAGGGGTCTTCGTGAAGGAGATCTCATAAACATTATAAATGAGCAAGACCTGTATAGTGTGGATCAATTTCTAAGAATCATAGAAAAATATCGTAGGGCTGATAGAGACCTAATGCTCATTAAAGCTATACGCGGTCAAAATATGATAAGAGTTTTTCCAATAAAAGTATCAAACGACTAATATATGATATCGGCCTCTTTTAGGCCGATAAAAAATAAGATGCTCGATAGATTTGTGTTATTAATCTGCGCGTTTGCTCTATTTTTTAATATATTCTTCCCGTAATATGAAACGCCGAGTGCTGAATTACTAATCATCTCAACATCGTTTGCACCATCACCAACAGAGACCACATCATGTCTATTAATATTCAACTTTTGAGTTATCTTATCTAAGATGTATCTTTTTCCTTTACCATCTATGACTGGGGGGAAAATCTTTCCAGTGATTATGTTGTCTAGAATTTCAAGCTTATTCGCATAGTTCTCTCTAAAACCAAGTTTCTTTGATAATTTATCAGTAAAGTATGTAAAACCACCTGATACAAGAACTGTATATATATCCCTCTTACAAAGATTTTTAAGAAGTATCTCGGCTCCATCATTTAGCTCAATATTTAAGTAAATTTTATCAAGCACATTAGCATCCATACCCTTTAATAAACCAACTCTTTCAATAAATGCTTCTGTGAAACTTATCTCACCATTCATTGATTTTTCTGTAATTAGACTGACCTCTTCGCGCACACCAGCATAATGAGCCAATTCATCGATACACTCTTGTTTGATGATTGTTGAGTCCATATCAGAGAGGAAAAGTTTTTTATTTCTATTCAGAGTTTCCTGAATTGCCCAATCAAACTTGTTTTGATCAAGGTATATGAATAAGTTTGGATCTATTTTTGCTGTTTTATCTTCAAAGTATAGGTCACACGCTAACTCCCTTTTTAACCATGTATTTGTTGTCTTTGTATTTATCAAGTCTTGAATTGCTTCAAAACTATTATTTGATATTATATTATTTTCATTAGATACAATGGTAAGTACTTTTTTCATTTTTTCATTTATTAAGAGATCACGGTAGATGTCAAATTATAACTCAATACTTATATCAGGTCCAACAGCATCTGGTAAATCAAAATTAGCAATGGATATTGCAGCAAAAATTGGCGGAGTTGTTATCAATGCTGACTCTATGCAAATATATAATACAATTTCATTAATCACAGCAAGACCATCAGTTAAGGATATGGATATGATTCCACATTTTCTATATGGGTATATTGATCCAAAAATTCGATATTCAGTTGGTGAATGGGTTGGCGATATTGAGCCTCTCATAAATTTTTTAAATAAAATTCATAAGATTCCTGTAATTGTAGGCGGAACAGGATTGTATTTTTCAGGTTTATTTGGCGAAATTTCTGAAATACCTCAGATTAGTGCAAAAACTAGATCAAAATGGGAGGATATAAAAAAGCAAAAAGGTACGGAGGCATTATTTCAAAAACTCAAAGAGTTAGACCCAAAGTCTGCAGCTATAACTAATTCAACAGATACGACCAGAATTATTCGCGCAATAGAAGTTTTTGATGATACAGGTAAATCAATTAGAGACTGGCAAGCGTTACCTGGCAAAACAATTATAAATAAATCTTTGTCAAAAATGATTTATCTATGCCCACCAAGAGATGTTATTAATAACAACATAATAAAAAGAACCAAAGAAATTATAGTTAATAATCAACTTTATGAGGAAATAAAGCTATTGAGCAGTCAAAAAATATCAAACTCATGCCCCATTATGAAAGCAATTGGTGTAAAGGATACCATTGCTTACTTAGATGGAGAAATTTCTATTGAAATACTAAATGATAGAATTATTACAAATACAAAAAAATATGTAAAAAGACAACTGACATGGGCTAGAAGAAAAATGATAGATTGGGAATGGATTGATGAACCTAAATATTTTCTTTGAGCGGAAACAAAAAAATTGATTAATTTTTTTTTTGTAATATATTATAAATGTTTAATTTGGAAAATTAATGTTTTACTTAAATAATAAACTGCTGGTCGTCTTATGTATCACCTGAGTTCACTTTGGACTCATGATGGTGATACTTTTATAGGGGCAAATGCCCCTTTTTTATTTTTAAGTAATGTTTATTTTGGATATTGAAAAAAATTTAACTGGGTTTTTGTATAATGGGAAAAAATATTAGTGGTGCAGAAATAGTAATTCAAGCAATTGCAGATCAAGGTGTTGATGTTGTATTTGGTTATCCGGGTGGAGCCGTTCTGCCAATTTATGATGCTATATTTCAGCAAGAAGAAGTTAAGCATATTCTTGTAAGGCATGAACAAGGAGCTGCTCATGCCGCAGAAGGTTATGCGCGTTCAACAGGAAAAGTTGGTGTTCTTATAGTGACATCAGGTCCAGGAGCTACAAATGCTGTAACTGGACTAACAGATGCTCTATTAGACTCAATTCCAATAGTTTGTATTAGTGGACAGGTGCCAACACATCTAATTGGAACTGATGCATTTCAGGAAGCCGATACAGTTGGTATAACTAGGGCATGCACAAAGCATAATTGGTTAGTTAAAGATATTAAAGATCTTCCAAGGATTATGCATGAAGCTTTCTACGTCGCAAGATCAGGTAGACCAGGTCCAGTGTTGATCGATATTCCAAAAGATATTCAGTTTGCTGAAGGTGATTATGAAAATTTATCAAAAATCACTCATAAAACTTACACTCCGCCTACCTCTGTGGATCATAAAGCAGTTGGTAAAGTAATAGAAATGATCCAAAGATCAAAAAATCCAATCCTCTACACTGGAGGTGGTGTTATAAATTCAGGTCCAAATGCCTCAAAATTATTAAAAAAATTCGTTGAAACGACCAATATACCAATTACATCAACACTTATGGGATTGGGTGCATATCCCGGCTCAGGAAAAAATTGGCTAGGTATGTTAGGAATGCATGGAACATACGAAGCAAATATGGCTATGCATGACTGTGACTTAATGATTTGCTTGGGTGCAAGGTTTGACGATAGGATTACTGGAAAAATAGATCAATTTTCACCAAATTCCAAGAAAGTGCATATTGATATTGATGCGACTTCAATAAATAAAAATGTTGATGTAGATCTTGCTATTCTTGCAGATTGCCACAAATTTCTTGTTGAGGCTTTAAAAATTATTAAAGATCGTAATATTAAAAATTTTCCAACTTATCAAAAATGGTGGACTCAAATTGATACCTGGAAGACCGTCAATTGCCTCAAATATAAAGCGAACCCTGATATAATTATGCCACAATATGCAATTGAACGTCTTTACGAACTCACAAAAGACAAAGATACATATATAACAACAGAAGTTGGGCAACACCAAATGTGGGCCGCTCAATTTTATAAATTCGATGAACCCAATAGATGGTTAACATCTGGAGGGCTTGGAACAATGGGTTATGGCTTCCCTGCAGCAAATGGAGTGCAAGTCGCGTTTCCTGAATCCTTAGTTATAGATATTGCAGGTGATGCATCAATTTTGATGAATATTCAGGAACTATCTACAGCAGTTCAGTATAGGTTGAATACTAAAATTTTTATTTTAAACAACAGCTATATGGGTATGGTAAGACAATGGCAACAGCTTCTTCATGGTAACAGAATTTCAGAAAGTTATTCCGAATCACTACCTGATTTCGTAAAGCTTGCTGAGGCTTATGGTGCTACCGGTATTCTTGCAAAAAAACCAAAGGATCTGGATGAAGCAATCATAAAAATGATAGAGACACCGGGTCCAGTAATTATGGACTGTCAGGTTGCAAATCTTGAAAATTGTTTTCCTATGATACCATCGGGGAAAGCTCATAATGATATGTTACTTGGTGAAGATGTTTCAGATGAACAAGTATCAAATGCAATCGATGATGATGGAAAAATAATGGTATAAATTAAAACGAAAGTGTGAATTATGAATGAAAAAAATCCTGCCTCAACTTATGATATTATCAAAGTAAATGAAAATGAAGAAAAGCATACACTATCAATTATTGTTGATGATGAACCTGGTGTGCTTGCGAGGGTGATTGGGCTATTCGCAGCACGAGGTTTTAATATTGATTCACTTACAGTTTCAGAAACAGAAAGTAAGAACCAATTATCCCGTATAACACTTGTGACATCAGGTTCACCAAGTGTCATAGAAAAAATTAAGGTTCAAGTTGATAGATTGGTTCCTGTTCACAGAGTTAGTGATTTAACAGCTCAATATGGACAGTACGGAGCTCTTGAGAGAGAACTTGCTCTTATAAAAGTAAAGGGAACAGGTAACAAGAGACTTGAGGCATTGCGTCTAGCAGAAGCATTTGATGCACAAACAGTAGATGCAAGCTTAGATAGTTTTATTTTTCAAATAACAGGCAGAACCCGTGAAATCGATCGTTTTATTAACTTAATGTCAAGCGTGGGTTTAACAGAAGTTTCACGAACGGGTGTTGCAGCGCTTAAAAGAGGAGCGGATAACACTTAATTCATTTTCTTTTGAATAAAGATGCATTATAAATCTTTAGAGTAAGTCTTTAGAATATGAAATTAATGTAGAAATTTTAATAATTAAAAAATAGGGAAATTAATATGAGAGTTTATTACGATACTGATGCTGACTTAGGTTTAATAAAGAGTAAGAAGGTAGGTATTATTGGATTTGGTAGTCAAGGGCATGCTCATGCTTTAAACCTTAAAGACTCAGGGATAACTGAAATTGCTATAGGATTAAGAGAGGGATCATCCTCTGCAAAAAAAGCAAAAGATAATGGTTTAAAAGTAATGTCTGTATCAGAACTTGCTGCTTGGGCGGATATGATTATGATGTGTGCGCCGGATGAAATACAACCAGATATATATAAGGATCATATCCGTGATCATATCAAGCCAGGAACGGCTATAGCATTCGCACACGGTCTTACAATACATTTTGGTCTTATTGAGCCATCAAAAGAATTAGATGTGATCATGGTGGCACCAAAAGGACCTGGTCACACAGTGCGAGGAGAATTTCAAAAAGGTGGTGGTGTACCATGTTTAATGGCTGTACACCAAGACTCTTCAGGAAATGCGAATGATATTGCATTATCATACGCAAGCGGTATTGGCGGTGGCCGATCTGGTATCATTGAAACTACTTTCAAAGAAGAATGTGAGACAGATCTATTTGGTGAACAAGCTGTACTATGTGGTGGGCTCGTTGAATTAATTAGGGCTGGATTTGAAACCCTCACCGAAGCAGGTTATGCACCTGAAATGGCTTATTTTGAGTGTTTGCACGAGGTTAAACTAATTGTAGACCTTATATATGAGGGCGGTATTGCAAATATGAATTATTCTATATCAAATACAGCAGAGTATGGTGAGTATCAATCTGGACCGAGGTTGATAACAGATGAAACCAAAGCAGAAATGAAAAAAATATTAAATGATATTCAAACTGGTAAGTTTGTTACAAACTGGATGAATGAATGTAAAGCTGGTCAGCCTACATTTAAAGCAATACGTAAATTGAATGATGCACATCCTGTCGAGGAAGTGGGCCAAAAGTTACGTGACCTGATGCCATGGATTAAAGCTGGAAAATTAGTTGACAAAGAAAAGAATTAATTAGCCAATGACAACAGACGGCAACCATATTAGAATTTTTGATACCACACTTCGTGACGGTGAGCAATCACCGGGAGCTACAATGACGCTTGATGAAAAGCTTCAAGTCGCGGAGCTGCTTGATGAGATGGGGGTGGATATCATTGAAGCGGGTTTCCCAATTGCATCAAATGGTGATTTTGAAGCTGTATCTAAAATAGCTGAAAGATCAAAAAATTCTATCATTGCAGGTCTTGCAAGAGCTATACCCGAGGATATTGATAGAGCTGGTGAGGCTGTGTCAAGAGCAAAAAGAGGTCGCATACACACATTTGTATCTACTTCGCCCATACACTTACAGCACCAAATGAAAAAAAACGAAGAGGAAGTGCTTGAAATAATTCAAAAAACAGTCACACAAGCAAGAAATCTTGTAGAAGACGTTGAGTGGTCTGGAATGGATGCAACAAGAACCCCAGTTGATTTCTTATGTAAATGTGTGGAGGTTGCAATCAGAAATGGTGCCACCACAATAAATATCCCAGATACAGTTGGTTATGCAATACCAAGAGAGTTTAATAACCTTATAAAGACTCTAAGAGAGAAAGTGCCTGGTGCTGATGAAGTAATTTTTTCTACCCATTGTCATAATGATCTTGGTTTGGCTGTGGCTAATTCACTTGCTGGAGTTGAGGCGGGTGCAAGGCAAATTGAATGCACTATAAATGGTCTTGGTGAGAGAGCTGGTAATGCAGCACTTGAAGAAGTTGTAATGGCTATCAATACTAGGTCAGACGCATTGCCTTTCACTACAAATATTGATACTTCGAAGATCCTTAGAGCGTCTAAGTTAGTGTCTGCAATCACCTCATTTCCTGTACAATATAACAAAGCAATTGTTGGGAAAAATGCATTTGCACATGAATCTGGCATTCATCAGGATGGTATGCTTAAGAATAGCCAAACATATGAAATTATGAGTCCAGAAAGCATTGGTCTCAAAGAATCTTCTCTTGTAATGGGGAAACATTCTGGTAGGCATGCCTTCAAGGAAAAGTTAGCTGATCTAGGGTATGTATTAGGAGATAATGCATTTCAGGATGCTTTTGAACGTTTCAAAGCCTTAGCTGATAAGAAAAAAAATATTTATGATGAAGATATAATGGCTCTCGTAGATGATGAGATTTCAAGTACCAGCGATAGATTAAAGTTCAAATCTCTTATAGTTCATGCTGGAACACAGGGGCCGCAAAGTGCAGAACTTGAAATGGAAGTTGATGGTAAAATTATACATAATAAATCAACTGGTGATGGTCCTGTAGATGCAATTTTCAACTGTATAAAGGCTATTTTCCCTCATAAAGCAACATTACCACTTTATCAAGTACAAGCTGTTACAGAAGGTACGGATGCACAAGCTGAAGTAAGTGTTCGATTAGAAGATGGTGGAGTCTCTTCAACTGGAAGAGGGGCTGATACTGATACACTGGTTGCATCTGCACGTGCTTATATAAGCGCATTAAATCGACTTATAATAGTCAAAGAGCGAAGTAAATAACTCATCTTTGGGGCCCGTAGCTCAGTTGGTAGAGCAGTTGACTCTTAATCAATTGGTCGTAGGTTCGAGTCCTACCGGGCCCACCAATTATAGATTTTTAAGGACTTATATAATGTAGTCAGTTATAAAACTGCTATAATCTATTGATATTTCTTTAATTTTATTATTTAATGAACTGTTAACTATTTTAAAAGGGAGAATAAAATGTTAAGAATTTTTATGTCTTTACTTGCCCTTGTTACATTTGGTTTTGGCACAGCCCAAGCTGATGAAATAAAGGTCGGTATGATTATGAGTTTCACTGGTCCCCTTGAGTCACTCGTACCACCAATGGTGGATAGTGCTGAACTAGCTTTTAATGAAGCAAATGCATCAGGAGAGCTACTTAATGGATCAACTATTACTCTTGTAAAAGGTGATGCTACATGTATTGACTCAGCAGCGGCTGTTACAGCAGCTGAAGCAGCGGTAGCAGAGGGTGTTGTTGCTATATTTGGAGCTGACTGCTCAGGTGTTACAAAAGCTGTAACACAAAATGTTGGCATGCCAAATGGTATTCCAAATATATCACCTGCAGCGACTTCGCCATCTTTAACAACTGAACCTGACAATGGTTTATTCTACAGAACTGCCCCATCAGATGCCAGAGGCGGTGAAGTATTAGCAGCAATTACTGCAGATAAAGGTGTAAATAGTGTTGCCATCACTTATATTAATAATGACTATGGTGTTGGTCTCGCAGATGTTTTTGAAGCAGCAGTTGAATCAATGGGAATTGAAGTTACAGCGAAAATAGCTCATGAAGGTGATAAAGCAGACTACAGCGCAGAGGTTGGTGTTTTATCCGCCGCTGGCGGCGATGCACTTGCAGTACTTGGCTATATTGATCAAGGTGGTAATAATATTATTCGTGGTACTTTGGACGCGGGCTCATTTGATCAGTTTGCTCTTGGTGATGGTATGATTGGAACTTCACTTGAAGAAGCATTTGGTGATGAACTAAATGGTTCTTGGGGTTCTACACCAGGATCTCTTGGTGAGGCATTCCAAAAATTCCAAGCATATGCATCAGCTAATGACGTAGATCCAAATAGCGTTTATGCTGGTGAGTCATATGATGCTGCAGCTCTTCTAATCTTAGCAATGCAAGCTGGTGATTGTGATATTAGCGGTTGTAATGGATCTACTGATGGTAGAAGTATTGCAGATAACATTCAAAAAATTGCTAACGGATCTGGACCTAAAATCTATGCAGGGGAACTTGCTAAAGGTTTAAGGTTACTAAGAGCTGGTAATTCAATTAACTATCAAGGTGCTACAGATGTTAACTTCACTGAAGTCGGTGAAGCATTTGGTCAATTCTTAGAAAAAGGTTATGTTGACGGTAAGTTCGTTAATGTAGGTGCTAGATAGCTTAAATAATATCACCCCACATTTATTATGTGGGGTGATAATTTAATTTTTAATAATCTTCTCAGGCAATAGGCCTTTTGGTCTATATCTCATAACAACCAATAAACCAAGGCCCATCATTAAATATCTGAAATAAGGGATGCTATCAATTAGATGCATTTTTAGTTGATTTGTATTATCAATCCCACTCATCAATGTATTAATCACAAATAATGCAAATGGCGCTGATTCAATCCAAATAAACCACACAACAAATGCTCCGATTATAGCCCCATAATTATTACCTGTTCCACCAAGTAGAACCATAACCCAAATTATGAAGGTGTACCTTAATGGTTGGTAACTTGCTGGTGTGAAGAGTCCATCATATGTAACGAGCATTGCACCTGAAAAACCTATGATAGCAGAGCCAATCATAAATATATGCAGATGTCTTTTTACAACATCTTTACCCATAGCTTTTGCTGCATCTTCATTATCACGTATTGCTCTCATCATTCTACCCCATGGCGATCTGAGGGCTTTTTCTGAAAATACTAGTAGTGTAATCACTACTATAGAGAAAATTAGGCTAAAACATAATTTTACAAAAATACTTGATGAGGTCATCACTAAGTCATTTAATAAAATAACTTTTTCTTCAAAATCTGTAATTTTTGATAATCTTCCTTTGAATAAGTATTCAATAAAATTTACAAACCAATCTGAATTTTGAAGGTCTACCTCAAATGGTGCTGGTCTCTTCAGTCCGGTTACATTTTTAACGCCCCTTGTAAGCCATTCTTCATGCTTGACGTATGATACAACAATTCCTGAAATTAAAAGTGTAGAAATTGCAAGATAGTCTGATCTAAGGCCTAAGCAGACTTTACCTATAACAAATGCGATTATTGCAGCAAAAAAAGCTCCAACAAACCATGAGAGAATTATTGGTAGGTCAAAACCACCCAAAAAACCACTAGTCGCAGCATCAATAGACTCGATTGCAGAAATTGATGGTCCTGCAACTAACTTCATGATTGGTATTACTGAAATTACTAAAAAGAATAATAAATAGTTTTTGTATTTCGATTGCCATTTTCGATGAACGTAAAAAATGCCAGCAATTAAGATAAACAAAATGAGGCCAGATAATATAATTCCAAATCCACCTGCAGACCAAGCCTCAGTGACTGGTGGCACTGATACAATTATAGTAGCAAAGCCACCTATAGCTAAAAAACCCATAACACCAAAATTAATTAGTCCTGAGTATCCCCATTGAATATTAACACCCATCGACATTACTGCAGAAATTAAGCAAAGATTGAGAATAGCTAGAGCAACACCCCAAGATTGGAGAAAACCAATCATAACAAGCAGTAGTGCCATGACTCCAAAAGCAAGTTTTATATCAAGATTATTTCTCAAATAACTTTTCCCTTAAATATTCCGTTTGGTCTGTATATTAGAACTACAACAAGTATCGCAAAAGATATCGCAAATTTATAGTCCGTTGATATGTATTGAACTAAGCTACTTGGTTCTAATTGCTCTGGCAATAGATATACTAGAAATTTCTTGTATGCATATGTCAGTCCAATCTCTGTGAAAGCAATAACAAAACCTCCATAGAATGCGCCGAGAGGATTTCCTATGCCTCCTACAATAGTTGCTGCAAAAATGGGTAATAAATTATTCCAATAGGATAATGGTTTAAAGCTTTTATCTAAACCGTATAGAGAGCCAGCAATCGTAGCAAGTATTGAGACAATAACCCAAGTATATATTATTATTTTTGTTGGATCTATTCCCGACAATAGCGCTAGGTCTTCATTATTTGAATATGCTCTCATTGATTTGCCAGTTTTAGTTTTATTGAGAAAATAAAATAGTATTGCACATGTTATAATTGTAGTTATGAAAGTAATGACTTGAGTAGATTTTAGGGCTATACCCTCATTTAACCCAGTCATTTTCTTGAACTCACCAGCCTTCATAATGAACCTCGCTCCATCCATAAAAATAACATCACCAGGACCAATTATAATCCTTACTATTGCATTTAAAATAAACATAACTCCAATGCTGACAACAATTAGGATTACCGGTTCGCTTTTTTTATCTCGGTAATATTTGAATACTGTCTTATCAAAAAATAAACTCAATATGATTGTAGCAATTATTCCAATGGGCAGAGCCAGTAAAGCTGTAGGTAAGAAACCAAGGGTAATTCCTAATGATTGTAAATACCAAGTAGTTAATATAACAACCATTGTAGCAAAGGCCATTAAATCGCCATATGCAAAATTAGCAAATCTAAGAACCCCATATATGATCGTGACACCTATAGCCCCTAATGCAAGCTGTGAACCATATGTCAATGCTGGCACGATAATATAATTGGTCAGAAGTACAATTGCATTTAAAAAATCCATTTAACCACCTAAAAATGACTTTCTAATTTCATCATCGTTGAGGAGATAATCTCCACTACCTTCATAGGCATTTCTTCCAGTAACAAGGATATAACCCCGGTCTGATATATCCAAAGCTTGTCTAGCATTTTGTTCAACCATCAGTACAGCTATATTTTGTTTTTTAATATTTAAAATATGTTCAAATATCTCATCCATGACAACTGGAGATACACCAGCAGTTGGTTCATCTAACATTAAAACCTTAGGATTAGTCATTAGTGCTCTAGCAAGTGCAACTTGTTGACGTTGACCACCAGAGAGTTCTCCTGCTAACTGATCTTGCTTTTCATTCATTATAGGGAATAAGTCATACATTTCTTTAATGCGAGCACTAATATCACCATCAGTTAAGAATGCTCCCATCTCAAGGTTTTCTTGTACAGTTAGTTCAGTAAAAATATTATTAGTTTGTGGAACAAATGAAATACCTGATTTTATCCGCTCTTGTGTTTTTAATTTTGTAATATTTTTTCCATCAAGAATTACTTCTCCCGCCTTCAAATCTAAAATCCCCAGCATAGCTTTCATTGCTGTAGATTTACCTGCACCATTTGGTCCTAGAATTGATACAATCTCACCCTGATTAACTTCAAAACTACATTCTTCAATGATATTGACGCCACCATAACCTCCGGTTAAATTTTTTGCAGAGAAATACATTATTTTTTTAAACCTCTACCCAAATATGATTCAATAACCTCATCATTATTCCTAATCTCATTAGATGTTCCTTTGAATAGTACTGATCCCTCTGCTAATACAATTATAGGATCGCAGAGCCTGCTAATTAGTTCAAAGTCATGCTCAATCATACAGAAAGTATAGCCTTTTTCTTTATTTAATCTCTGTATTGAGTCTGCAATATCATTCAACAATGTTTTATTAACGCCTGCTCCGACCTCATCAAGAAAAACTATTTTTGCATCTACCATCATTGTTCTTGCTAATTCTAAAAGTTTTTTTTGACCACCAGACAAGTTGCCTGCTAATTCGTTCTTTAAATGATCAATTTTTAGAAATTCAAGTACTTCAAAGGCTTTATTCCTAATGATTTTGTCTTCTTCATTAATTTTTTTTCTATTTAATAATGAGTAGAGCAAGCTTTCGCCATTTTGATTACCTGGCACAACCATCAAATTTTCTACTACAGTCATATTTGTGAATTCATGAGCAATTTGGAATGTTCTCAGCATTCCTAGTGAGAATAGTTTGTAGGACTCAAGTCCGGTTATATCGTCATTGTTATAAAAAACTAAACCTTCTTCAGGTTTTAAATGACCAGTTATTACATTAAATAAGGTGCTCTTACCTGATCCATTAGGTCCAATGATTCCGGTTATTGAATTTTCTCCGATATCAATATTACAATTATTTAATGCAACAAGCCCACCAAATCTCTTGGTCAGGTTTCGAACGCTTAATATCGTTTTACTCATAACAACCCAAAAAATATTTCATATTATCTTATCACAATCCTTTTTTTATAGCTTTGATATGAAAGACATTTATACAAGTTTTTTCTTTATGAAGCTCATTATAGATAAGACAAAGCCTATTATTATCAATGAGATAACTAATATAGAAATAATCCATTTTATCATATTTGAGTAAGAGGCAATTTGTGAGTATAATGTTTGGATAGTTTCTGTTTTGAGATAATTATCGGAAATTAAAGCAAGATTTAAATTTTCTATCCAATCAAACAAAACCTGAGCGAATGGTAATAAATTAAAAGTCCTGAGCTTATTCTGGAATGGTCTATATAAGTACGATAGCCAGAATGTATACATTACTCCATATAGAACACTAAATAAACTATCCCAGATGAGGTTGAAATTGATATATGAGTGGATCATTTCATTTGTTCGAACAGATAGATAACTGAGGATTTCTGTCTCTCCAAATCCAAAAGTTGTACCGAGTGACTTCGGCATTCCACCAGTCACATCAAAAGGGACAGATTTAGCAACTAAAACATTAAGGAGATAGGTGAGAAATATTATAGTTGATAGAATAGCAAGAATGAATGAAGATTTATCATAGAAAAATTTCGACATTTTATTCATTTTGTTACTCCAAAAATATTTTATTAGAAAGTTATCATTTTGTATATCAGAAGATAATAATCAACTTTATTGAATGTCTCCAGTGTTTGAATGTTGAGTGATATTAAAAATAAATAGATAAAGAAATTAAATAAAGCACTGAAATCAACTATGAAGTGTTTCAATTTAGTTTTGTGATTATAAAAATAATAATTAATAGTAGCTAGAATCAAAATTGTGGCAATTAATGCCCAAATACATCTTAATACGCAATAAATTAGGCAAACAGATATCAATACAATAATTAGATATCTGAACTGTTCGTTGTACGTATTTACGAAAAAAATATTGATGGAATATATAAACAGGTAAATAATAATTGCATCACGAATGCATGTAAAAATATGTCTTTTGCTAAAAGATGGCATCATTGATTTAGATACCCTTTTCTCATTGGCATTGCATCAATAATATTAAATAAATTATCAATAATATCAGTGCTTTGTGAGTATTTTTTAATAGATCCATCAAGCCCAATTAGATAAAGTCCATACCCATTTTTATTGATTGTAAATGATAAATCTCCTGCAACTTTACAATCAAATATTTCTATGTATTTAATTTTTCTCTCCTCTATATCTATGGAATTTTTTTCAAAAAAATCGTTTATATATTTCTGGATATTTTGGTGTTGGTCAGAGTTGTCACGATAGTGAACGACAAGTCTTTTGTCCCATTTATATTTATCAAACATGAGAAATTATAAGTTACAAATTTTGAATTTAACTGTTATAAATGTATCAGAAACGAAAGGATATTAACATGATTAATGCTGTAATGATTGGACTTGGATGGTGGGGTAAACATTCTATTGACTCGGTAAAAGGAAAAAGTGAGAAAATCAATATAATAGGTGCGTGTTCAAAAAACACAGATCAACATGCTGAATATCTAAATAAAAATGCGTTAAAAATCTACAATAATTATGATGATGTCTTGAGAGATGAAGCAGTTGACGCTGTAATACTTACAACACCTCATTCTATGCATACTGAACAAATTCTATCAGCAGCAAACCATAATAAACATGTTTTTGTTGAGAAACCAATTACACTAACAAAAGATGATGCAATAAAATGTGTCAATGCATTGAAAGAAAAAAACTTAAAACTTGGAGTGGGTTTTAGTAGAAGATTTCAACCAGCATATATTGATCTCTTAAAAATGCTTAAAGCTGGTGATATTGGTGAAGTCCTCCATATAGAGGGTGAACAATCAGGTCCTAGTGCCTATAAATTAAAAGAAGGCATGTGGAGAGCTGAAAAATCTGAGAGCCCAGGTGGTGCAATGGCAGCTAGAGGTATTCATGTCATGGATGCAATGATCAGTATGGCAGGAGAAGTAGAGAGAATCTCATGTATCAGTGAAAGAAGAGTGTTGGATATTGATCTTGATGACACAACGTCAATGTTAGTAAAATTCAAGAGTGGTGTGTCTGGATATCTTGGCACCATATATGTGACAGCAGATATATGGAGATTACATGTTTATGGTTCAAAAGGTTATCTTCTGATGGATGGTGAGACTAGATTGATTAAAAAATTATTGGATAATACTGAAACTATCACTAATTATCCAAATACTAATATTGTTGGTCTTACATTAGAAGCTTTTGCAGATGATATAGAAGGTAAACAATCATTCCCTGTAACATCTGAAGAGGCTATTCACGGAGTTGCTGCTTTTGAAGCAATGGTAAAATCAGCTAAAAATGATTACGAGTGGGTTAAACTGGATTAGTTTAATTATTGTTTTGTGGTACTAATTTTATTTGAAACAAATAACAAATAAGAAAGTACAAAGTTAATAGACATAAATATTACAATTGTGGGGGCTGGAGCGCTGTCAATATAATATGATCCAAAAACACCCAGGATTGAAGACAAAACCGTAGAGGATACTGCAACTAATAACATTCTTTTAAAATCCTTTGATACCAAAAATCCAGTTGCACCCGGTATTATCAAAAGAGCAATAGATAATATAATACCAACAGCTTTTAGATTTGAAACGATTACTAAAGATAAAATTACAAGAAGACCATAATGAAGAGTGGAAATGTTTAGCCCAATTGATTTTGCGTGGATAATATCAAAACAAAAAACTAAAAGGTCCTTCCATTTTGCAAGTAAAATTATGATAATAAACAAGGATATCAGGGTTGAGAATATTAGGTCAGAATCATTAATCCCTAGTAAATTACCGAATAATATTTCATCTAAATGCACATTAGTTTCTACTTTTGTATATATGACAATACCGAGCGCAAACATTCCAGAAAATACAACACCCATAACTGTATCTTCTTTTATTCGTGAGTTGTTTTTTAAAAATCCAGTAGCTAAAGAACAAAACAAACCAGCTATAAAAGCCCCAATAAACAATGGTAAATTAAGTATATAGGCAATAGCGATACCCGGTAACACTGCATGTGAGATTGCATCACCAATTAGTGACCAACCTTTTAATACTAGAAAACATGATAATATTGATGCTGGAATTGATATTAAAATAGCAATTAATAAAGCATTTAACATAAATTCATACTGAAATGGATATATTAATAAATCAAACATTCTTGCTGTTTTTATTATTTTGTGAGATTACCTTCCAAATATAACCATATTTTGGTGAGAAGAAGAAAGCCAAAAGAAATAAGATAGTTTGCACTAATATAATAACACCGCCTGTCGCTCCATCAATGAAGTAACTAATGTACGTTCCAAATGCACATGAAAATACTCCAACGAATATACTTATGAGTATTAATTTTGAGAATTTATCTGTTATTAGATATGCCGTTGCTCCTGGTGTAACAATCATTGCAATAACAAGAAACGCACCAACTGTTTGCATAGCAGCAACGGTAGAAACTGATAGTAATACAAAGAATATAAGTTTTAAAAATTTTATATTTAACCCCACTGTTTGTGCATGGTTTTCATCATAAAACAAAAGCATTAGATCTTTCCATTTCAATATTAATATTGAGAGTGTTATCACTGAAATTATGATTAATTGAAGGGTGTCTTGGGGAGTGATTGACAGAATATTTCCTAGAATTATTGTTTGGATATTAATTGGAGTAGGTGAAATTGAGATAATAAATAAACCAATTGCAAAAAATGAGGTAAAAATTATACCAATAATAGAGTCTTCTTTTAGATTTGTTTTTTCATTTAAATAGAGCATAGCAACTGCTGCAGCTGTTCCAGATATAAACGCACCTATTGTGAATGGAAGCCCTAAGATATATGCTCCAGCAACTCCAGGAACTATTGAATGGCTTAATGCGTCACCGATAAGTGACCACCCCTTCATTATTACAAAGCAGGATAAAAATGCACAAATCGCCCCTACTAATGAACTAACAATAATTGCATTTCGCATATAAGAATAGTTGAGTGGCTCTAGGACTAAATCTATCATTTTATGATTAGCTAACTTTTAAATTAAAGAAGTTTATGTGATTACCAAAAGTTTTAGTTAAATTTTCTTTTGTAAAAACTTCTCCTGTGGAGCCTTCTTTTTGTATTGTCCTATTTATCAAGATTGTTCTATCGCAGATATCTGGAACAATATTAAGATCATGTGTTGAAATGAGTATAATTTTATTTTTCTTTCTTTCTTTTTTGATGAGTTCAAGTATCGTTTCTTGTGTGTTAGTATCCACTCCTGTAAATGGTTCATCCAATAATAAGATCTTGCTTTCCTGAGCAAGCGCACGTGCGAGGAATACTCTTTTTTTCTGCCCTCCCGAGAGTTCACCAATTTGCCTGTCCTGTAATTTTTCCATTCCAACCTTCTGTAATGACTCTTTGACAATCTTAAAGTCATTAAATTTTGGCTTTCTCATAAAGTTCATATAAGAATATCTTCCCATCATAACTACATCTTTTACAAGTATAGGAAAGTCCCAATCGATTTCATCATTTTGAGGGACGTAAGAGATAAGATTGTTTTTTATAGCTAAGTCTATTGGATAATCATCAATGATAATCGAACCTTGATGAATTTTCAATATCCCCATAATTGAACGAAATAATGTAGTTTTCCCAGAACCATTAACTCCCAATAATGCTGTTATTGAGCCATTAGGAATGGAACAGGTGGCATCATGTAATGCCTCATGTCCATTCTTATAGAATACGCTCACATTTTTAATTTCAATACTCATGTTATTTACTGTGCTGTAAGTCCTTTAATTACTGTAGAATATGTTATTGCAAGTAGGTCCAAATATGTTGGAACAGGGCCATCCAATTCAGTTAAAGAGTCCACATATAGAATACCTCCATAGGAAATATTTGTTTCTCGCGCAATTTGCTGGGCAGGTTTTGGAGAAATAGTACTTTCACTGAAGATAACTTTTATACCATTTTTATTTATGCTATCGATCACGTTCTTAACTTGTTTAGGTGATCCTTGCTGGTCTGCATTTATAGGCCATATAAATAACTCATTTAACCCAAGATCTCTTGCAAGATAACTAAATGCACCTTCGCTTGTAACCAGCCATCTCTCTTTGGGATTAATTATGTCAATTTTTTTTGATAGAGGTAAGAGTACACCTTCAATTTTTAGAATATAATTTTCAGCATTTTCTTGGTATTGTTTACTATTTGACTCATCATATTCAATGAGCGCCTCTGTAATGTTTTTTACATACGCACGTGCCGAATCCATTGCCATCCAAGCATGAGGATTTGGTTTTCCGTTATAAGGTCCAGTGGATATTCCAATTGGCTCAATCCCCTTAGTTGCTAAAACAATTGGGACTTCATCTAAGCTATCATAAAATTGATCAAACCATAATTCTAATCCCATTCCATTATGAATAATAAGATCAGCGTCCTGAGCCTTAATAATATCTCTTGGTGTTGGTTGGTAATTGTGGATTTCTGCTCCTGGCTTTGTTATAGATTCAACAATTGCTAAATCACCAGTAATATTTTTTGTTATATCTGCAATAATAGTAAAGGTGGTAACGACCTTTAATTTTTCTGCTCTTGATACATCAGATAGAAGTAAAGTTAGAGATAAAAAAACAAAAAGACTAGCTTTAATATATTTGGTGATAGTGCGATGTAATTTCATAAAGAATAGTATAATGAAAATGAGAATGATTTGCAACTGCAACTATAATTTATTGTAATAATTATTAGAGGTAGTATTAAAATTAATAGTTAATTGTCTTTTTGATCTTTTTCAGATCATAAATATTAGCCGCTTGTTTATGATTGATAATCAAATCTGGGTATTACATACCCAATCTCTGATATTGTCTCCAAAGGCTTCGTATCCATTTTCACGTACAATTACTGTATCTTCAAGTTTTACAAAACCTACACCATCATATTTTAGATCTGTTTCTATCGATAATACCATACCTGCTTCTAGAGGTTTTTCTTTATATGGTGCAGGATAGGGGATAACACCTTTATCGTATAGATGAGGCGCTTCATGTTGGATCATTCCCATACCATGAGCGACAAATTTATAATCAAGAGAATTATCGCATTTACTCAATTCATTATTAGCTGCTTCTAAGATATCATTTCCAGTTATTCCAGCTCTAATAACTTTACGGGGTGCATCATTTATTGCACGAACTTGGGATAATAGATCTTTCATTAACTCAGTTGGTTCTCCCATCACCGCCATTCTGCATAGATCTCCAAGATAACCGTCAAGATTTGCGCCAGAGTCAAGGGATAAGATATCTCCTTCATTCCAGAATAATTTTTCTGAAGGCGTTCTATTATAAGATGTTCCTGCTGCAATCAAACAATATTCAAAATTCATTCCTAGTGATGTTTCTTCTTCTTTTAAGGCTTGTGCAATTGATTTAGTTGATGATCCTGGCTTTGCACTCTTCATCACTTTTTCCATTGAGTTTGTGATATTATCTGATGCTGTTTTAAGTAGTTTTAATTCATGATCTGTTTTTATTACTCTAAGTTCTTGCATTAAAACTAAAACATCTACAAATTCAGCATTTGGGAGGAGTTTTTGCAACATTAAAAATGTATCAGTAGGCGTATTACAAAATTCAATACCTATTCTTTTATTTGAATAACCAAGTTTATAGATCAGTTTAGCTGCTTCTTCACCTGCCTGCTTCGTATTCCATTGGATGTTTTGGATATTATTTATCCAAAGAGGTTCAACTTCTTGTTGTTGTGGCTCGAGCATATGCCCTATATAAAATGCATCTTCAGGTTTCCCTTTTGGGTATCCAATTGTTGGTAAATACCTACTGATACCGATTGCATCCTTTTGGGCAAAAAAGAAAAATTTATAGCCACCAAGTAAGTACTGAGCTGTATTTTTATCATTTATTAGTAAAAAATCTATACCCTCATTATCTAGTAGTTTATCAAGTTTATTTTGATTAAATGGTAGTTCCATATTCTTGTTCCTAAAATGTTGGGCTTTGAAAATCATTTTTTAGCCTGTTTTTACCCCATTGGCTAAATTGAAGGTCCTGATTGAAATGAATGTGACTAGAGCATGCTTGCACGTCCATAATTGCATTTGTGATAGGATGTCTATTATAAATCCCATTTGCTCCTGAAACTTGTTGAATGATTGAGATTGCTTCCAATGTTATTTGAACGGCATATGCAGCATTTCTTTTATATTTTAATTTATTGTCTGTTGATATTTCGCCATCTTTATTCATAAGTTTTTCAGCTTCGATGCAGTCATTTCTCAATAATAATTTTGCAGCATCAATTCTTGATGCAATTTCTCCTATGCGATTATGGACTGTTGGTATATCAGACATTTTCATATTTGAGGTACTTGTTGATCTCTTTTCTATCCATTCTACGAGTAAATCAAGACAAAGTTGAGCCCCCCCAATAGCACATCCAGCAAGACCGTGTCCACCTATTGCGGGTGTTGGGATTTGGTACATCAAATTAGGATTAGTGGGGACCCCTTTAAAGGAATGACCCTCTTTATTTACCGTGAAAGATTGAAGTTTATATTCAGGAACAAAGAGTTCATTTATTCGAACAGAACAACTGCCAGTTTGCTTCATTCCATAGGTATCCCAATCATTTAGTATCTCATAATCACTTTTATGAAGCACACATTGATGCCAATCTTTTTGACCATTATCATCCAATATGAAAGCAAATATACACCAGTCAGATATTTGAATACCTGAGCAAAAGTTCCATAGTCCTGTTAGTATAATTCCATCATCAACTTTTTTTGCATGACCTTGTTGGTAAATATTTCCAGCAGCAATTAGTGCATCTGGATTCTCTGACCATATTTCTTCTTGTATTTCAGGGCTGAAGAGGGCTAATGTTCTGTGATGTGATGCCATATTTGCCACTATCCAACCCGTACTACAATCACCTCTAGATATGATCTCAGGGATGTCTAACCATGACTCAAAACTCAATTCTAATCCGCCCCATTGCTTCGGTTGGACATATCTAAATAATTTTTCTTTGTGAATTAAATTTAATATATCATCTGAAATGTTTGTATTAGTATTATCAATATCTGAACGAATTTTTCTAATTTTAGGAACTAAAGATAAAGCTATATTATTCGCTTGATCACTTGTAATAGGATTTAGTTGTTCAATATGTTTTTTTAGCATTAGATAAAATAAGATTTAACATAATTACTTGGGCTCTATTTAAAGTCGTCCTCAGATAAGTTTAGTAACCTCAATGCATTAAGTCCACAAATCTTCTCCCTTTCTTCTTCAGAAATACTTTCTATTTGATATACATGTTCCACTGGATCATGTTCTGCCATATCAGCTGGATAATCAGTTCCTATTGCAATATGATCAGCTCCATATTTTTTAATCAGAAATTCTAACTGATCAATAGAGAATACTAGAGTATCAAAATAAAATTTCTTGAGATATGTTGTAGGTTTTTTAAATATCTTTTGACGACAATCGATTCTTGCTCCATATGCATGATCCATTCTCGCAGCATAGCTTGCTGGAAATGCACCACCGTGTGATAAATAAAATTTAATATTCGGATATCTTTCCATAACACCATCGAAGATTAGATAATGAATGGCAACTGTTGTGTCTAATGGATTACCAATGACATTTAGCATGTAATGTTCGCCAAATCTGTCACTATAAAATGAAGATGGATGGATGAATATTAAGATGTCTAACTCTTCGCACCTTTTCCAGAATGGTTCGAGCCTTTCAGCAGATAATTCATCTTTTCCAACTCTTGCTCCAATCTGAATTCCCCTAAAGCCTAATTCATTCACGCATCTATCAAGTTCTTTTAGAGCTAAATCTGTATCTTGAAGAGGAACAGTCCCAAGTCCAGTGAGTCTTTTAGGGTGTATTTTTACTGTAGAAGCAATGTTATCGTTGATGATTTCAGAAGATTCAGCACAAAGATTTTTGTCTACCATGTAGTAGAATTGTTGTGGAGAACAAGATAGAGCAGAGACATCAAGTAGGGATTTATTCATTTGGTCTAATCTTACATTTATATCTGTGAATGGAACCTCTCTATCCTCAAATTGTTTTTTATTTACTTGCTTTGTTAATTCGCTTGCCACGCCAACAGAAGGATGGAAATCTTTGGGCAAATGTGGTTTTACCAAATCATCAGCCGCAGGTGTTCTAACATGATTATGCAGATCAACAGTTAACGTTTTTGGCCTTTGAGATATACCACTTACGTGATCTCTCCCTGCTGTTGGACCATATGGTCTTATTTCAATATCATGTTTTGTCATATAACTTCTCCAATTTTTCTATCATGTTATGTTGCCCAGTCAAATTAAGTGTGACTGGGCAATAAGTCTATTATTCCCACCAATGCAAGGCATCTTTATTTTCACCTTGTTTAGCATTTGGTCCACTGCCGTTTGTTCTGAGATACATTTTCTTATCATGACCTGCTTTTATTTTTCCATTAAAAACATCTACAAGCCAATCCATACACATCATATGACAGTCATGTCGATCTTGCCCTGTACCTTTGAACATAACTGCTTGGTGATATGTATCCTCATAAACCCACAATTCTTTTGGCGCAGTAACTTTATCATAGAAATTATAGACCAATTCAACAGGACTTCTTGAATCATATTCTCCAACTGTAAGAAGAATTGGACATTTAATATCTTTTTCTCTTCCTTCAACGGTCATTTGTGCAACAATTTTATCAAGTTCTTCTTCACTTTGAGTGCCTGTGAGATAGCCAAATAATTGTTTATATCTTGGTGAAAAAGTATCCAGAATATAATATTTATCTAGATAAGAGGCCCATGGTCCTACAACACCCTTAATTCTAGGATCACCAGATGCAGCAACTTCAAGGCCCCAATGCGAACCCATTGATACAGCAAATATACCAATTTTATCTTTATCAACCTCTGGTCTTGTTTCTAACCAATCAACAATACTTAATACAGCTCGTTCATAATTGCCATGTGTAAGTTTTTGATTTCGGATGTTACTCATGCCCTGTCCAGGTCCATCAATAACAAGTAGGTGCATACCCCTTGCATGCGCTTCAACAACTTTTGGATCTGGCCACATTTCCTTAGTCATATCACATCCGGGAATGAATATCATTGTTGGCGCGACATCCACGCCAGGACATAAAAAGAAATTACATTGTAATTGCATATCTTCAAAAGGAACTTCAACTCTTTCAATTGTGTAAGGTGCTAGTTCGATTACTTTCTCAAAATTAGCAATACATCTACCATGCAGGTATCTTTTTTCATCATTTGTTTCTAAAACTGGATGCTGTGCAGCAGCAAATTTTGCAGAAGCCCTGTAATATAAATCAAAAGCAGTTGATTTATGACCTGCTACTTCTTCTTCTTGAGCAACTTTTTCTAGCCTCTGGCCTTGTCTACCTAGATGCTTGGAGATCTGACCATGGCTTTTAACAGTGCCAGGTAATTCTCTTCCTTCTTCATCCCAGTGAAAAACACGACCTGTTTCCTTAACAATCCAGTCATATATCCACTGATGTCCGTCTCTATTTAATCTTGGTGTACGCATCAATAAATCTCCCATATTTTGCTTGAGTTTCAAAACTCAAAAAATTAATTTTACTAACTATAATTTATAGGGTAAAAAACATTTATTTGGAACATAAAAATAAGAAATACTCTCTGTTAGACTACTTAATATCCAAAGTTTAAGATAAAAAAAATGAATCTATCAATCAGTTTCCCTTCTTTCCAAAGTAAGGAATTTCAAAAATATACTGCAGGTAATTTCTTTGCAATGAATGGGCTATGGATTAATAGAGTGATTATTGGATGGCTTGGCTGGGAATTAACAAATCTTGCATCTTGGGTTGGTTTTTTATCTTTTCTACTTTTTGCCCCAACAATTTTTGCAGGTCCCATATTTGGGGTGATAGTTGATCGTATTGATATAAAAAAATTCGCAATCTATACACAGTCTATTATTTCAGCGACAGTACTATTCTTGTGGGTACTATATTTTTTCAATTTATTGAATATTATTAATTTATGCATTATAGCACTTGTAATTGGTATATTTACAAGCGCGGATAGAATTACTCGACACACCCTTGTTCCAAGAATAATTGAAAAAAAAAATCTTGTTAATGCATTAGCGATACACGGGATTAATTTCAATACTGCTCGACTACTTGGTCCTGCATTTGCAGGTGTTTTAATTCAATTCACCAGTTTTTCATTTACAATTTTTATAAATTTCTTGTGTTTGTTAGCTATGCCAATTGCACTGATCACTATTAAAGTGGCTGAAAAAGTTTCAGAAGAAAAAGAAAGAAAGAATATTTTATCAGAGTTTTTTGATGGTGCAAAATTTGCTATTAGTCACAGTGTCATTTTAGAGGCTTGCGCAATTACAGCGCTCTATTCTCTTTTTGCTCGTGGAGCAATTGAAATTCTTCCAGCTGTAGCAGGAGGGATTTTTAGTGTTGGTCCCGAAGGCCTTGGCCATATGATGGCAACTGCTGGTGCAGGCGCGCTTGTTGCAGCCATATTTATTGCTATGAGAAGGTCAAAAAATCAGGAAAGGGGGATTCCCTTTAGAGTTTATTTTTCATCATTTCTTGGCTTATTGGCTGTTATAATTCTCGGTATATCTTCTAATTGGTATGTCGCACTTTCTGCTATATTCATAATGGGATTCTGTATGACTATAAATGGAATAGATCTTCAGGCTGTTGTTCAACTAGAGCTTAATGACACATACAGAGGCAGGGTTATGAGTCTATGGATTCTTCTTGTTATTGGTCTTGCAGCAATTAGCTCTATTCTGATGGGTGCTTTTGGTGACATTCTAGGCATAGAGAATACCCTAATATCATTTTCAATTTTTGGGATTATTTCGTTGATAACGCTATTATTAACAATAAATAAAAAATATTGATGGGTATACTTATAAGTAAAATTATGAAGGAGATTTCTCTATGAAAGCAGCTGTAATTGGCTTGGGTTGGTGGGGTAAGGTAATTGTAAAAAACCTTATTAAAAGTAAAAAAATAAATGTTATTTGTGGTGTTGATCAGGACTTATCCAACCTTTCTGATTTTGGAAAAGAATACAACATTGAACTGAGGAACTCATATGAATCTGTTCTTGAAGATCAAAATATAGATGCTGTAATTCTTGCAACGCCTAATCGACTTCATCACATTCATATTATTCAAGCTGCGGAAGCTGGAAAACAAATTTTTTGTGAAAAACCACTCTCATTAAGTTCGCAAGATGCCAAAGATGCAATAGAGGTATGTAATAACCGAGGAATTGTTCTTGGTTTAGGGCATGAGAGACGCTATGAATCTGCAATGAAAAGTTTATTTCAACATGTAAGAAATGGTGATATCGGAAATGTGCTTCATGTTGAAACTAACTTCAGTCATGATTTGTTTAAAACACTTGATAAAGACAATTGGAGATTCAGTCCAATAGATGCGCCTGGAGGAGGCTTTACTGCAAGAGGAATTCATTTAACAGATTTTATGGTCCATATGTTTGGCAGAGCAAAGAAAGTGTATTCAACCATGTCAAGTATTGCATACGAAAAGCCAAGGATTGATACAATGTCTGCAAATATAGAGTTTTTGACTGGGATTACAGGTATTGTTTCGGTATCTATTGCCACTCCCTTTTATGGTAGATATACCGTATTTGGTGATAAGGGTTGGATTGAAGCGAGAGAAATTAATAATTTTGAACATGATGATCCAGGCGAGCTCGTTCTTTGTAAAGAAGGGGGTGATAGAATTATAACTACACATACTCACACAAATACTGTACTTGAAAATTTTGAGTGTTGGCATGATGCTGCAGTTAACGGCGAAAAATATCCAATTTCAACTGATGAGATGATTGCAAATATTGAGATATTTGAAGCGATTGTAAAATCAGGTGATTCAGGAGAGGTTGTAGAAATTATTTAGAAGTTATCTGCGCTCTTTTGTTTGCTTCATCAAAGACTTTATGCGAGTGTTCAACTTTATATTCACTTTCAACCAATGTCTCGGGTTCCCATTCACTCTTAGGAGTGTCAAAAAAATCACCGCCATACACATGTAAAGCACAAGTAAATTTATTTGTTGGATTAATTACAGAATGAATAATATCACTGCCGAGTGGAACAGTATCAAATTTTTCGAGTGATTTTGCGCCGGCTGCTTCAATTTTACCGTGTTCTTTATTATCTAATCGTCGCCAAAAAATATTATCCTCACGTCCTGAGTAAACACCAATTGCAGCCCACATATTATGATTGTGGGGCATGATTGTCATATTTGGCGTCCAAATTACATTTATTATTGAAAATTTATCAGATTGGTAAAGTTTTTGAATCCCACCTTTTGTTGGCTCACCAAGTTTCTTGAATATACCAATTGGATCTTCTACTGCTTTTGAGAGTATATCAATGACAGCCTTGTGGTTGTTTATTTTATCGATACGGGCATCACATTCTTCAATAAAATTTTCTAGATCAAACATATGTATAACTTGTATTTTTTTTCTTAAGTATTTACTATATCAGAAAATCAAATATTGTTAACTTTGAATATACTTATTTAATCCAAATTTAATTTCATGAAAAAAAAGCCAAGAATATTAAATAAAGTTTTTGCACTAGATGATCTAGAGTATCATGCAATGAGACATTTACCAAGGCCAGTTTTTGGTTATATTTCAGGTGGTTCTGAAAGAAATCAAACACTTGACATGAATTTACATGACCTGCAAAAAATAAAATTTATACCAAATATCTTGAGGGATGTTTCGGAACGATCAATCATTACATCACTGTTCGGTAATAAATGGAATGCGCCATTTGGTATCTCACCAATGGGGGTCAGCGCGCTTGCCGCATACAGGGGTGATATAGTTCTAGCAGAAGCTGCTAGAAATATGAATATACCAATGATCATTAGTGGATCATCCCTAATACCAATGGAAGAAATTATAAAATTAGCACCTGAGACATGGTTCCAAGCTTATTTACCAGGTGATCATGATAAAGTTGAAAAGTTAGTTCTTCGTGTTAAAAATGCAGGTTTTAAGACACTCATTCTAACAGTGGATGTATCAGTCTTAGCGGGTAGAGAAAATAATCTTAGAAATGGTTTCTCAACTCCTTTAAGACCCTCTTTTAGATTAATGTATGATGGAATGATCAGACCCAAGTGGACTTTAAATACATTTTTAAGAACGCTTTTAATCCATGGTATGCCTCACTTTGAGAATTTTCTTGCTGATAGAGGTGAGCCAGTTTTTTCAGCTTCCATAAATCGTGATTTTGGTAAAAGGTCTAACTTGAACTGGGAGCATCTAAAGCAAATAAGAGACTTATGGGATGGTAATCTTATAGTAAAGGGAATATTAAACAAAGATGATGCGATTAAAGCGCAGAGCATGGGTGCAGATGCTATTATAATATCAAATCATGGCGGCAGACAACTTGACTCAGCCATATCATCAATCAAAGCTCTCGAGAACATAAAGCCAGTAATCAAAGGTGACTTTAAAATATTTGTTGATAGTGGTTTTAGGAGAGGTACGGATGTCATTAAAGCCTTGGCTATTGGAGCAGATTTTGTCTTTATCGGGCGACCATTTTTATATGCAGCTTCTATAGCAGGTCAAGAGGGGGTTGAACACTCTATACAATTATTAATGGAAGAAATTGATAGGGATATTGCCCTATTGGGAGTTAATTCTATTGATGAATTGAATACAAATTTATTGTACAAAGACTAAATAATATCAAATAATCCCGTACTTTTTAGATCTTCTTTTAATTCCTGTTTTTTTTCATCACTTATTTTAATAACTGGTGGCCTTGTCCTTCCACCTTTCATACCAATGAGTTCTTGCCAATATTTCATTTCACTGATAGGCATTCTGCCACTATTCCAATATCCCATAATCCATTTTGCATGGAGTTCCCTGAGTGGCTGAATTGATTTAGCTATCTCAGTGGCTCTATTTATCTCACCATTTAATGCAGCATCTGTATAATCTTTTAGAGGCAACCAACCTTTTGATTGATATAGATGTGGATTGTAATTTACAAGCCACTGCAGTCCGAGTTGAGTCATACTGGTTAGCCATGGCGCTTCATCTGCTACAGATATCACTATATCTTTTCCTACAGAGTCTATTATTGAGTGAGTAGAAGCTGGCGACCCATCAGCTTGCTTATATCCGCAGATATTTGGAAGTTTTGATAGCCGTTTTGCGAGATTAGCATTTATTGGATGACAATTTTGAGGAACATTGAATAGGATTATACCAATGTCAACTCTTGAGCAGATGTATTCATAAAATTGATAGACAGTTTCGTCGTCTCTGGCTGCAACATATGGTGTGAGCACAATTACAAAATCATAACCAATTTCTTGAGCATGTTTTGCTAGTGTAACTACTTGCTTTACTGACTGATGGTGACAACCTGCAATCATAGGGATCCTATTTTGTGCTTGGTCAAGCATTACTTCATGTGCATGCATTCTTTCATTATCAGGCATTGACCAAAATTCAGCAATATTACCTGAACAATAGTGCCCATCAACTTTTATGTTCTCGATTATATGATCCATATTTGATCGATTAGCAACATCATCAAAATTATCATCTTCATCCCAGCAATATGGCATGGCAGTCCATATTCCCTTCAATAACTCTCTAGCTGCTTCTTTAGATTCTTTCTTCGAATATTTCATAATAATTTTAACTATTTTGGATCTTTTTTACCAAAGGGTACATCATCTATTCCTTCGCGTTCTTCAAGCCCAGCCATACCTCTGAGAATTTCATAAAATGATACAGTATCCTTTTCAGCATATCCTTTTTCATATGCGGCTTGATAGATCTGTGATAGAACGGATGTCATTAATGTAGGTGACCCAAGTATCTGTCCTTGTTCAATCATCAGTCTGTTATCTTTGAGTGAAGTCTTTATTTGACCTTGTTTTGAGTAGTCAGCATTTATCATTTTTGGACCTTTATCTATCATTGTTTTTGATGATGCTGCGCTGTCCTTTAACACTTCTAATAAATTTTCTTGTTCAAGTCCCGCTTTGTGTCCAAGAACCAATCCTTCTGCAAGAGCAAGTCTATTTCCAGCAAGTATAAGATTAATAACTAATTTGGTTCTTGCGCCTGATCCTACAGGCCCCATGTAGTAGGCGGCTCTACTAAAGCCTTCAAAATATCCCTTACATACATCGAAGTCTTCTTTTTTACCACCCGCGATTACTATTAAATCACCGGCTCTTGCCATTGTACTCGTTCCACTAACTGCTGAATCCAAAAATTTTATTCCTTTTTCTGCAAGATCTTTTGAGAGGGATATAGAATCTTCTGGTCTAGAAGTGGTAGTGTCACAAATATAAAGATTATCTGATGTCACTCCTTCTGCAATCCCATTAGACCCTACAGCTGCATCTCTTGCAATTGTACTGTTTGGGAGTGACATTATTACACAATCAACATCCTTAGCTGCATCAGCTGGAGTATTGACCGGAGTTCCTCCTTGTTCTCTTAATTCATCCATTCTGTTGGGGTCAACATCAAATCCTTGAATAATAAACTGTGATTTTCTCATATTTAGAATGAAAGCTTGCCCCATCAGACCCATACCTACAATACCAACTTTTTTAACCATTTCTCTCTCCATTTCTATAGTGTTATTACAATTTTACCAATTTGACTATTACTCATCATGTATTCACGACCTTGATCTATCTCATCAAAGTGGAATACCTTATCGATTATTGGTTTGTTATTATCTGAATCAAGGTGAGGGAGTATATCTCTTTTAAAACCTTCAACTGTTTGAATAATATCATCCTTTGTTACAAAAGCATTTGATATACCATGTATACTGTATCTCTGTGCGTGAACTTTTCGAATGTTTATTGGAACAGTATCCATTCCATCCATGTAGCCTACATTAACAATAATTCCCTTAAATGATAGAGCATTCATAGCATCATTAAA
>CALJEH010000091.1 GCA_938074435.1 uncultured Alphaproteobacteria bacterium
TATTTATGAGTCTGAGGGGCATCCCATTGTTTTTTCTGAATATAAATCACAGAAAGCTGGATCCAAAACCTTACTTTTTTATGGTCATTATGATGTTCAGCCTGTTGACCCAATTAGTCTCTGGAATTCAGACCCATTTGAACCTGTAATTTCAGAAATTGATGGTGAAACGTGTATTGTTGCCAGGGGTGCTAGCGATGATAAAGGTCAACTATTGACATTTTTAATTGCACTCAAATATATTTTTAAACAAAGCGGTGAACTACCATTCTCATTAAAAATTATTTTAGAAGGCGAAGAGGAATGTGGTTCAAAAACTTTACCAATTTTCCTAAAAGATTATCAGGATAAGCTATCAGCAGATATAGCATTTGTTTGTGACACAGGTATGTGGAATAAGAATACGCCTGCTATCACGAGAAGTCTTAGGGGGCTTCTATCTGAAGAGGTTGAAATTATTGGTCCAAATAGGGATCTCCATTCCGGTGAATATGGAGGTGTTGCTTGGAATCCAATTAGATTATTGAGTGAAATAATTTCAAAAATCTACAACACAGATGGAAAGGTTATGATCCCTGGATTTTACGAGGGGGTAGGTGAAGTTCAAGACAATATAAAAATAAGTTGGTCTCAATTAGAGTTTAATGAAACAGAATATTTAAATAAAATTGGACAAATTACATCATCAGGTGAAAATGATAGAACTATTTTTGAAAAAATCTGGGCTCGTCCAACTTTTGAGATCAATGGAATTTTTGGTGGATATACAGATGAAGGCACTAAAACTGTAATACCTTCGAGTGCAAGCGCAAAAATTACTTGTCGGCTTGTAGGTAAACAAGACCCAAAGAAAATATTAGATAATATACACTTATTTATAAGATCAAATGTTCCAGAAGGTATAAAAGTAAATTTCAAAGGTGCAGACTATTGTAAAGCTATAGAATTTGATACTGATAGTGAATTCTTTTCAGTGTCTTCAGAAGCGATTAAGGAGGAGTGGGGGAAAGTACCTGTATTTACGGGTGGTGGTGGTTCAATTCCAGTTGTAGAAGTATTCAAAAATCAACTAAATATGGATACAGTATTAGTCGGTTTTGCACTTGATGACGATCGAATTCACAGCCCAAATGAAAAATATAATTTATCTTCTTATGTAGGTGGAATTAGAACGTGGGCAAGGATATTTTCAAAATTTGTCTAAAACAAGAATATTTTCAAAATTTGTATAAGATGTTAGTAGTTTTGGAGTAATAATTCTCTTATTTCAAAAAGATCTGATATCAAGAAATCCGCTTCAACGCCAGGAATTTCCCCGTCAAAGTAACCAAAGTCTACACAAACAGATCTAACATTACAATTTTTTGCGGTTAAGATATCCGTGGTAGTATCACCTACCATAAGTGTATTCAATGGTTTAATGTTATGGTTTTGCATTATAGTCAAAAGAGGAAGTGGATTAGGTTTATTTTGAGCAAGCGTATCTCCCCCTATTATTTCATCGAAATAGCTAATGATATTAAAATCTTCTAGAATTATTTTTGCTAACTTTTCAGGTTTATTAGTGCAAATATTCAGAATATAGTCATTGTCTTTAAGCCAGTTAAGAGTTCTGATGGCATTCGGGTACAACGAACTTTTATTGGATATGTTCTTTTCATAAATAAGTAGAAACTGAGAAATTAGTTTTTCAATTTTAGATTGATCAAGGTTTATGTTATTAAATTCAAGATTTTTTTTTATGAAATATTCACCACCTTTACCAATAAATTTTCTTGAAGTTTCTGAGTCAATTTCGACATCGATAATTTCCTTAATTACCTCTCTTGCGGATGCGATAAGATCTGGCGCTGTATCTATCAGTGTTCCATCAAGGTCAAATACAACCATTTTTTGGCGTGTTCGCTTTATCATTTTTATTACTTTTGCAAATATATGTGTTAAAAACATTAATATATGAATGTTTTATATGGTCCAATAAATTTCTGATGGTTACACAACAAAAAAAAATAAATGCAGCAAAACTTGCTATCACAAAAATCACTTCAGGGATGAACATTGGACTAGGGACTGGATCAACTGCAAACGAGTTAATAAAGTTATTGGGAGATAATTCTGAGCTAAAGGACAACTGCAGGTTTGCATGTACATCTACTCAAACTGAGTTATTGGCAAAAAATAATTCAATTAATATCGAAGAAATTGATAACTTCAATTATTTAGATCTCACCATAGATGGAGCTGATGAAATTGACCATAATGGAAATATGATCAAGGGTGGAGGTGGAGCACTTTTGCGTGAAAAAATGATAGCATCTATTTCTAAAGATTACATTATCATCGTAGATGAAACAAAATATGTCGATAAGTTAGGAAAATTTCCATTACCAGTGGAAATTGTTAAATTTGGACCAAAATCAACAATCACATTATTGAAAAATATTTTCTCAGAATATGATTTGTATCCGGAAATTAAAATTAGAATGAATGATAATGGATCACATTTCAATACAGATGGGGGTAACCTCGTAGTTGATTGTTATTGTGCTGAGCTCCATTCCCTTAATGAGATTAAAACTAAAATTGAGAGTGTTCCAGGTGTCATTACTAGTGGATTATTTATCAAAATGGCTAGTTCAATGATATTAGGCGAAAAGGAAAAGGCATCGGAAGTATTATTCAAATAATTAGTTGGTTATAGGTTTTATTATGAAAAGTAATATTAAAGAATGTGATTTATTTGTTATTGGCGCAGGCTCAGGCGGAGTAAGGGCAGCTCGGTTAGCAGCTCAAAGCGGTGCGAATGTTGTTATTGCAGAAAAATATCGAATTGGTGGCACATGTGTTATCAGAGGTTGCATACCTAAAAAATTACTGAGCTATAGTTCAAAATTCAGTAAACATAATATTATAGCTCAAAGTTATGGTTGGAGCTTTGATGAACCAAGATTTTCATGGAAAAGATTAATAGAAAATAAGAATAAGGAAATTCAAAGACTAAGTAATATTTACAAAACAAACCTCGAAAAATCTGGAGCAAATGTAATTGAGTCCGAGGCAAAAATTATTGATAGGGACACTGTTGAATTATCAAATGGTGATCAATTCAAATGTAAGAAAATATTAATAGCAACCGGTGCAAAGCCAAATTTCCCAAATATCACGGGAATTGAATATGGAATATCATCAGATGATTTTTTTGAATTGGATAAACTGCCAGAAAATGTTGTGATTGTAGGTGGGGGGTATATAGCTCTTGAGCTTGCTTCTATCATATCAGGTTTCGGAACTATGTGTGAACTTATATATAGAGGTGATAAACTTCTAAAAAATTTTGATGTTGATATAAGTAATAATATTTATGAACAAATTCAATCTGACAAATGCAAAGTGAGATTAAATACTGATATCATAAAATTAGATCGTCATGATGGTAAGTACACCGCAAACCTAAATGATGGTTCAACTATTTCTACTGATCTAGTACTCTTTGCAACAGGAAGGAATTCTGATCTCTCATTTTTAGGTGATAAGATTGAAATAGAAACAGATGCGAATGGAAGAGTAAAAGTTGATAGCCAATTCCAAACATCCATTCCGAATATCTATGCAATTGGTGATGTTGCAAATAATCATCATCTAACTCCTGTTGCAATCAGAGAAGCTATGATTTTTGCTAGAGAACAATTTGAGAAAGATACTGATAAGTTCATCATTGAAAATATACCAACAGCTATCTTTTCAAACCCTGAAATTGGAACTATTGGTTTATCTGAACAAGATGCATTGCAAAAATATAAAAAGATAGACATTTATACATCATCATTCCGGCCGTTGTATTATACTTTATCAGATGTAAATAAACGTACCTTTATTAAGCTTATTATTGATCACAAGACTCAAGTACTTATTGGATTTCACATGATGGGAGATGACTCTGCTGAATTAACACAGATTATGTCAACATTGATCAATAAAAAAGCAAGTAAAACGGACTTAGATAATACGATACCATTGCACCCATCAACCTCAGAAGAAATTATGACAATGAGAAATAAGGTTACCAAAGAGTTATAGCCTTTAAATAAATTTTCTTGTATTAATAT
Source organism: uncultured Alphaproteobacteria bacterium (assembly GCA_938074435.1). Lineage (GTDB taxonomy): Bacteria > Pseudomonadota > Alphaproteobacteria > Rhizobiales > TMED25 > TMED25. The sequence continues at coordinate 4,107 of CALJEH010000091.1, forward strand.
CTTATTATGAAAAATCGGCTTATATATATTTATCATAAATTAAATTTTGGAGAAATTTATGCATAATTGGACACCTTCTAGCTGGCGTAATAAACCTATTAAACAAGTGCCAGAATATGAAGATACGGATCATCTTTCAAATGTTGAAAATACAATTTCAACATACCCTCCGTTAGTTTTTGCAGGTGAAGCAAGGGATTTAAAAGATAAGCTAGCACTTGCCAGTCAAGGTCGGGCCTTCTTATTACAAGGTGGTGATTGTGCTGAGTCCTTTGTGGAGCATAATCCTGATAATATAAGAGATATATTTAGATTGTTTCTCCAAATGTCAGTTGTATTAATTTTTGCGACTTCATTACCAGTCGTTAAAGTAGGAAGAATTGCTGGACAATTTGCTAAACCAAGGTCCTCTGATACAGAAGTAATTAATGGTGAAGAGTTGCTAAGTTATAGAGGTGATATAATAAATGGTATAGAATTCGAAGAAAATCAAAGGAAACCTGATCCAGAAAGGTTATTGAAATCTTATAGACAGTCCGCTGCAACAGTTAATTTGCTGAGAGCTTTTTCACAAGGTGGTTATGCCGATCTTGAGAGGGTGCATAGTTGGACATTAGAGTTTTTGAATAATTCACCTATCGGAGAGAAATACTCATATTTAGCTGAAAATATAACAAAGTCTCTTGGTTTTATGAGGGCATGTGGAGTTACTCCAGAGTCTGTGCCTCAGTTAAGAACTACAGATTTGTATACAAGTCATGAAGCATTATTACTTGGTTATGAAGAAGCAATGACCAGAGTTGACTCAATTACTGGGGATTGGTATGCAACTTCAGGTCATATGGTATGGATTGGTGATAGAACGAGGGATCCTGATGAAGCTCATGTCGAGTATTGTAGAGGAATAAAAAATCCTATTGGAATTAAGTGTGGACCATCATTAACTTCAGAGAACCTAATAAGACTAATAGATATTCTTAATCCAGAAAATGAGGCAGGGCGTATAACATTAATAGCTAGATTTGGATATGAGAATGTAGAAAAACACCTACCAAATTTTATTGATATAATTTCAAAAGAAAATAAGAATGTGCTCTGGTCTTGTGATCCAATGCATGGAAATACAATTAAATCAGATTCTGGATTTAAAACACGTCCTTTTGAATACATAATGAATGAAGTAAGAAGTTATATGAAAATTCACAAAGATAAAGGTACTTTCCCTGGTGGTATACATGTTGAAATGACTGGAAAAAATGTTACAGAGTGTGTCGGCGGAGCTATTTCCATAAGAGATGAAGATCTTTCGAGCCGGTATCATACTCATTGTGATCCCAGATTAAATGCAGATCAGGCTCTTGAGTTAGCCTTTCTTGTTGCAGATGAATTAAGATCAACACTATAAAGCGCTGATTGCAGAAATGATAAAAGATAATCAGATTAATATCGTTCTGGTACAAGAAAATCCAATTGTAGGGAATATAAAGCACAATTACAATCTTGTTTTAGAAGCTAGAAATAGTAGAAATACTGAAAATGCTGATCTGATAGTTTTCTCAGAATTATTTCTCTCTGGTTATCCGCCAGAAGACCTTGTACTCAGACATTCTTTCTTGGATGAGATAGATGCATACCTGCAGTTGTTAGCTGAAGAAACAAAAAAACAAGGTCCGGCGATTTTAGTTGGTTTGCCGACAAAGGATAAAAATCAAATATTTAATTCAGTAGCACTCATAGATAATGGCAAAATAATCTCAATTCAGCATAAATGTCATCTGCCCAATTATGATGTCTTCGACGAAGAAAGGATATTTAATAAGGGTGATTTGCCTGGTCCAATGAACTTTCGTGGATTGAAAATTGGTGTTGCCATATGTGAAGATATTTGGCACGAGGATGTGGTTGAGTGTCTTGTTGAAACAGGAGCAGAATTAATGATTGTACTTAATGGCTCACCATATAATCGGGATAAACAAGATCTTCGTATGAATGTGGCTATGCAAAGAGTTGTAGAAAGTGGTTTGGGACTAATTTATGTAAACCAGATCGGTGGGCAAGATGAGCTGGTTTTTGATGGGGGTTCTTTTGTTATTAATCCTGACTATAGTATGCCAGTAAAGTTACCGAATTTTGTATCAAATATTCAAAGTACATTATGGTCTAAAGATGATGATAAATGGTTATGCAAAACAATAGTCAAACAAACTGATAGTGAAGAATTAAAAGATATATATTCTGCTTGTGTAATTGGGCTCAGGGACTATGTTCAAAAAAATAAATTTAAAGATGTTCTCATTGGGCTATCAGGCGGAATTGACTCAGCATTAGTATCATGTATGGCAGTTGATGCACTTGGTAGTGAAAATGTGCAATGCGTAATGCTACCATCAAAATATACAAGTAATGAGAGTTTGGCTGATGCTATTGAATGTGCACAGAACCTTGGAATTGATCCAGATGAAATATCGATAGAGAAGATGGTTGATGCAGCAGAAGACCAGTTAAACCCATTCTTCGAGGGAACAAACAAAGATATCACGGAAGAAAATGTACAATCTAGGATCAGAGCGGTTTTGTTGATGGCATTATCAAACAAATTTAATAAACTTCTACTAACCACAGGAAATAAATCAGAAATGGCAGTGGGATATGCGACCTTATATGGAGATATGTCTGGTGCTTTTAACCCCATCAAGGATGTATATAAAACCGAAGTATATCAAATTGCTGAGATGCGTAATAATAATAAACCTGAATTTTGTTTGGGTCCAAATCATGAAGTCATTCCAAAAAACATTATAACGAAAGCTCCAACAGCTGAATTAAGAGATAATCAAACGGATCAAGACTCTCTTCCTGAGTATGATGTCCTCGATGATATTCTATTCAAACTTATTGAAGAAGAGATATCCGTAAAAGATATTATAAAATCAGGACATGATAAACAATGGGTGACTAAAATTCAAAATCTCTTATATATATCAGAATACAAGAGGAGGCAGGCACCGCCAGGGGTAAAAATATCCAGTAAGAATTTTGGAAAAGACAGAAGATATCCAATTACAAACAATTTTCGAGACAAAATTTAGAAAAATATTATGACAATCAATAAACTCAGATTCGCTCCAAGTCCAACTGGTAATTTACATATCGGCAATGCCAGAACATTAATATTGAACTATATATATTCTAAGGCAATTGATGGAAAACTAATACTAAGGATCGATGATACAGATACTGAAAGATCAGAAGAAAAATATTACCAATCTATTCTTAACGATATCGATTGGTTAGAAATAGATATTTTTGATATTAAAAGACAGTCTGAAAAAACCGAGAAATATCAAGATATTGCAAACAGGCTAATAGAACAGGGTAAGCTCTACCCTTGCTTTGAAACTGATGAAGAGCTAAACCGTGCAAGAAAATTAAGTTTATCTCGTGGTCAGCCACCAATATATGACAGGAGTGCGTTAAACCTTACTGAAGAGCAAAAAAATGAATATAAATCCAATGGCATAAATCCATATTGGAGATTTAAACTTGATCGTGAGGTTGTTGAATGGAAAGATTTGATTAGGGATCGCCAAACAATTGATTGTGGCTCTTTTTCAGATCCCGTTTTGATCAGAGCAGATGGAACGTTCTTATACACATTACCTAGTGTTGTTGATGATATTGATCTAGAAATCACTCATATATTGAGAGGTGAAGATCATGTGTCTAATACAGCAACACAAATACAGTTATTCAAAACACTCAATGCATCCATCCCAGATTTTGGTCATCACAGTTTAATGGTGCAAAAAGATGGATCGCGTATGTCAAAAAGATCAGGGTCATTATCACTTGGGGAAGTTAGAGAAAGAGGAATTGAACCGATAACTCTTATAAATTACTGTGCGCGTATTGGTACATCAGATGCTGTAGAAGCATTCCAAACAACGGATGAATTAGTCAAGAACTATGACCTATCAAAAATCTCTCGTTCACCTGCAAGGTTTAGTGTTGAAGAACTAGAAGTACTAAACAAAAAGATTATTCAGAATATTCCATTTGAAAGAGCTAGTGATAGATTAGCGCAAGATGGAATAAAAGGTGAGAATGCTGAAAAATTTTGGAACGTAATAAGGACAAATATTAATAATATCCATGAAGCCAAAAAATGGTGGGATATTGTAGGAGATAATCCAATTGGTAATAATGAGAGTGTAAATAAAGTAGTAATAACAGCTGCAAAGGAGTTATTACCTGAAGATCCATGGAATGAAAACACATGGTCAGAATGGACAGGTAAAGTGTCAAATAGGACCAGCTTAAAAGGTAAAGAATTATACTTACCATTAAGAATTGTACTCACAGGCGAGACCTCTGGTCCAGAACTGGCGACTTTCATACTCTTACTTGGTAAGGATAAAGTCCAAAAAAGATTAGATAATTATATTTGATTTTCATTTAAATTGATTTATAATCGAACGATCGTTCTAAAGGTGATGGTTTGGTAAAAATTGTTTCATATAGAGATTTAGTAGATAAACTCATTGATATATTCTGTGAATTTGGTTACGACGGGACTAGTCTTACAATATTGTCTCAAAAGACAGGGCTAGGGAGAGCTAGCCTTTATTATCATTTCCCAGGTGGAAAAGAAGAAATGGCTAATGCAGTTTATGAAAAAATCAGTAGAGATTTTACTAAATTAGTGTTAGCTCCACTTGCTACCGATCTTAATTTCCAAACAAAAATAAAAAATATGCTAGAAGGTATAAATCTATTTTATAACAACGGCAAAAGGTCTTGTTTAATAGATGTATTTGCTATTGGATCAACAAAAGATATTTTTCATACGCAAATTAAGAACGCCGCAATGTATTGGAAGGATTCCCTCATTAAAATTATTGAAGATGAAGGTATTGATAACGCACGTGCAGTAGCTATATCGGAGGATATTATTATCTCTATAGAGGGTGCATTGATCTTTACGCGCGCCACAGGTGATTACTCGAGTTTTAATAGGACCTTAGAGAAAATCCTAAATATGATCTCAGTGAATACTTTAAGGTAATCAGAATGAATTTATACCTATACAATTCTATAACTAAGAAAAAAGATGAATTCATTCCTTTGGATGTGAATAAAATCAGGATGTATGTGTGTGGTCCAACCGTTTATGACGAACCACATATAGGTAATGCGAGACCAGTAATAGTATTTGATCTTCTCTACAGGATATTAAGAAACTTCTATGGAAATGAGAATGTAACTTACGTTCGTAATATTACTGATGTAGATGATAAAATAAACAAAATAGCATCAGAAAAATACCCTGATATTGAAACAAATTTGGCGATTAAAAAATTAACAACGGATATTGAAAAAAAATTCAAAGATTATGCAAGTAAATTAGAATGTTTGTCACCATCAATTGAACCGCGTGCGACGGAACATATATCTGAAATGATTGAGATCATAGAAGGTCTCATTGATAAGAAATCAGCTTATGTAGCGGATGGACATGTAATATTTGACATAAATAAATATGACAAATACGGGAGCTTATCCAATAAATCTCAGAAAGATTTAATAGCTGGTGCAAGAATAGAGGTTGCAAACTACAAAAATAACCCTCTTGATTTTGTATTGTGGAAACCAAGTCAGCCAAATGAGCCCTACTGGGATAGTCCATGGGGGAAAGGCAGACCTGGTTGGCATATTGAGTGTTCAGCAATGTCATCAAAATATCTGGGGCAAGAATTTGATATTCATGGAGGTGGAATCGATCTGATATTCCCTCATCATGAAAATGAGGTTGCTCAATCATGTTCGTATCATTCCAATGAACACATGGCCAAATATTTTGTCCATAATGGAACATTAAATATCGAAGGAAAAAAGATGTCGAAATCACTCGGAAATGTGGTTTCATTGAACGACATGTTGGATACATACCATGGTGCAATCCTAAGATTTACCATGTTAAGAACACACTACAGACAACCAATAGATTGGACAAAGAGTAGTTTAGAGGAGTCTAAGAATATTTTGAAGAAATGGCTATCCGTATCAAATAAAGATAATCTGAGGACTCAAGAGGTACCATCAGAAGTCTATGAAACCCTTTTGGATGATATAAATACACCTCAAGCAATCACAAAAATGCACGGTTATTTTTCAAATAAAGAATACGACAAACTCTTTGGAGCATTAAACTTTATGGGAATTAACATCGAAGATTTGAGTCGTTCAGTGGCATCAGAGCAAAATAGTAAAAAAGCTACAATCGATGAAACAGAAGTAAACAAACTCATTGAAGAGAGGAATATAGCAAGAAAGGCAAAGGATTATAAAAAATCTGATGAAATTAGGAATAAACTTGAATTAATGGGAATAAAGCTTCAAGATGATGGAGATACGTCCACCTGGGAATATATAAATGAGTAAAGAAAAAATATATATATTTGATACGACTCTAAGAGACGGCAACCAAACGCCGGGCGTAGATTTCACTTTGGATGATAAAAACAGAATATCAAAGATCCTTGATGACTTGGGAATAGATTATGTAGAAGGTGGATATCCAGGAGCAAATCCAACAGATACAGATTTTTTTAATTCACCGCCAAAATTCAAAAATTCAAAATTTGTTTCATTTGGAATGACAAAAAGACCCGGTCGTTCAGCCTCAAATGATCCTGGGTTTAATGAGTTATTATCATATAAAACGGACGCAATTTGTTATGTCGCAAAATCATGGGACTTTCATGTAAGAAAAGCGCTTGGTTGTACACTTGAAGAAAATATTTCATCAATTAAAGAGTCCGTAAAAGCTGCTTCTAAATCACATGGTGAAGTCATGGTTGATTGTGAACATTTTTTTGATGGTTATAAGAATAACAGAGATTACGCTATAGAATGCGTAAAGGCAGCTTATGAGTCAGGAGCAAGATGGATCGTTTTGTGTGATACGAATGGCGGTACATTGCCTGATGAAGTAGCTGAAATTGTAACTGAAATATGCAATGTTATACCTGGTAAGAATTTAGGTATCCACGCTCATAATGATACAGGAAATGCTGTAGCCAATAGTCTAGCAGCAATTCAATCCGGTGCGCGTCAAGTGCAAGGTACGCTTAACGGTATTGGAGAGAGATGTGGTAATGCTGATTTAATCACAATCATACCGACCCTTCTCTTAAAAGAGAGATTTAATACTAGCTTTGAAATATCAGTAACAAATAAAGCTTTAAAAAATATTAGAAAAACTAGCCTCATCATGGATGATATTCTAAATAGAGCGCCTGATAAACAATCGCCTTATGTTGGTGAAAGTGCCTTTGCAACGAAAGCTGGTATTCATGCATCTGCAATCATTAAAGATCCTAAAACCTATGAGCATGTAGAACCTGAATCCATTGGTAATGAGAGAAAATTATTAATATCCGATCAGGGCGGAAAATCTAATGTTATTTCTGCATTGAAGAAAATGGGTGTTAACATACAAAAAGATGATCAAAGAATTACTGAATTATTGGAGATTGTCAAAGAAAGGGAGTCAAGAGGTTACACTTATGAGAGTGCACAGGCATCTTTTGAACTATTGGCTCGTGAAATATTTGGTAACTTAAATGAATTTTTCAATGTTGAAAGTTTCAGGACATTAGTGGAAAGACGTATTAATGCTAAAGGTGAACTTATTACTGTATCAGAGGCAACAGTAAAAGTACTCGTTGATGGCGAACGGTTTATCTCATCAGGTGAGGGTAACGGACCTGTAAATGCGTTGGATAACGCAATGCGCAGAGATCTTGGAAAATATAATAAATACCTCAAGAATATGCAGCTCGTTGATTATAAAGTGAGAGTATTGAATGGTGGTACAGGAGCCGTGACCAGGGTTTTGGTGGAGTCATCTGATACAAAAACTAATGAGAGATGGGTTACCATTGGTGTATCGCCGAATATTGTAGATGCATCGTTTCAAGCATTATACGATGCAATTAATTACAAACTCGTTCAGTCTAATATTTAACTCCATTACATACAATTTCAATCAAAGATCATTATTTCCTTATGCGCATGCCGATCAGGGTAAGATGGCGGAGAAGTTGGCGGGGTATTAAAATACCGTTTGATTAACTCAAATCATAAGATATTTTCTTAAATATTTAAAATTTTCTGCGACAGAAATTAATAGCTCCAACGTTGAATAATTTCAAGTAACTCAAGTAAGACTAAAAATAAATTTGGAGCTAATTATGAAATATAAAAAAACAATAACACTTATGGCAGCTTTCACTTCATTCATCTTATTGGGAGCTATTACTCTTGCTAACGCCAATTTACTTAACAGTTTAGCGCCATTTGAAGGAGTTCAATTCTCAAAAGCCGATAGAAATAATGACGCGCTAATCTCAGAAACAGAATTGATTAATTATGCTAAAAAACAATTTTTATCAGCTGATACCAACAATGATGGAGCCGTATCAACTGACGAGTTAATTGTAAGTAGAACTGCAAAAGTTTCTTTTCGAACAAAAAAAATAGTTAAAATGCTTGATAAAAATTC
>CALJEH010000092.1 GCA_938074435.1 uncultured Alphaproteobacteria bacterium
GTAACTTCAAACAATAATGATACAGCAACAGCAAAATCAATGAAAGGAAAATGGTATACCTTGCAAAATCGGAGTTTACAGTACTTTACGCCTAGTATTCTTAATCAATTTTTTCAGAGGAATAATTTTGATTTGGTTTGCTGTAAGTACGAGAAAAATGATAGAAAAAGACATATTATTGAAATACTTTATTTTCGATTATTCACTTCCAGAAACTGGGTATATTCTAAAAAAAAAAATAATTATGATGAGAAATTATTTTTGGTGGTACAAAAAGAAAAAAAAATTAATGTAAGATATTTAAACCAATAAATTTGACTTCAGTTCAAAGGATAGAAATTTTTTTCTACATAATTAAAAATTCTATTTCGGGTGCAATTGTGAATACGATCATTTAAAATAGGTTTCTCATCAAAGCATGGTATCGCAAAAATTCCTTTAGGAAAATCTGATTGATATTCATTTAATTGGAATTCTGGAGTTATTATATTTTGATTGCTAATACGTTTACTTAGTAATGATTTTCCAAAATTTATGTGTAAGTCATCACCACCAAGTAATTCAATGATAGTAGGATATACATCTGGTGTGCTCCCTAATACGGAATTTATAGTATTTTCATTGATATCTGGGTCATGTATTATGAGGAGTGTACGATCATATGCTGACTGAATATATTGGTCTTTCATAAGTCTACGTGCCTCATTATTTGGCCCAGCAACATGATCTCCAGTAATAATTATAATTGATTCAGGAAACTCTTTTTTAATGTTTTCCAAGTAGATACCAAGATAATGATCGGTACACATAATGGATTTAAGTATTTGTTTTTCTTCAATTATAGGACATTTCTGAGAGAAATAACCAGGAGAATGAGTATTTATTGTTATTAATGAGAATAGGAAAGGTATTTTATCTTTCAACTTTGATAATTCTTGATTTGCAATTTCAAATAGTTGCCTGTCACTAATGCCCCAAAAATTAGTTTCTTGCTTCGATATATCAGAATAATTTCTACTGATCTCTTCCCTTCCATAAACAATCTCAAAGCCATGATTTTTAAGGAATAAACCTTTGCTTGAAAATTCTTTATTTGCCGCCTGAATGTATCTCAAATGATATCCATTCTCTTCCAATATATCTCCCAAACAAGTCAAGGAATTATATCTTTCTACATTTGCTTTATAATTAGCTCTCTCACCGTAGCCTAGCTGAGGAAAAATTCCACATTGGCTTGATATTATGGCATTGATTGTTGGTGTTACAGAGTTAAAATAGTTGCTGAACACTAAGCTTTCATCTGAGAATTTATATAATTTTGGCGTGAGTTTTTTGTTTAGGTATGAATGACTGAAGGATTCTAAATATATCAAGAATATATTCCTTTTATGAACCAGGGTGTTTGTGTTATCACTATGCAATTGGTTGATTAAATTTATTTCTTCCTTATTTATGTTAAAATTGAAAGATTTGTTGTATCTAATATATGCATTTAATAATGAAATTTCAGAAGAATAAATTCTGTTTATTGAAGAAAATTTTAAGCCGCCCCATTTATTTATAAGAATTAAGCCTCGAATTACTAAAATGGTAGATAATATGATTAAGAAATAACTTCTTTTTATTCTAATTTTTTGAGATAATATTAAGAATATTACTAGTAGTATTGAAGTTGAAATTATTTCAAATTGATACGTTTCTAATAATAATCCAATTGATTCTTCATTAAAGTGTGAAAAACTTATTGGTTCAAAACCAAAGCCAAACAATTTATAATGGAATATTTCAAGATACCTCAAAAAGATAGAAATTAGTAATAGAGTACAATATATAAAGCCGCTAAAGTTAGTAATAAATTGACTAGAAAGTATTATAAGAGCAGCAAAAAATAAAGAAATCTCATTATAATAAATCTCACTACTTATTAGCTCAATTTCATTCGAATTAAAAAATAATTTGGGAGATGTTAATAGAAGATAAGTCCCAATTATAAATAAGATATTTACCGAATACTCTTTAATGATTATACTTGCCTTCACTCTGTGAACCCTTTCGATTTGTTTAAGTCAGTGGAGGGTTTGCACCTCCCTAAAAATTGTTGCATGGTGGTGTCCTTTGACTGACAGTTAGTTAGTCTGAATCATGGTTTTAGGGTGCTACTACCCTGATCAATCAGGAGAAATTATGAATTGGAAATACTTGGCACTGGCTGGTGCCTTGGTCGTAAGCTGGGTTCTGCCCACGCAAGCGCAACAGCGCTTCGTTTCAATTGGAACCGGTGGTGTGACCGGTGTCTATTACCCAACCGGTGGGGCAATCTGTCGCTTGGTGAATAAGGATCGCAAGAAACACGGCATCCGCTGTTCTGCTGAATCCACAGGTGGTTCGGTGTACAACATCAATACCGTTCGTGAAGGTGAACTGGAATTTGGTGTGGCCCAGTCTGACTGGCAATACCACGCTTACAACGGCACCAGTAAATTTGCTGATCAAGGCAAGTTTAGTGACTTGCGCGCGGTCTTTTCAGTCCATCCAGAGCCGTTTACGTTGCTCTCTCGAGGCGACAAGCCCATCCGTCGTTTTGAAGACCTGAAAGGATACAAGGTCAATGTTGGGAATCCCGGTTCCGGTCAACGTGCGACGATGGAAGTTGTCATGGAAGCCTTTGGAATGAAGATGAGCGACTTTGCCTTGGCAGCTGAACTCAAAGGTTC
>CALJEH010000093.1 GCA_938074435.1 uncultured Alphaproteobacteria bacterium
CCCTCCGCTATTACACCTTGACCTTCTCTGAATAAATCCGGGAGAATACCCGTATAAAAAATTTGAATTTCACCAACATTATCGGTAACGATGAATTTTACGCTATTATCATCCAATCTTTGTAAACTATCATTCTTAACTAACCCCCCCACTCTAATGAGGCTTTTATTATCTAGCTGATCGACCTCACTTGGAGAATAAAAATATATAATATTATCATCAAGTGCGATAAGAATTAAAGCCACTGCTAGAGCAGACATTAGAAATGATGCAAATAACAAGTAAACTCTTTTTATTTTTTTTCTCATAATTTAATAATTTTTTTTGTTATATAGTCTTCATAATCATCATCTTTAACGTTTTCTTCACTGACAACATTATTTGTTATAACGGAATTTTTTGTTTCATGGACGCTGTGATAAGACCCAGAAATTAGATGATGCCAATCAAATAACTCACCTCCTTCAGATATAATCTTATAAGCACAAGTTTCTGGAAGCCATTCAAGTTCATTAATATTTGATGGAGAGAGTTTTATACAATCTTTTACATACTTCATTCGATTATTGTAATCATTACACTCACATTTCTTTATATTAAATAGCTTACAAACCATTGATGTATCATAAATATCATCAGAAATCTCATCATGTAATTTTAATGTGCAACATTTACCACAGCGATCACACAGTGACTCCCACTCATCCGGGCTCATTTCACTCAGTGTCTTTTCTTTCCAAAACATAAATAAATATTAATAAATAAAAATGATAATTAAAAAACAAGTTTAGATCGTATAATATATTAGGTTGTTTATATATAAACTAATTTTTTTGCAAAACCGTAATAGAAAATCATGCCAAACCTAGAAGAAATACTGGATAATATGGAATTCCTGGAAAATTGGGAAGATAAATACAAATATATTATCGAATTAGGTCAATCGATTAACAATTTTGATGATGCTCTAAAAAATAATTCGACCAAAGTTAATGGTTGTCTAAGCCAAGTGTGGTTGTATTCAAAAATAAATCAAAACAAAAATGGGGAAAAAGTTCTAAATTTTGTTGGTGACAGTGATGCCTTTATCGTAAAAGGCTTGATTGCAATTCTAATTGCAATATATTCAGAAAAGAAACCGTCAGAGATATTGGAAATAAAACATGAAGATATATTTACAAAATTTGGACTGCAAAACCATTTATCTCCGCAACGTTCCAATGGATTGCTTTCAATGATCCAAAAAATAAAAGATGATGCAAATGCTTCAATCATTTCTGAAGATTAAGAAATGAATAAGTTGCTGCTAATTTTTATCCAAATAGTAGCTCTTTTTCTTTTTTGGTACCTTCTTTCTGGCAAAAATTTCATTTTATTAATATCAGTCGGTCTGATTTGTTCGGTCTTGATTGTTTTCTATCAAAATAAGCTGAAGATGGTTGATGATGAATCCATGCCGATTTCAATTCTACCAAAAGCTGTTCTCTATTGGGTGTGGTTATATAAAGAAGTTATTCAATCAAGTCTTTATGTATCCAAGTTAATACTCTCAAAAGAGATGGATATCACTCCACAATACTCTAAAATTAAATCAAATCAAAAAACAACAATGGGTTTTAACATATATGCAAACTCTATAACTATGACTCCAGGGACAATATCAGTGATTATCAATAATACATCAAAAGAGATAGATATACATGCTCTCACAAAGGATACAAAAGCCTCATTAGAAAATGGAACAATGGATAACAGAATAAAAAAATTAATGGGTGATACGGATGTTTAGTATAGTCATATTTATTATATCTATCACACTAATAATATCCCTCTACAGAGCACTTATTGGCCCAACCTTATTTGATAGGCTTCTTGCTGCAAATATCATTGGAACAACAACTGTATTATTTCTAATTGTTTATGGATTTATGACCAATAGAACCGATTTCCTAGACATTGCAATAACATATATTTTACTTAACTTGATTGGAACTTTTGCTGTTCTAAAGTATTTCAGATACGGCACACTAAGCCATGGTGAAGAGGAGTAATTATGATTGTTTTACAAACATATATTTCTTATGGGCTAGTTATTTTGGGTTCTATTTTTCTATTAATTGGTGCAATAGGTCTGGTTAGAATGCCCGACGTGTTTACAAGAATGCATGCTACCTCTGTTATGGAAACTACTGGTGCAAGCCTTATTATTTTTGGCTTAATTATATACTCTGGGTTGAATGCTGTGTCCCTTAAATTAGTACTAGTACTGCTTGCCATACTCTATTTATCATCTGTTGCGACTCATGCACTGGCAAGAGCCTGTATCCACGATAACATAAAGCCAATTAAAGTGTCAGGGAGGGCAAAAAAATAGAAATCTATGTTAACATGATTATTCTTACGCTTATGGCTATAACAACTCTTGGCATAATAAAACTAAGAAATTTGTTTAGTGTTGTAGTACTGAGCTCAATTTACAGCTTTTTGATGGCAACATTACTTCTGATATTTGATGCTGTTGATGTTGCTCTAACGGAAGCTGCAGTTGGAGCAGGTGTCTCAACTGTACTTATGTTAACAGTCATATATTACACAAAAACTACTGAAGAAGAGCCAAAGCACAGCTCAATAATCCCTATTATGGTTTGCTTGGCTATAGGTGGGCTTTTAATCTATGGCACATATGGTCTTCCTCCATTTGGTGCATCAGATACTCCATTGCACAATCATGTCTCAGCACAGTATCTGCAAAGATCCATTCCTGAAACAGGAGTTCCAAACGTTGTTACCTCAGTATTAGCAAGTTATAGAGGATTTGACACACTTGGTGAAGTGATTGTTGTTTTTACAGCAGCCATTGGTGTAATCTCCCTTTTAAAGAAAGATAATTCTTAGGATATTAGCATGAGATTAGATATATTACTTCGAATTTCTTCAAAGATATTTATACCATTCATTGTCATTTTTGCATTCTATGTCCAATTCCATGGAGATTATGGTCCAGGTGGTGGCTTCCAAGCTGGTGTTATCTTTACTTCAGCGATAATACTTTACACAATAATATTTGGATCTACGAAAGCACTAAAAGACTTTCCTGAATGGATTTTTCATTTAATGATCCCACTTGGTGTTATTATTTTCGCTGGTACAGGTTTTTTATCAATTATAAATGGATTTAACTTTCTTGATTACGACGCATTAGCTCATTATCCAAAACATGGACAGCATATTGGTATTATTTCGATTGAGATTGGCGTATTTGTAACTGTCATTGGTTCTATGGTTTCAATATTTTATGCATTTGTTAATAGGGGCAAGAAATGAGTTCATTCCTATCTAACTTCGTATCGTCTTACAACTATTACATAATCATTTTTTTGATGATCAGCGGCCTCTACATCGTCGTCTCACGAGGAAATATGGTAAAAAAATTAGTCGGTTTAGCACTATTTCAAACATCAGTCTATATTCTCTACATTTCACCTGGAAAAATATTAAATGGAACTGCACCCATACTAAGTGATGATTTTTCTTTATACTCAAGCCCATTTCCTCATGTTCTTATATTGACTGCAATTGTTGTTGGTATTGCAACACTAGCACTAGGGTTGTCTTTGGTAATTCGTATCAATGAAGAATTCGGCACCATTGAAGAAGATAAACTATTTGAAGATGAGATTTAACAATGATTGAACATATCGCCGCAATAGTTGTCATGCTTCCTATAATTAGCTCAGTATTTGTAATGTTAATTCGCAATAACTCAATCAATTGGCTAATTTCTACAACTGCATCTTTGATTACATCCATTGCTTCCATAATGATGTATTTACAGATAAGTAAAAATGGTAATATTTCATATGCTATGGGAGGCTGGGAGCCCCCCGTTGGGATTGAATATAGAATAGATGAATTTAATGCTCTATTTATTATACTAATTTCAATTGCATCTTTCTTAATACTTCTCTATGCAAGGCATAGTTTAAATAGTGAGTTGAAAGAAAATAAAATTTCAACCTTCTACTCCATGTATTTGTTATGCTTGGGAGGATTAATAGGAATACTATCAACAGGTGATGCATTTAATGCCTTTGTGTTTTTAGAAATATCCTCATTAGCAACATATATCCTAATCTCAATGGGTTCAGATAGAAGAGCCCTTTTATCGGCTTATCAATATCTTATTATGGGCACAATTGGTGCCACGTTGTATGTAATAGGTGTTGGATTAATTTTTGTCCTTACTGGAAGCCTAAATCTTCACGATATTTCAATAAGAATTCAAGAATTAGAATTATACAGACCTTTGTATGCGTCTTTAGCTTTCATTACAGTCGGAATTGCTCTTAAAGTAGCTCTCTTCCCATTACATGCATGGCTCCCAAATGCTTATGCCTATGCTCCTTCAGTAGGAACTGCATTCTTATCATCTACAGCCACAAAAGTTGCTATTTATCTGCTTATCAAATATCTCTTCCTTGTTTACGGGTATGATGTTGTTTATTCAAATAAAATATTTGTATTTGTCATCATTGGTCTATCCATCCTAGCAATGTTTGGTGCATCATTGATTGCAATTTTCCAGAGCAATCTTAAAAAACTTTTTGCTTATTCTTCAGTAGCTCAAATTGGATACATAACATTAGGAATTGGTCTTGCCAACTATAATGGGCTAATTGGTTCAACAGTCCATATTATCAATCATTCAATAATTAAGGCTGCAATATTTCTAGCAATCGGATGTATTGTATTTAAGACAAAAATTTCGGATACACATGAACTAACAGGACTTGGAAAGAAAATGCCTGTAATAGCAATTCTCCTAACTATTAGCTCTCTAAGTCTCATAGGCATACCGGGAACTGTAGGATTTATCTCGAAATGGTACTTGATTATAGGAGCGCTTGAACAAGGTTGGTGGCTGGTTGTTTTATCATTAGCAATCAGTTCACTATTAGCATTAATCTATGTAGGAAGAATAATTGAATTAATGTGGTTCCATCAACCTGAGGATGCCCTCATTGTAAATAGCAAAAGCCTACCAGTTGAAATGCTTGCCATCACCTTTATATTAACACTTGCGACAGTCTATTTTGGAATTGATACAAGACTCACAGCAGGACTGGCTGAAATTGCAGTGCAGAATGTTCTGCTTGGAGGACAATGATGATAGAATATTTGATTTATTTTCCTATACTCATCCCACTTCTAACAGCTATTACAATCAAGTCATTATGGCCAATAGAAATCACGAGAAAGTTAATTTTATATATTGGTCCAATATTAACATTGGCTTGTTCAATATACATTTATGATAGATTTGATGAGCTAAACTCCAATGTTGATATCATAAATATATTTGACAATATAACGATCTCACTTGGGATAGAGCCAATAAGTATGGTTTTTCTCATCATGGTCAATACTCTATGGCTCGTTGCCACTGCTTACTCACTTGGCTATATGATTTCAAATAATGAGAAAAGACTTGGTAATTTTTTCTTATTCTTTTCAATATCCATCTCTTGTGCAAATGGAGCTGCGCTATCAAGCAATCTTATAACACTCTTTATCTTTTACGAGTTGCTAACAATTTCAACCTATCCTCTCGTAACTCACAAGGGAGATGAGCAATCAAAAGCATCTGGTAGAAAATATTTATTAATACTTCTTGGGACATCCCTTTGCTTCTTCCTTCCTGCAATTGGATATGTTTATTACCTTAGCGGAGGGTTAGAATTTGTTGATCAAGGTTTATTATTTACAAATCTACTACCTGATCAAATTAATCATTTTGAAATTTCAATTTTATTAATATTATTTGTGTTCGGAATAGCCAAAGCAGCAGTCATGCCTTTCCATTCTTGGCTACCCGCGGCAATGGTCGCGCCCACCCCTGTTTCAGCGCTTCTTCACGCTGTAGCCGTTGTAAAAGTGGGTGTATTCTCCATAATTAAAATCTTAGTTTATACATTTGGAGTAGAATTACTTCATGGACTAAATACAGTTGATTTACTTGTGTATGTTTGTGGGTTTACAATTATTGCAACATCAATAATTGCACTAAAACAGGATAACCTAAAAAGGTTATTAGCGTATTCTACAATAAGTCAGCTATCATATGTCATAATTGCCATTCTTATATTGACACCATCTGCAATTATTGCAGCCACCATGCATCTAATTGCTCACGCCGTCAGTAAGATTACATTATTCTTTGCTGCTGGTGCTATCTACACATCCACTGGTTTCACAAAAATAAGTGAAATGAATGGAATTGGCAAAAATCTAAAAGTTGTTACTATTGCTTTTACACTTGGTGCTATGTCGCTTATTGGTTTACCAATACTTGTTGGCTTCACAAGTAAATGGTACATAGTCCAGTCAGCAGCATCTGAAAGTCAATGGATAATTTTATCAGTCATTACTATTTCAACTCTATTGAATATTGGTTACTTTACTCCGATAATTTATAAATTCTTCTTTAACAATAGCAATGCTAATAAAAAATTTAAAGATCTACCATTAACTATAAACTTTGCTATTCTCTCATGCTGCATATTAATGGTAATTCTCTTCCTATATCCAACTCTAATCATCGAGGTAATAAAGAATGTCCAATAACATAAAGAAACTATGGTTAGGATTTATAGTTGTACTTGCTTTACTATTTTTAAGTGATCTTATAATTCATCGTCATAATTATTTTGAAATAGATGGTTTCTTTGCATTCCCCTCATTATATGGTTTCCTTTCATGTGTTTTTTTGGTTTTTATATCTAAATTAATTGGAATTTTCTTGAAGAGACCGGAGGATTATTATGATAACTAATCTATTACATCCTGGAATAATCCTAATAATATTTGGGCTCCTGATACCACACATAAAATACAGACAATTGGTGCCCATTTTTCCAATTGTTAGTTTAATTATATTGATATCTCTTGATGAGGGCTCCCACTTTATTATCAATTATAATTATTTTGAACTGGTCATAATAAGTATTGATAAACTAAGTAAGCTATTTTCATACATATTCCTATTAATTTTATTCTGCACTTCTATTTTTAGTTTAAATCAAGAAAATAGAACTGAAATAGCCTCAGCATTTATCTATGTAGGTTCTGCGATTTCTGTAGTTTTGTCTGGTGATTTGATAACACTATTTATCTTCTGGGAAATTATGGCTATTGCATCAACTATTGTCATTTGGTCTGGTTCAAAGGATGCTTATTATCCTGGAATTCGATACCTAGCTGTTCATTTGTTAGGGGGATCAATTTTACTTATCGGTATCATTGGATATGCAAGTTCAACGGGTAGCGTAGCCTTTGATTTAATGAGACCAGAAAATATATTCAGTTACTTCGTGCTCGTTGGTTTCCTAATAAATGCAGGTGCTCCACCATTTTCAAGTTGGATCCCTGACTCATACCCAAGTGCATCATGGTCTGGGACCGTATTTCTATCAGCTTTTACAACTAAAACAGCCGTATATGTTCTCATCCGGGGTTATGCCGGATATGAATTCCTTATTTATATAGGAGTATTTATGATCTTTTACGGTATTATTTTTGCGATACTAGAAAATGATATGAGAAGAATTTTATCTTATTCAATAGTAAATCAGGTTGGATTTATGATCGTCGCAATAGGCATAGGAACAGAAATTGCGATAAACGGTGCATCTGCACATGCATTTACTCACATTATATACAAAGCTCTTCTGCTAATGAGTGCCGGTTCAGTTTTTTACATAACTGGCAAGACAAAATGTACCGACCTCGGTGGGTTATACAAAACGATGCCACTAACTATGATTTGTGGAATAATTGGTGCTTTATCAATTTCAGCATTTCCATTAACCTCTGGATTCATATCAAAATCATTAACAGTCCAAGCGGCTGTTTATGAAGATTTAAAAATCTTATGGTTATTATTAACAATGGCTTCTGCAGGCGTATTCTTGCACGCAGGAATTAAATTTCCTTGGTTTGTCTTTTTTCAAAAAGATGCAAAATTAAAAGCATCCGATCCTCCAAATAACATGAAATTAGCAATGATAATACTCTCATTCTTGTG
>CALJEH010000094.1 GCA_938074435.1 uncultured Alphaproteobacteria bacterium
CTAAAGAGATACACAAAAAAATAAAATCATTGGGTATTTATACTGAATTTTTTCTCTATGAAAACGAAGGTCATGGTTTTAAAAATAAAGAAAATATTAATAGATCGAGAGCATTAGAAGAAAAATTTTTTCTTAAACATATAACATAAAAATTAGGATAAAAAATGATAGATTTTCGAAGTGATAACGTGCACACAATTGCCGATCCAGTACTAAAAGAAATGATCGAAGCTAATAAGAATACAGTTGCTTCTTATGGTGGCGATAAACTAACCAAAAGTGCCAAAGAGATGCTATCAGAAATATTTGATAGAGAAATCGATAGTTTTTTTGTATCCACTGGCACCGCTGCCAATTCACTATCTCTTGCTTCAATAACCCCTGAATATGGGACAATTTTTTGTGGTTCTGATAGCCATATTTTCCTAGAAGAGTGTAATGCCCCTGAGTTTTTCTCAAACAGTGCAAAATTATACCCTATAAAAACTAAAGGGGGTAAAATTCTACATGGCGAACTGGAAAAAGCCCTCTTATTTCACCCTAGTGATGAATTTGATATGGTTGCGTCAACCCTAAGTATCTCCCAAGCAACCGAAGCTGGAACTATTTACAAACAAGAAGAAATAAGAAACTTAAAAAATGTAGCAGATACAAAGAAACTAAAAATTCATATGGATGGTGCAAGATTTGCGAATGTTGTGGCGGCTACGGATAAAAAACCACAGGAATTAACTTGGGAGGCGGGTGTTGACGTAATGTCCTTTGGTACAACAAAAAATGGGACAATGTCTGCAGAAGCAGTAATTTTTTTTAATTCAAATCTCTCAGACAAAACAAACCTATTAATAAAAAGATCTGGTCATCTATTATCAAAAATGAGATTTATATCTTCACAAATCATTGGTTACCTAAAAAATGATTTATGGATAGAATTAGCAAGATCTGCTAATAAAAAAGCAAACTTATTATCCGAAAACTTAAACAAATTTGATTTTATACATTTACCCTGGCAAACAGAAATAAATGAGGTTTTTATTATTGTACCAAAGGAGCTTGAAGATTATTTAAAAAAATATGGAGTATTCTGTCATAACTGGACAAAAATTTCACTTGATAGTCAATATCATCGGGATAATTATAGTTTCTTAAGACTGGTAACTTCATTTCATAGTAATGAGAAAGATATATACAAACTTACTGAATTAATTGAGAAGTTTTAAAAAAAGTGGTAGAGCAACTAAGTTGCACTACCACATCTGATTATTGTTATCCTTCAATAACTTTACTGGTTGAAATCTCAATCTTTCTTGGCTTCATTGCCTCTGGTAATTCTCTCACAAGTATTATATTGAGCAAACCGTTTGAGAGATTTGCTGATTCAACTTCAACATAATCGGCAAGTCTAAATCTACGTTCAAAATTTCTTGAGGAAATACCCTTGTATAGGTATTCTCTATCATCATCTTTTGAACTATCCCCCGTAACAGATAAAATATTTTCTTTTATATCTATATTAAGATTGGCCTCATCAAAACCTGATACTGCCATAGTAATACAGTATTTATTGTCTGTTAATTTCTCAATATTGTATGGCGGATAGCCCGTAGGCACATCCATATTAATCGTATCAAGCATTTGAGCTAGTCGATCAAATCCAATTGAGGTTCTATATAATGGTGTTAAATCAAATGTTTGCAATGTCATATCATATCCTCCTTTGAGCAACATGTTGAAAAAATCAGACCCAAAAGGCATCTGCATCATTAAATATAATTGCTCTATTTATAGTTACAAGTCTCTTTGAAAAAAAAAAATTATCTGATAGGATTCGCAGTATATTCTAAATATTTGGAGGTCATTATGGATACATTTGATTTTTCTGTGGAACAAAAATTTGATCCAATTAAACATGTAGAGAGAAAACTCGGTTTTTATGGTGAAGGAGATGTTTCAATAGCTTGTTGGGAACCTGGTCAAGTCAGCCCAAACCATTGTCATCCTGATGCTACAGAAATTTATTTTTGCTATGAAGGTGGAGGTATAATGCGCACCGACAATGAAGAAGTCGAAGTTAAAAAGGGCAGCTTTGTAGTGCATCCACGCGGCGAACTTCATGAATATACAAATGGTTCAGAAAGAACAATTCTATTTAGGGTTCGATATGGTGAGTCTATGAAATCTATGACCAAAAATTGGCCCACCAATTCTGCTTGGAGCGCTAGTGAAGAAGATGTAGCTTATTTTTCTAAATAATAATGCTATTTTGATTAGTCTTGTTTGAAGAAATATTTTTCAAAGAATGATAATACATCTTCGATTGCCTCTTCTTGGATGGGGTCAACAGCATATATATTATTTTCTTTGATAGGAAATATAAAACCATGAAGATCATGGTCATAACTCTTCCAGAGAGCCTCTTTTTTATTCTCTTTTAGAAGATCATAGGATAGCTTAAATATACCTTGTAGTTCATCTCCATCTCGACCCATTACAAATATAGGCGTATTAATTGTTGAAACTCTATGATTTGCTATGTCGATATCAATTCTATTTCTAACCTTTTGAACAGATTGCATCTTCATTGACTCAATATCACGCAACTGTGTTTCTTCATTAATCTTTACACTCTCGTCTGGTGTCAATGCTAAAAATTCATGGGAAGCAGGCTCACTTGCGACAGCGGCACAAACCCCGTTGTATTCACTTGTTATTTTTAAGATCATTTCACCTGCATGACTCATTCCAAGTAGTCCAATCCTATTAGCATCTATTTCATGAAAAGTTTTAAGGTATTCAATGATTGCTATTTCATCTTCATATTCAAGTGGTGAACGATTAAACATCATTCCACCTTGACGAATATCCTTAACCAGTTTACCACCTTCATTATATCCCAGCTCTACCTCTGCTCTATAA
Source organism: uncultured Alphaproteobacteria bacterium (assembly GCA_938074435.1). Classification (GTDB taxonomy): domain Bacteria; phylum Pseudomonadota; class Alphaproteobacteria; order Rhizobiales; family TMED25; genus TMED25. The sequence continues at coordinate 2,917 of CALJEH010000094.1, forward strand.
CGAATCCAGCCGCAGGCATATCCTTTATCAAGAAATTTATCGATTGTGTATCTTCTATTCTTCATATTATCAGTTAACCAATCTATACCTCCACCACCGTTGCCT
>CALJEH010000095.1 GCA_938074435.1 uncultured Alphaproteobacteria bacterium
AAATAATTATAAATAAATTCTTGATAAATCTCTGTAAGAAGAAAAAACTCATCAATTTTTATTCTTTCATTTACTTGATGCATTGACCTACCAACAAGACCAAACTCGACTACTGGGCAATATTTTGCAATAAACCGACCATCTGACGTCCCACCAAAAGTACTTAGTTTGGCTTCTATTTTAGTTTTATTAAATATAGCCTTTTGAAGTAAATCAGATAATTTCCCACTCCCAGTATAATAAACATCCGCTAATGAAATCTTTTTCAAATCAAAATTAATATCTACTTCATCTAATACTGATGAGAGTCTTTCTTTTAAGTACTCCATTAAAGATATTTCATTCCATAAATCATTAAACCTAAGATTAAGAGAAACATGGACAACTTCAGGAATGATATTGTGAGCTGGGTTGTTTACGTCAATGGATGTAATCTCGATATTTGTTGGTAGAAAATGCTCTGATCCATCATCTATTTGTCCAGTGATTTTTAATAAGGACTCAATAGCGGGTGTTATAGGATTATTTGCTTTTTCTGGGTATGCCACATGACCCTGCTTCCCAATGATTTTTAAATCACAAGACAGGCTCCCTCTTCGCCCAATTTTAATATTATCTCCAATTTGCTCTTTATTTGTTGGTTCGGTAACAATACAATCATCAATTTTTATTCCTTGATCATTCACCCACTTAATAAGAGGTTCGGTTCCATTTATTGCCACTCCCTCCTCATCACCTGTTATTAAATAACTCAATGTGCCATTGCAATCCATTTTCCGATAAAAATGATTAATCCCAGCAATAATGGAGGCAATTACTGCTCCTTTCATATCTTCTGCACCACGTGAATATATAAAATCTTCTTCAATATGCCCTGAAAAAGGAGGATACTTCCAACTGTTGAGTTCCCCAGGAGGGACAACATCTGCATGGCCTGCAAAATTAAGATGAGGGCGACCAGAACCTATAATAGCAAACATATTTTCTACTTCCGGCGTATCCCCTGAAAAAAATTTTACTCTATGTACTTCAAAATTATATTTTTTAAATAGTATTTCTAAAAAATCAAATGACTTTTTAACATTCGGTGTAACACTCTCAATCTTTAAGAAATCTTGTAGAATATTTTGTGCTTCAGCTTGATTTATCATGCATATACTTTTTTGAAATTAATTATGGCCTTAATAACTCATTGATTGATGTTTTTGACCTAGTTTTCTCATCGACTCTTTTAACAATCACCGCACAATAAAGTCCAAGACCTTCATCCTTCATCTTCTCACTAGGTAATGTACCTGGAACCACCACAGAATAAGATGGTACTTTACCAAAATAAATGTCACCTGTATCTCTATCGACAATCTTTGTAGAAGCTCCAATAAAAACTCCCATAGAAATTACTGATCCTTCTTCAACAATTACACCCTCTGCTATTTCGGACCTAGCCCCGATAAAACAATTATCTTCTATTATTACCGGATTCGCTTGGAGTGGCTCAAGAACACCTCCAATACCCACACCTCCACTTATATGACAGTTTTTCCCTATTTGCGCACAAGATCCAACTGTTGACCATGTATCAATCATTGTTCCCTGATCTACATAGGCGCCTACATTGATAAACGAAGGCATAATAACGCAATCTTTTGCAATATAAGCAGATTTCCTAATAACAGCATTTGGAACATTCCGGAATCCCGCTAAATTATACCTATCTTCATCCCAATCTACAGTCTTACCAGCAACTTTATCAAACCAAGTTGCGTATGGACCACTTAAAGTTGAATTATTTTTTGTTCTAAAACTGAGTAAGATGGCTTTCTTAATCCATTGATTAACAATCCAATTTCCATTGATCTTTTCACAAACTCTGAGTATTCCAGTATCCAGTTGTTCAAGAACATCATCAACAATCTTGCTAACTTCTTCAAAATTAGTAGATGATGAATTATTATCGAAAACATCATTAATTATCTCTTCATAATTATTATCCATTTTTCGTTATTCTTAACCTTTCATATATTTATCTATCAAATTTGAATATACATCCTCATTGGATAATTCATCTATTTTATCCATATCTATGTTATAATCACCAAAATTACCAGTTTCGAGAAGTCTTTGTATTGCATCTCTATAAGCTTGCATAGCTACAAAATATGCTTTATGTCCTGGCAAACTGACTGAAATACCCATATCGGCAAGATCATCAAGAGGTAATTGAGTTGAATTATTACCTAAGATTATTGGTACATTGTGATGACTTGCGATTTCAGAAATGTGATCTTTTGAATTAACATTAACATAAAAAATTGCATCCGCACCTTCTGACTCGTATGCTTTACCTCTTTCAATCATATCTACAAATCCAGTATGAGGATAACAGCCTGTTCGTGCAATAATGCAGGTACTAATATCTTTTCTAGAGTCTATTGCAATTTTTATTTTTTTTGTTGCCTCTTTTAATTCTAAAAAATTTGGTTTTTTGGCTGTGCCAAATTGTATTGGTAAATCAGTATCTTCTAGAGAGATCCCTGAAGCACCAGCATCTTCGAGACTCTCAATTGTTCGCTTCACATTCAATGCGTTTCCATAACCATTATCTGCGTCTACGATTAATGGAATTTTAGTATTTTTAGCAATTCTTCTAACGGTTTCAGTAAGTTCTGACAATGTTAGCAACATAAGATCCGGCTCGGATAAATAATCAAGTGATATGATTCTACCTGGTATAATACCTAATTTAAATCCTACATTACCTGCAATCTTGGCTGATAATGGATTAAAAATTGTTGCAGGGTTATAGCAATTCCCATCATTTAGTATCTCTCTAAGTTTTGTATTTAAATCTGTATTGATCATGACATATCCTTGAATATTATTATATATACTAGAGATTTATAACTCTACAACCTGTTGTAACCCTGTTAAGTTTACATTTAATTACTATTCTATCTAAAGTGGGTTCCAATCATCTTTTTTTGCTTCCCAATTATCAAAAATTTCTTGTGCAGCTTTGAGTGCATGGTTTGTTTTTGGAAAGCCGATATAAGGTGAGCACTGTAGAATAACTTCAATTAATTCCTCTTTATTAGCGCCTCTATTTAGTGCACCGCGCACATGTAACCCCACCTCATGCGGCAAATCTAATGCCGCAGCTGCCGCCATAACAATCATTTCACGTGTTTTTAAATCTAAATTTGGTCTATCCCAGATAGTGCCAAAACAGTATTCGTGAATGGCATCAGCATGTGTAGGACATATCTTATATAGATCATCCCACCTCTCGAGACCCTCTTTCCCGAAAGCTTCATCACGTATTTTTTTTCCTTTTTTCCATTTTTCATTTGTCATTTTTTTCTCCTAATCCTTATTTTATTATCACTGTTCCTAATTTATTATCTATTGTATTGCTGAAAAAACTCCCCTACCAATGGCCCTAGTAAGTGTATCAGATGCCAAAGAACCAATCTGAGTGAGATTATAATCATCTATATTTAATCTTTTTTCATTACTGCTAATCGCAAAAATAATATCACCGTCCATTGGTGTTCCTATTGGTTTGATCGCTCGACTTAGACCTGAAGTACACATTTTTGCAATCTTATATAGATCTAATTTGTTTAAGTCTATGTCAGTAGCTATCACAGATATAGTTGTATTTTCTTTAGATGTTAGATCGTTCCTTAACTTGGTATCATTTTTACTTTCATAATTAAATATATATTCAGCAAAGTTTTTATAATTTGAATTAATATTACCTCCCATTTCTCCATTCATCTCATAAAATCCTGAGTATAATATCCCTGTATCAGCTATAAATGGTGAGCCAAGTGAATTTACAATGGTAATTGCTCCTATAGTATATTTATTATCAATGCTTATTGATGCACTACCCAATCCACCTTTGTATATCCCAGCTTTAGCGCCCATTCCTGCCCCAATATTTCCAAGAATAAAATTTTTGTTGGCATTTTTAAAAGAAAATTTGGCCAAATTTCTATATATTTCACTATTTATTGATTTGTTATCTTTGCCACTCAAGTCATAAATTGATGCACATGGTATTATTGGTATCGTAATAGTCGAATCTTTAATCTTAAACCCCCTATTCTCCTCCGATAACAGGTCAACATATTCAGAACCGGCTGAAAGACCAAATACTGAGCCTCCAGATAATGAAATACCATCAATGTATCTAATTGTTCTTTCTGGTTGAAGTAGGTCAATCTCTCTAGATGCAGAAGCTCCACCAAATACATATGCAGATGCAGAAAATTTTTTCTCTAATTTTAAATAAGTTAATCCAGTCTGAAGTTGATCATCTTCTGCATTACCAACCAATATTCCGTCGACATCTGAAATGAGATTTCTATCCCCCGGAATAATTTTTTTTTTATCCATCAAAATTAGTTCTATATAAAGTTAAAATTAATCATATTTCAAAAAATAAAATATTTGAAATAAATATTATTTTTTGTTTATGTTTTTTATTTAATAATGTATAGATATTCTAACTTAGAATTAGGAGTAATTAAATTGAAACGTACTTATCAACCAAGTGTACTTGTTAGAAAAAGAAGGCACGGGTTCAGATCAAGAAAAGCTACTAATGGTGGACTAAAAGTACTTAGTCGTAGGCGAGCTAAAGGAAGAAAGCGTTTGTCTGCTTAACGCAAAATAGCTTTTTTATAATTCATGGAAACCATAAAAAAAAGAGATGAATTTATTGCCTCATCACAGGGAGATAAATTCGTGACACCATCATTTATTTTTCTAAAGCACAAACTTAATGGTTCTATCAAAAATGATCCTAAGATTGGTTACACAGCTTCAAAAAAAATTGGTGGGGCAGTTATGAGGAATAGAGCAAAAAGGCGAATGAGGTTCCTTGTAAAAGAGGTGCTTTTTGATAGTGCCAAACCAAATACAAACTATGTTATTATTGCTCGAAGGAAAATCTTAGAATATCCATTTAGCCAAATGGCAATTGATCTAAAAAAAATAATCTAAAAGAAAATTATTATGAATGAACAAAGAAATTTTTTACTAGCTATTACACTTTCGATAATAGTTCTTCTTTTTTGGCAATACTTTGTTGGGAATAAGCAAATCGATGATAGGACCCCTGAACAAATATCTTCAGACAATAATAACGAAGTTAGACAAGATTTGTCGAACATACCTCTTCCAAGCGATCCTGTCAAAAATAATGATACCTCCATTCAAGCGCCTGGAGGATCATCTAACAATACATATCTTGAGACAAGACGTATTAAAATTAACACAGAAAACTTGAGTGGTTCGATTTCACTCACAGGAGCAAAGTTAGACGATATTCAACTAAAAAAATATCGGGAAAGCTTATTAGAGGATAGTGATCTAGTTCATGTATTTAGACCATATTCATCTCAAGAACCATATTATGCACACCAAGGATGGGTATCTGGTTCTGATATCAAAATAAAACTACCCGATGATAAATCAGTATGGGAAATAATTGAAGGCGAAGAACTTTCAGTTAACCAACCTATAAAGCTTCAATGGGATAACAGCGAAGGTCTCATTTTTACAAAGAAATATATTGTTGATGAAAACTATCTATTTACTGTTCAACAATCCGTAAAAAATAATACTGATAATGATCTAACTATCTACCCATATTCTCTAATTTCGAGAAAAGGCTTGCCTGATGACTATCAAAATTTCTTTGTTCTTCATGAAGGGTACATTGGCGTACTTGGTGATCAAGGAGAAAAGAAAGCAGATTATTCTGACATTGCGGAAGAAACTGAGTCATTTGAAAATATTTCAGGTGGATGGCTTGGATTTACCGATAAAAACTGGGCCACTGTGATAATCCCACCAGAGACAATTACTTACCAAGGTAGGTTTACATCACAAGGAAATGGAACTATTTATCAAGTAGATTACCTAGGGGAGGCTCAAAAATTAAATGCAAATGCTTCAATTGATATTGAGTCGAAAATATTTGCTGGAGCAAAAGAGGTAAAAATACTTGATAGTTATGAAGAAGTATATTCATTTGAGAAATTTGACCTTCTTGTTGACTGGGGATGGTTCTATTTTTTAACGAAACCACTCTTTTATGTACTTCAATGGCTGTATGGATTACTTGGTAATTACGGCTTATCAATACTTGGGGTAACAATTCTGATTAAAATTGTCTTTTTTCCTCTTGCAAACAAAGCTTATGTTTCTATGAGTGCTATGAAAAAGCTATCTCCGGAAATGCTAAAAATAAGAGATACTTATAAAGATGATCGCGCAAAACAACAGCAAGCAATAATTGCATTATACAAAAGAGACAAAGTAAATCCCTTATCCGGATGTATACCAATTCTAATTCAGGTTCCCGTATTCTTTGCCCTTTATAAAGTACTATTGTGTACAATGGAAATGAGACACCAACCATTCTTCGGATGGATACAAGATTTGTCTGCAAAAGATCCAACAACTCTATTCAATCTATTTGGTTTAATTCCATGGACACCACCTTCTTTTTTAATAATCGGAATCTGGCCAATTATCATGGGATTCACTATGTTTATTCAGATGCGTCTTAACCCAGCGCCCCCAGATCCGATACAGCAAAAAATATTTGCGTGGATGCCAGTGTTTCTTACATTCCTTTTTGCTCAGTTTTCCGCAGGGCTCGTAATATATTGGGCCTGGAATAATACTCTTTCCTCCCTCCAACAATATATTATAATGAAACGTATGGGTGTTGAGGTTGAATTATGGTCGAATATAGCGAACACATTCAAGAAAAAGAAATCATAAAATCATTAATAATTGACATTAACGACTTTACTGATATAGAGCTTGAAAACTCAAGGCTTTTATTTGCTAGAAATAGTAAATTCGTAATATCAGTGGCAAGTAATTCTGGGTACCCATCCCACAATAAAAGAGAAATAGCTTTTGCTGGAAGGTCGAATGTTGGAAAGTCAAGTCTTATAAATTCAATCACAGAAGTTACAGGATTAGCCAGAGTATCTAATACTCCTGGAAGGACACAAATGATCAATTTCTTTTCACAAGATGATGCTTTCTTTTTAGTTGATCTTCCGGGGTTCGGCTATGCCAAGGCAAGTAAGGATGCAATTAAAAAATGGAAAAATCTGACCTATGATTACCTTCAAGGAAGAAAAGAACTTGAGCTTGTACTTTTTCTGATTGACTCGAGACATGGGATAAAAGAAATTGATGAAAATATTATGGACATACTTGATAGCGCAGCAGTGTCATATCAAATAGTTATGACAAAATATGATAAAATTAATAAGTCTCAGAGTCAAAAGCTAATAGAAACAACAAATGAAAAAATTAGCAAAAGAGCTGCTGCAAGACCTGGTATTTTAGTCTCATCAAGTAAAGATAAATATGGTCTTGATATAATAAGAGCGCTCATATATAGAATTATAAACACTTAAATGGTTATCTAATGCAAAAAATAGACTCAACTGTAAGAGCAAAGATTTTATCTGAAGCCCTTCCATATATGCAAATGTATAATAAGAAATACATAGTCGTAAAGTATGGTGGACATGCAATGGTAAATAGTAATTTAGCAGAAAAATTTGCACAAAATATTGTTATGTTACAACATGCTGGCATGTACCCAATTGTTGTTCATGGTGGTGGTCCTCAAATTGGACAGACCTTAAAAGAACAAGGTGTAGAAAGTAAGTTTCATAATGGACTCAGAATAACAGATGCTGAAACCATAAAGGTTGTTGAAAAGGTTCTTTATGAGATAATCAATAGAGATATAGTCCATAGTATTAAAGAATTTGGAGGATATTCTGTTAGTTTATCAGGAAATAAAGACTCTATAATTCAGGCCAAAAAATTAACTGATATTCAGGAAACTGACTCCAATATTGAAAAGATCATGGATCTGGGATTTGTGGGAGAACCTGAAAATATATCTCCTGATATAATTATAGAAAAGTGTAACTCAGGGCAAATACCCGTCATTACACCACTTGGTATAAGTCAAGATAATATCACTTATAACATCAATGCTGATACTGCAGCTGGAGCAATTGCAAGCGCACTAAATGCAAAACGATTGCTTATGCTAACTGATATTGTGGGTGTCCTTGATAACAATAAAAACCTGATCAATGAATTAAAAATAAGTGAAGCAAAACGACTAATATCCAATGGTACGATCACTGGCGGTATGATCCCAAAAATTGAAACATGTATTGAAGCAATAAAGAATGGAGTGGAAAAATCTGTAATTTTAGATGGAAGAGTTGAAAATGCTATAATATTAGAGCTATTCACTGAAGATGGAATTGGTACACTAATAAAAAATTAATTACTTAACTTTATGAGGGTCAAATGGCTATTGCAAAGACAGGAAAAATTTATCCCGAAATATTTAGATTTACAATGGGTGATTTCGAGATCACTACAATATTAGATGGACTAATTCAAAGGGATGGACCATACCCCATATTTGGACAGAATGTTAATGAAAATGAAGTTCATAGGCTTTTAAAAGAGAATCTTTTACCAGAAAGACAATTTGAACATGGCTTTACACCAATTCTTGTAAACACAGGGAATGATCTAATTTTATTTGATCCTGGGAATGGTAAGCTAAATGAGAAACATGGCAGGTTAATCAGCTTACTTGAAAGTTCAGGATATAATCATAATGACGTTACAAAAATAGTTATAACTCACTGTCATCCCGACCACATCGGAGGATTGATGTACATAAACGATGGGTATTTTAGTAACGCAACCATAATAATTGGAGCAACAGAATTTGATTGTTGGAATACTGGAAAAAATATTCCAGAGCAGCGAAAAGCGAATAAAGAACTTTTTGAGAAAATCTGTATTCCCCTTGCTGACAAGATGGAATTTATTAAGCCAGATCAGGAAGTTGTGACAGGTATCACGGCAGTAAATGGATTCGGTCACTCCCCTGGACATATGTGCTACAATATCGAAAGCAACAATAAAACTATATTTTTCGCAGCGGATATCACCAACCATTATGTAGTATCTATGCAAGTGCCTGATTGGCATGTTATGTTTGATGATATCAAAGATCTAGCTGTTGATAGTAGAAAACGAATCCTGGGTATGCTAGCAAAAGAGAAAATTCCTATGATTGGATATCATATGCCCTTCCCTGCAGTTGGTTATGTTGAAGAGAAAAATGATGGAGGCTTTAAATGGTTACCAATATCGTACCAATTAAGCTTCTAGTTTGGTAACTTATTCACTTTAAATTTTTTATAAGCAACAGTGGCATGATGCTCACAATAAGGCATCCCACTTAAAGCTTGATGCCCACAAAAATGGAAATCATCTTCGCCTGGGTCTCCAATGGGCCATTTGCAGTGGCTTTCTGTAAGATTTAAAATTGTTACCGAAAAATTATCTGGAACGACTTGAATTGATTGAAATTTAGCTTTTATTGCTTCTGTTTTAAACCCAAATTCTGACTTATCAGTATTAGATTCTTTAAATGCCAAATTCCCAGTGTAACTAACTGACATGACATTCGCATCAAGTTGACCAACAACAATTTGTTTTTTTTGTGGTTTAGCTCTTGCTTCAAGACCTAAACGATGAACTTTTCCAATAACAGCATTGCGAGTTACATCACCAATACGATTTGCGATTTGGCTCGCACTTAAGCCCTCGCTCCAAAGCTTTTTTAGTTGTTCAACTCTTTCATCCGTCCAAGCCATAGAAGTACCTCAATATATAATAATTGTGAAATCAATATGTTGTTATAATAAGCACAATTAATAGTACTACATTTATACAAAAACATAACTTTTATGTATTGTTTTCAACAGAGATAAGTACTATAAATACATGAAATTATCACATGAATAATACACTAAAAAAATTTAGCGAAAGAAAAGAAATCGGCCTGGTTAATTGGCTAGGTTTATATACACAGATACAACGTGAAATTAGAAGATTTTTAAAAGTCTGGCAACAAACTGTATTTGGACCACTGATGACAGCTTTATTGTTTTTATTTGTTTTTTCGGTTGCAATAGGAAAGGCCCGTCCAGAAATCTTTGGGATGCCTTTTTCTCATTTCTTAGCTCCAGGTATAATTATGATGATGATCTTACAGAATGCTTTTGCTAATACATCGTCATCAATTGTCAGCGGAAAAATTCAAGGAAACATTGTGGACCTTTTACTCCCACCATTGAATGCTGTAGAGCTTACTGTAGGGTTTGTTGTAGGTGGTGTTGCACGAGGATGCTTGATCGCTCTAATCGGCTTCTCAATTATTACATTTTTTTTAAAAATTGATTTTTATAGTATTTTTATCATTCTATACTTTTCTCTTATGGGCTCACTTTTTATGAGTCTCATTGGAATTATTGGAGGTTTATGGGCAGAAAAATTTGATCATATGGGTGCAGTTACAAACTTCATTATAACCCCGATGACATTCCTATCTGGTACATTTTATTCTATAAAAGACCTCCCTCAAAATATGCAAACTATAGCTCAATACAATCCCTTTTTCCAGGCAATAGATGGCTTTAGATATGGAATCACAGGGCATGCAGATGGTAATTTATTACTGGGTGGCTTATGCTTGATATTATTAAATATAATTCTATTTTCAGTTAGTTGCTATTTATTTCACACTGGTTATAAATTGAAATCATGACTAAATTGAATGTGATTGACTAAATAATTTTTAAGATTAAAATATTCAACTTAACTCAAAATAATTAACTTAATGAATAATTCCGTAGCCAAGACATATAATAGAAAAAATGTTTCATTTTCTCATGGGAAAGGTGTTTATTTATACACTACAGATGGCGACGTATATATGGACCTAGCAGCAGGGATTGCTGTCAATATACTTGGACATTCAAATGAAAAACTAATTGAAGCGCTAAAAGCTCAAGCTGAGAAATTATGGCATGTTTCAAACCTCTATAATATTGAAGAACAACAGAAGCTTGCAGAGAAATTAACAACAAGTTCATTTGCAGATAAAGTTTTTTTCTGTAACTCAGGGGCTGAGGCTGTTGAGTGTACAATAAAAGCTGCAAGAAGATACCACTTTACCAAAGGAAATACTGAAAAATATAAAATTATAACTTTCAAAGGGTCATTTCATGGCAGAACTCTCGGAACTATTGCCGCTGCAAATAATAGTTCACATCTGGAAGGTTTTGGTCTCCCTTTAGAAGGCTTCGTAAATATTGAACGCAATAATGTTAATGAATTAAGTAGCGTTATAAATGATAATATTGCAGCAATATTAATTGAACCTATCCAAGGTGAAGGTGGTATAAACACCTTTACAAAAAACTTTATCGGTGAAGTAAACGATATTGCAAAAAAGAATGATCTTCTAATCCTATTTGATGAAGTTCAATGTGGAATGGGAAGAACTGGTAGATTATTCGCCCACGAGTGGTTTGGAGTAAATCCTGATGTAATGGCACTTGCAAAAGGATTGGGTGGAGGCTTCCCAATTGGAGCTTGCCTTATGACTGATGCAGTAGCAAATGCTCTTGGCCCTGGAACTCACGGTTCTACTTTTGGAGGGAACCCACTTGCATCATCTGTTGGCAACTGTGTCATGGATATTGTAAATAATAATAGCTTCTTAGCAGATGTTGAAGAAAAAGGTAAAATATTCAATACAAAATTAAATAAGCTTAAATATGAGAGTAACCTGATTAGTGAAATTAGGGGATTAGGATTAATGATTGGCATACAGTTTAGTATCGATAGCAGTATCGTTGCAAATAAACTATTCGAAAAGAAACTATTAACAGTTGGAGCCGGAGACAATGTCATAAGATTACTTCCACCTCTAAATATCACTGAATCAGAAATTGATACAGTAATTGATATTCTTAAAATTACTCTAGAAGAAATACAAGCAAATGGTTAGCAGAAAAGATTACCCAGGAAGAAACTTTATTAATCTCCATGAATTTAATAAAGAGGACTTAAATGAAATATTAAATTTTGGTTTGGAAGTAAAAGCAGATGCAATCAGATCAAAAGATCTAATGAAAAATAAATCATTTATACTTCTTTTTGATAAACCATCAACTAGAACTAGAATTTCATTTGAGGTTGCCATATCACAATTAGGTGCTCATTGTACCTTCTTAGATACTAAAACATCCCAGCTTGGACGAGGTGAGTCTATCAAAGATACAGCAAAAGTAATATCAAGATACGCGAATGGAGTCATTATTCGTAATGCAAATCATGATGAACTAATAGAATTTTGTGATAACTCGGATATTCCCGTTATTAATGCTTTAACGGATTTAAGTCATCCATGTCAAATTATGGCTGATTTAATGACCCTGAAGGAGCAATTTGGCACTATTGAAGATCTTAATATTACATGGATAGGTGACGGAAATAATGTTGCCAACACTTGGATACAGGCTTCGTCTATTTTTAATTTTAAACTCAATATGGCTATACCAAAGCGTCTTATGCCTTACAAAGAATATGTAGAAATTGCAAAAAAAAATAATGCCAATCTAACAATTACCCAAGATATTAACAGCGTAATTAAATCGGCAAATTGTATAGTAACAGACACATGGGTTTCTATGAATGATTTAGAAACAGAACGATTAGAGAAAATTAAAATACTCAAGGATTATCAAGTAAATATGGAACTACTTCAAAAATCTTCTGGTGACGCAATATTCTTACATTGCTTACCAGCTCATAGGGGAGAAGAAGTAACAGATGAAGTTATTGATAGCTCAAGATCACTAGTTTATGATCAGGCTGAAAATAGATTGCATATACAAAAAGCAATATTAAAATATTGTTTAAATCTCTAAATCAAATAATCATTGACCATATTTTCAACAAAATGTATGCCTGATTTAATATCTTCTATCAAAATATACTCATTAGATTTGTGTGCTTGTTCAATATCTCCAGGACCACATACAATTGTTTGCCAACCCTGATTCGAAAAATAGCCTGCGTCCGTACCATATGATACACCACTCGGAGTGTTTGTTTTTGATATCAGTTTATCTATTTCATTGGAATGACTTGACCTCGCCAAAGGTAAAATATTAGAAGTATTCCGATTAATTATATATGCTTTTTCACTTTTAACTCTCATATCGTACTCGATAGCAGGTATTATATTTTCAAACAAATCCTTAAGTAAAATCGTATGGTCTAAATCGGGTAAACATCTTATCTGCCATATTATTTTTACATAATCAGGGACTATATTATGAGCGTTACCACCCTGAATCATACCAATATTTATTGTTGAGTATGGTGGATCATAATTATCATCTCTATTTTGTTCTATGAGGAGCTGTTCAAGTTCCTTTAGCTTTTCAATAAATACTGAGGCAAAATAAATAGCATTACAACCCCAAGATGGATCACAGGAGTGAGCCTTTAATCCAAAAAACTCTGTTTGATATGTATGACAACTTTTGTGTCTATCTATTATCTGTAATTTTGTGGGTTCGCCTACAATTACAAGCTTTGGCTCTTTTATTTTATTTTTTATACTCTCTATAAGTGGCTGAACACCCAAACAACCAACTTCTTCATCATAACTCAATGCCACATGGAATGGGTAGGACAGATTATTTGATATTAACCAAGGTGTCAGGGATAGCAAAATAGAAATGAAGCCTTTCATATCAGTTGTCCCACGACCTATATACTTATCATCTCTAACATTCAGTGTATAAGGATCTGTTGACCACTGCGATATATCAACAGGCACTGTATCAGTGTGAGCCGAAAATATCAGTCCTTTTTTATTCTGTGCACCAATTGTATAAAATATAGAAGCTTTTGATCCATCACTATTATATATTTTTGTTGTATCAATTTGATAACCATACAAAAAATCACAAATGTAATTAACTAACTCAATGTTTGATTTTTCACTTGTGGTATCAAAAGAGATTAGCTTGTCTAGTATTTCTCTTTGAAGAGATAACACTTGATCAAAATTATTTTTTAGCGAGATATCACTGCCTCCAGAAGTATGATGTAAATATCACCATTACTGTCAGAATTTCAAGTCTTCCAAGTAACATAGCAAATGATAATATCCACTTTGACATTGAATCAATAGAAGAATAAGTTTCTGTTGGACCAACCACAGTACCTAATCCTGGGCCAACATTAGATATTGCACTTGCTGCGGCTGAAAATGCAGTTATTAAATCCGTTCCCAATAGGCTTAGAACTAATCCAATGATTACAAAAGAAATAATGAATAGAAGAAAAAATGATGTCACTGCTTTACTTACACTATCAGGAATTTCTTTTCCATTATAAAGAGGCACAAACACCGCATCTGGAAATGCAATTTTCTTAGTTTGGATTATAACTTGCTTATATAAAATTTGTACTCTAAATACTTTCAAGCCACATGATGTTGAGCCAGCACATCCTCCAATAAGCATAAGTATGAAAAATAGTGAGATTATAAAAGGCCCCCATTGCATATAATCAGCAGAAACATAGCCCGTGCCGGTTAATATTGACGTAACATTAAATAATGATTTACGAATCAACTCAGAACCAACCATACCTGTATTATATTGAATATATAAAATACATAAAATTACAGATACTAATAAAATAATGAAAAAGGCTATAACCTGACTATCCATAAATAAACTAGATACTTTCCCCCTCGCAAATTGCAAATACAATACGAATGGAAGACTGCCCAATATCATAAATATTACTGCTATATATTCTAAATTACTATTTGAGAAATAAGCAAATGAATCTGTATGAGTAGAAAATCCGCCAGTTGAGATTGTAGTTAGCGCATGAGCTAAAGAGTCAAATAAACCCATACCACCTATGTTATATGATAACGCACATGCCATAGTAATTATTACATATAATAATACTAATGATCCTGCTAATTGTGTTGCTCTAGGGAGTATTTTTTCTGCATTATCAGAAGACTCAAGTCTAAATAATTGCATTCCTCCAACTTGTAACATTGGTAAAACTGCTACAGCCATCACAATAATACCAATACCGCCTAGCCATTGCAGCAATGCCCTCCAGATTAGTATACCCTTTGATTGAATCTCAAGGTTTTCAATTACAGTAGCTCCAGTAGTGGTAATACCAGACATTGATTCAAAAAATGAGTCTGTAAAACTTAATCCGGAGTCTGAAATATAAATTGGAATCGATGAAAAAATTGCTATCAATACCCAAGTTAATGTCGTTAATAGAAATGCCTCCCTCAATCCTAGTTGCTGTTCTTTACCCCATACCGATAAGATTAAAACAAAACCTGTAAGACTAGTAATTAAGGAAGAAAGGATAAAAACTCTATAATTTTGGCTTCCGTACAAGCCATCAATCAATGCTGGAAATAACATGGAAAATCCTAGAATCAATAGGAATATGCCAATTATTTTTATTACCGGATAAAACTTCATCTTGTTATATAAGATTTCTAAATATCAAAATATCCAAATTGTTGAAAATCTATATTATTTGGATGAATATTTGTAATTTCAATATGTAAATTAGATATTATTTGATTTAAATCTTCAGTATGGATATAAAGATAATTTTCTTTTTCACTGTCAACCTCATTACTGAAATCTAAATGACATCCATTAACAACCTCAGGTATACAGTTTTCAATACTCTTTATACTATCATGTTTTATACTATTGTACCCAACAAGTTTATTTGAAAAAACAATATAAGAAAAATATTTAAAACTTCTGTGCAATAAATCTTGATATTCTAACAATTGATTTTCTTTTAAGTCTGTTTGCAAATCTTTTTTATTTTCAGTAAGCGAACTATTCATACTATTTATTCTACTACAGATATAGCAAAATTCAAATCATCAATAATATCAGTAAGATCCTCAAGTCCAACAGATAATCGAAGAGTATTATCTGTTATTCCCAAAATAGCTTTTTCTTCAGAAGAAAGACTTCGATGGGTTGTTGTTGAAGGATGAGTAATAAGGCTTTTTGTATCACCAAGATTATTTGATATTTTTATAATTTCTAATTTGTTAAGGAAATTAAAAGCTTCCTCCTTACCACCTTTAATCATGAATGTAATCAAAGGCCCGCCACCGACCATCTGTTTTTTTGTAATTTCAAATTGTGGATGATCCTCATGTCCAGGATATATTACTTGAGAAACTACTGATAAAGTTTTTAAATGCTCAGCAATTAAATTTGCATTTTCTATTTGTCTGTCAGTTCTAACAGCTAGAGTCTCTAGACCCTTCATCATGACCCAAGCATTAAATGGGCTTAATGCTGGCCCAGTATGTTTTAGATAATCATGAAGTTTATTTTCAATAAATTCAGCTTCCCCAAGAATTACACCTCCTAGACACCTTCCTTGCCCATCTATATGTTTCGTTGCTGAATAAATAACAATATCAGCACCAAGTTCAAGCGGTCGTTGTCTCAATGGAGTAGCAAAAACATTATCAATAATAACTTTAATTTTATTTTCCTTTGCTATATTGGATATTGCCTCAATGTCTAATATTTCGAGCATTGGGTTTGTTGGCGTTTCAAAGAAAAATACTTTCGTATTTTTCTTTATGGCTTTTTGCCAAGCTTCAATACTTGTTGCCCTCACAATAGTTACTTCAATTCCATAATTTGGAAGAATGTCTTTCAATATATAGAGACAAGACCCAAAAATTGCATCTGCAGCTACAATATGATCTCCAGCTTGTACATTTGTGAATAGCGACCAAAATACTGCAGCCATTCCTGAAGCAGTTAATCTTGCTGCCTGTGCTCCCTCCATCTCACATAATTTTGTCTGAAGCATAGAGAGATTCGGATTTGAATACCTGCTGTAGATATAACCATCAATTTCTCCATTGAATCTAGCCTCTGCCTCTTCTGCTGAGCTATAGACATAACCGGATGTTAAATAAATTGCTTCTGAAGTTTCATTATTTTGAGACCTCAAAGATCCATTGTGAATAATCTTGGTTTGTATTCTTAAGTTTCTTTCTTTTAATTTCTTATTCATCTTTATGCATTCATAACTTTTAAGTTAATTAAAAACTGAATTAGTATTAAAAAACCAACTTTTAAAACTAGCTGACTTTTAACAAAAATCTATATATAAATGTTGTTTAATATAGCTACAATTAGCTATTTATATACTCATTTTTTATGTATAATGATACAAAAAAGATATCATGAGCCTATTAAACGAAAATATTCAATACCACGAAAATGTAGAAAATAAAAACCAAAGTTTGACTGGTGCCAGTGGTATCCTTCCATACAACCTTATAAAAACATTGATAACTAGGAAAAAAATCCAATCAATAGACCCAATCCCTGACCAACAAATACAACCTGCAAGTCTTGATTTAAGATTAGGGAAAAAAGCTTATAGAATTCGTGCAAGTTTCATACCAAATGGTGATAAAACTGTTCTTGAATGTGCTCACGACCTTATTGATCATGAGTTTGAAATTGAAAACGGAGCTGTTTTGGAAAGAAATTGTGTATATTTAGTAGAATTGAAAGAATTTCTTGAATTGCCAGAAAGTATTTGGGCCATTGCAAATCCAAAGAGTTCAACAGGGAGATTAGATGTTTTTACTAGAATAATTGCAGATAAAACTCAATCTTTTGATAAAATACTTCCTGGGTATAGTGGCCCATTATATGCTGAAATATCACCACATAAGTATTCAATAATTATTCGTGAAAATTCTCGTCTTAGTCAGCTTAGATTTATTAGAAAAAATCCATCCCAATTAGAGCAACAAAGGTCAATAATTTCTGACAGAGAGCTCAAATTATTGCACAAGGAACTCTCAAATAAATATAATGGATTTGGCCTTGTAAATGGGGTTGCAAGGATATCGGATGGGCTTCAACTCGGAGTATCCTTAACCAGTGCCGATAAAATAATAGGATATAAGGCAAAACATTACACTCCTCCAATCGATCTTGATAGGATTGGCTATTATAACAAGAATGAATATTGGGACCCAATACATGAAAACGACAAGAAAAGATTAGTATTAGATCCAAATGAATTTTATATTTTGGCTTCAAGTGAATATGTAAGAATACCATCAGAATATGCTGCTGAAATGGTTCCTATAGATCCATCTATGGGTGAACTAAGAGTTCATTATGCAGGCTTTTTTGATCCTGGCTTCGGTGATACTGAAGATTTAAGTAAAGGAAGTAAAGGCGTTTTGGAAGTTAGAAGTCTCGATGTCCCATTTTATATTGAAGATAATCAAATAATTGCAAGATTAAAATATGAGAAACTTGCAGAACCTCCATCAAAGTTGTATGGTACGGATATTGGTTCAACTTATCAGTCTCAAGGACTAAAGTTGTCAAAACATTTTCATGATTAAATTTTTTTTTAGTGTCAAATATTAATGGTAGACTTTAGCGATATAAAAGCGTGGCCGTTTTTTGAGGCACAAAAAGTAATCGAAAAAATAAAAGATATAAAAACTGATACAGTTATTTTTGAGACAGGGTATGGTCCATCTGGATTGCCACACATTGGAACTTTTGGCGAAGTAGCTAGGACATTGATGGTTCAGAATGCGTTTAAGGTACTTACAAACAACAAAGTAAAATCAAGACTTATATGCTTCTCCGACGATATGGATGCACTCAGGAAAGTTCCAGATAACATACCAAATCAAGATTCCACATCAAAACATATTGGTAAACCTCTTACTGAGGTTCCAGATCCTTTTGGACTTTGTACTAGTTTTGGAGAACATAATAATAATAGGTTAAAAAAATTCTTAGATGATTTTTCATTTGAATATGAATTCATTAGTTCAACTGACTATTATAAAGAGGGAAAGTTTAATAAAGTCCTCATTGAGATTCTACTAAACCATGAAAAGATACTTAATATTGTAAAGCCGATACTTGGGGAAGAGAGAAAGGCAAATTACAGCCCTTTTCTTCCTATATGTAAAGAAACTAGACAAGTGTTTCAGGTTAAGATAAACGAAATCAATCCAATTGATTACACAATTAGTTATACAAACCCAATAACAGGCAAAGAGACTGAAACAGATATACTAAATGGGAACGTTAAGCTGCAATGGAGAGCTGACTGGGCCATGAGATGGAAAGCACTATCAATTAATTATGAAATGTCAGGAAAAGACCTTATTGACTCAGTTAAACTCAGTAGCCAAATTTGCAGAGCTATTGGAGGAGAGCCACCCGAAGGTTTCAATTATGAATTATTTCTGGATGAAAATGGTGAAAAGATATCAAAATCTCGTGGGAATGGGCTATCAATTGATGAATGGTTGAAGTATGGATCACAAGATAGCTTATCACTTTTTATGTATCAATCGCCAAGAAAAGCTAAAAGATTATATTTTGATGTTATCCCAAAAAATATGGATGAATATAACTCTCATCTCAAAAACTACACCAATACACTAAAAGAAGAGAAGGTGATAAATTATGAGAATCCAGTCTGGCACATACACAGCGGCAACCCTCCAAATAATTCAATAGATATTCAATTTTCCTTATTACTGAACCTGGTAAGCGCATCAAATTCTATAAATAAGGAGATACTGTGGGGATTTTTGAAAAATTATTATGACGCAGACTTGTTATTAGGTAATGAGATTTTGGTAGATAATATGATTGGTTTTGCTATCAATTACTTTAATGATTTTGTTAAACCTAATAAAACCTATAGGACTCCAAGTGACAAAGAGAAGTTAGCTCTGATGGAATTAAAAGAGGTTTTAGATAACTTTAATGGTGAGCTCGATCCTGAAAACATACAAACTGAGATTTATAGAATCGGGAAAGAACACGATTTTGAACCTTTACGAAACTGGTTTAGTGCAATATACGAAGTTTTATTGGGTCAGAAGGATGGACCTAGATTTGGATCTTTTGTTTTATTATATGGTATCGAAAATACACAAGATTTGATTGAAAATGCACTTACAGGTAAATTTATAAATAATTCATGAGTTATTACAAAAAATTTAGAAAATTAGCTTTTCTCATCGAACCAGAAAAGGCTCACCAGCTCGCTATATCATCAATAAAATTAGGTATAAGACAACCACCGATAGAAGATAGCAAAAATTTCTCACAAACAATTTTTAATAGAGAATTCAAAAATCCAATTGGACTTGCAGCCGGTTTTGATAAAAATGGTGAAGTGCCCAATGAAATTCTATCTTCAGGTTTTGGCTTCACCGAAGTGGGGACTATTACCCCAAAGCCTCAAAAGGGAAATCCTAAACCAAGAGTCTTTAGACTAGAAGAAGACAACGCAATTATAAACCGGCTTGGCTTTAATAATGATGGTATGGAAGTAATTTTTAGGAGGCTAAATATTCTTCAGAAGAAGGGCATTATTGGTATCAATATTGGTGCAAATAGAGACTCTCAAGATAAAATTAATGACTATTTTCTAGGTATAAATAAGTTTGCAAAAATTGCAGATTATTTGACTATAAATATTTCATCTCCCAACACAGTTGGGTTAAGAGATTTACAGAAAGGTGAAAATTTTAATTTACTTCTAAAAACAATCTCTGAGATGAAGAAAAATGGACTCAATACACCCATCTTGATAAAACTTGCTCCAGAATTATCAAAGAATGATCTCAAAAAAATTGTATCTAGCTGTATAGAGTATGGCATTGATGGATTGATCATATCAAATACAACAATTTCAAGGGACACACTAAAAAGTATAAAACATTCTTCAGAAGAAGGAGGTTTATCAGGAAAACCACTTAGGAAGAAATCTAATATGATGATAAAAGATGTATACAAATTAAGTAATGGGGAGTTACCAATAATAGGAGTGGGTGGTATTTTTACAGGTCAGGATATCATTGAAAAGATGATGTATGGTGCGTCTCTAATTCAGCTTTACACAGCAATGATTTATGAAGGACCTGCTCTAATTAACAACATTAAGAGAGAACTACAAAATGAAATAAAAAGACTTGGTATTCGCTCTCTAACTGAAATAATTGGTACAAAAATAGATTAGAATCATTGTCTATCTAACCCTTGAAATTCCAGCAACTAATAGACCTGCTGCCCATGCTATAAGCACAGAAAATACTCCATATAATAATGGATTTTCATTAGCTTGATTATAAATAAACTTGCCAGATTGTGTTTTGTTTACAAAGACATTTGATGTATCCTTGTCAACTAATTGTTGATCTTCAAAGAAATATATAGAGACTTCATAAGTTCCTTCCTTGATATCCTGTGGTAATTCAATTGAAGAACGAAATAGTCTATCTCCAATAATTCTGATACCTGTAAATTTTTCTATAAATATCCCTTTTTCTTTATTTTTTTTTATAATTGCTTGATCAATAATTTTTGATTTCTCTGAATCAAAATCACTCTTAAAATTAAGATTTGATATCCCAATAAGCTGCTCTTTTAATAAACTTTCGGATGTAATTCGTTTAATATTCCTATTACTATAAATCGCATAGAAGCTTGGGATATCACCAATTAACATTTCTGTATCATTAATCCAGATCCCATATTTATTTATTTTTTCTCTAACTGATAAGGACTTTGATATTCCTTCAACTTTAATTATGATGTCAGATTTTGATAAATCTTGTCCACTCATAGCACCAAAAACTAGTAATTCTTCGCCGAAGAAATTTGATCCTATTTGTATATGTGGATCGTCAATTTGTGTTACCAAATCATTTTCAGAAAGAGCAGCATGAGATAATTGATTTAATCCAAATAAGATCATAAGAGCCATCAAGGAAAATTTGAATTTACAAAATGGCATCTGTAATCACATACATATCTTTTGGTTCAACAGCTAATTCAATTAACATTTTTGCACAAACAGCTAATATTAATATCCCCAACAGAAATCTAAGTTGCTCAGCTTTTAATTTATGACCTAAAGCTGCACCAATTTGCGCCCCCACAACCCCACCACTCATTAGAATCATAGCTAACATCACATCAACTGTCTGATTCTCATATGCATGGAGAACTGTAACTAAACTTGTTACAAATATGATTTGATACAGGGATGTTCCAATAACAACATTAGTTGGCATACGTAATAAATAGATCATTGCCGGAACCATAATAAATCCACCACCAACACCCATAATTGATGCCATAATACCAACAGCAAGACCAATTACAATAGGAGGAATTATACTTATATATAAACCAGACTTTTTGAACCTAACTCTCATAGGAAGACTGTGAACCCATGTT
The DNA here is from genome assembly GCA_938074435.1 of uncultured Alphaproteobacteria bacterium. Lineage (GTDB taxonomy): Bacteria > Pseudomonadota > Alphaproteobacteria > Rhizobiales > TMED25 > TMED25. Next base: position 22,308 of record CALJEH010000095.1, read on the forward strand.
CTATCTTTTCGTTTTTTTACTTGAACTACTGTTTCATTTCGATGAGCAATCATTGACCTCATCCCCTCAATGAATATAAGTGTTCCGATTGCACCTAATAAAATTACATATGATAGAGAAATAATTAAATCAATTTGTCCAAGATTTTTTAAAAAAACAAATATCTTAATCCCAATGAAAGAACCAATAACACCTCCTAAAAGGAGAATAGTTCCCATTTTGAAGTCAACTGCTTTTCTTCTCCAATGGGCGAAAGCACCAGAAATTGAGGATGCAACAATTTGATTGGCTTCAGTTGCGACAGCAACAATTGGTGGAATACCATAAAATATTAAAAGGGGGGTCATCAAAAACCCACCACCAACGCCAAACATCCCTGATAAAATACCTACCACGCCACCCATTCCAAATATCACGAACAGATTTACGGAAACTTCAGCGATTGGCAAATATAAATACATTAAACGTAAAATATTCTGTGGTAATTTATTTATTCTTAATGATCTGTTATTTAAAAATTAATCTCTAATTGTTAATTGGAAAAAAATTATTATGTTATATTAATGAATAAACCTTAACAGATTACAAAACAATATGAAATATACAATGAAAACATTAATTACTTTATCCTTAATATTCCTTATTGAGAGTGCATATGCAAATAATAAGATGATATTTGCTACAAATTGGGTTGCTCAACCTGAGCATGGAGGATTCTACCAAGCATTAGCCGATGATGAATATTCAAATTGTGGCTTAGATCTTGAAATCGTTCAAGGAGGTCCCAATAGCAACAATAGAGCAAAATTAATAACAAAAAAAATTGACCTTTATATGGGTGGTAATCTTATACAGTTAATAAATGCACGCTCTGAAAATATACCAATCAAAATGGTAGCATCTTTTTTCCAAAAAGATCCTCAAATAATTATTTCTCATCCTGATGGTGACTTAAAAAATTGGGCAAGTATTAAGAATGCAGACCCAATATTTATTAGCGATTTGGGTCTAGTAACATTCTACAAGTGGATGGAAGAGGAATATGGCTTTCAATCATCTAAAAGAAGACCATACCTTTTTAATCCAAGTCCATTCCTTGCAAACATTAATTCCGCTCAACAGGGATACCTGACATCTGAACCTTACGTTATAGAGAAAGAATTAGGAGTTGAACCAAATATATTCTTATTAGCTGATCATGGTTTTAATACATACGCAACAACCATAGAAGTTCTGGATGAAACCATCACAAATAGACCAAAGGATATTCAATGTTTTATTGATGCATCAAAGATTGGTTGGGAAAAATACCTCTATGGCGATTCTACAAAAGCAAATGAACTAATCAAAATAGAGAACCCTGATATGACTGATGGAAAAATTAATTATTCCATAAGCAAACTCAAAGAATATGGGATAGTCGAGTCAGATGACACACTAGAAAATGGAATAGGTTATTTTTCACCAAACCGAGTCCAAGCATTTTACAAAAACATGTTAGAATATGATGTAGTTAAAGAGCTTGAAAATATTGACGACATATTTACACAAGAATTTATCAAAAATTAAGAACTCATTACCCATACATACATATTTATGAAAAATCCAAATATACTTACTGTAGCAATATTAAAATTTTCTTCAATAATTGTGATTTTATCATTGATAGTTTTTTGGGAAATTTGTATTAGATATTATCAAGTGCCTCAATATATACTTCCTTCACCTTCATTCATTATAATAACGCTAGTCAATGATTGGCCTATTCTGTTACCTGCAATGACTAATACACTTGAAGTTGCTTTTTTTGGCTTCTTGCTAGCTTCAACGGGTGGAATATTCATTGCATTAGTTATGAGTTATTCGAAAATAATACAAAGTACACTCTTGCCGCTTGCAATTATTTTACAAGTTACACCTATAGTTGCGATAGCACCATTAATAGTTATTTACGTGGACAGTACAAAAGTAGCATTACTACTATGCGTTTGGTTGGTTGCATTTTTTCCTGTTTTAACAAATTCTATTTTTGGTTTGAATTCTATTAATGCAGATTTAATTGATTTGTTTAAATTATATAAAGCCTCTAAATTCAAAACCTTAGTTCATCTGAGAATCCCCAATTCAATACCGAGTATAATAGCAGGGCTAAAAGTATCAGCAGGGCTCTCACTAATTGGAGCTATAGTGGCAGAATTTGCGGCTGGAAGCGGAGGCTCTGAGTCGGGTCTTGCTTTCAGAATTTTAGAAGCAGGATACCGTTTAAATATACCACGCATGTTTGCTTGTCTATTTTTACTAGCTATTATAGGTATTTTATTTCATAAATTCATCGAATTTACATCACAAAGAATTCTAATAAAATATACTTTTAACTAATTCTCCAAACTACCATTCATAACATAATCTATAATCTTGACCACTTGTTCAGGTGTTGATGTGACAGCTAAACTTGCTGCATCCACTTCTTTTAGGGCATGTGCATGCTGTTCATCATGCATTATTATCAATGCTTTGTTTAGACCGGAAGCATAACCAGCATCAAAGGCAGCATTCCATTGCTTATATTTTTCACCAAATCTCACCACAACCAAGTCTGCTTTTTGGATTAAATTTCTTGTTCGGATTGCATTTATCTTAGCCCCCTTATGGTCATGCCAAAAAGAATTAGGCTCTGGTCCCAAAATATTAACACCGCAGTCATCACTATTTTCGTGAATAGTGACTGGGCCAGAAAATTCTACATTAAGACCCCTTTTTTTTATTAAAGCAATTATCTGTTCACGCCAATCAGTATGGATTTCTCCAGATAGATACACATTCATTTTATTCATAAAACCTCATAGTTCATTTTGTTATTTAATTAGTAAAGCAGCTCTACCTGTAACTTTTGCATCTTCCACAAGTTTATGAAGTTGCTCTGCTTCTTTCATATTTCTAATATCTGTCACTAGGGGCCACACATCACCTCTTGCTACTAATTCAAGTGAGTCTATCACCTCTTGTTTAGTTGCATATCGACTTCCCATGACAACTGCTTCTTTATTAAGAAGATCACCAGCATAGGCATTAACAACATTCTGAGGGCCACCTCCTCCTAGCGTCACTAATCTGCCACCACGGCCTAAAATAGAAAATCCTAGGTTCAATGACTCTGTGCTTGATACAAAGTCAATAACAACATCTACACCCATTCCATTTGTATAATCATAGAAGACTTGATTATCATTATGTTCCCTTGGGTTTATACAAACGTCAGCCCCTGCTTTTTTACATGCATCAAATTTATCACTTGCCACATCGACTGCAATAACATTACTATGTGCCCATTTTGCCATCATTACCATATGAATCCCAAGTCCACCTCCTGCTCCAATCACTGCAACAGTATCTTGAGTTTTTACAGATGCGTGTCTTATAACTTTAAATGGTGTTGCTATTGCATCGCAAATTACAGCAACCTCAGCTGGATTATTCTTCCAATCAAGTCCATCAGGTATTTTTAAAAAATTTTGTGATGGTAACTTCATATACTCTGCATATGCACCATCTACTTCCCTACCAACATACCCTCCAAAATTTTCACATAATGTTTCTCTATTATTTTGACACCATTTACAATGACCACATGTTAAATAAAAGTATGCCGTAACTGCATCACCAACTTTTACATTTGTCACATTTTTTCCTACTTCTTCAATGACCGCAGTAATCTCATGGCCAATTATTCTTGGATAATCCACTTTAATTCTACCAGCCCTTACATGCTGAATTGTCAACCCTGAGCCACAAGCAATAATTCTCGCAACTGCTTCATTATCATTTGGTTTTGGGTCACTAACATCTTTATAAACAAAAGGGGCACCTCTTGACTCAAGAACTAAGGCTTTCATGTTAATCTCCAACTTAATTGCTAAATTATAGTTGATATTATAATATTAAGCAGTTTCAATAACAATAATGATATTCAGTTAGTAGGTGAAAAATGATAAAGGCAGGTCTTTTAGGCTTAGGTTGGTGGGGTAAGATTATCATTAAAACCCTTGAGAATAGTGATGATATAAGGGTTGTTGCAGCATCCTCAAGAAGTAAAGAAAAACATCGCAGTTTTTTGAGTGAAAACAATATAATATTTTTTGATACATACCAAGATATGCTAAAGGATGACTCTATCGATGCCATAATAATATGCACTCCAAATACACAACATGAAGAACAAGTCTTGCAAGCCATACATTCCAATAAACAAGTATTCTGCGAAAAACCAGTAACCTTAACAAAAAAATCAGCAGAAAAAATTATTCAAGCATCAAAAAATGCTGGGTTAGTTCTAGGGATTGGTCATGAGCGAAGATTTGACCCAGCTATGGAAAGACTTAAATCACTGATAGAGGATAAAAAGTTCGGAGAAAAAATGCATATTGAAGCAAACTGGTCCCACGATATACTTGCAGCACTTGAACCAAACAATTGGCGAGGATCTAGTCAAGAAGCTCCAGCTGGAGGCATGACTGGAACCGGGGTTCATATGACTGATCTATTTATTTCAATGTTTGGAAGCGTTGATGGTTTATTCGCTCAATCATCCAGTCAAGTTTTAGATTTTGAAACCGGCGACTTATCTGTGTTAATGCTAAAATTTAAAAATGGTGCTACAGGTCAATTATCTGTTATTTCTAAAACACCATATTACTGCCGAATAACTGCATTTGGTGATAAAATGTGGGCTGAAGTAAGGGACTTAAAACATCCTATGTATAAAGCTGAAAATGAACTAACGTATTGTCTAATTGGAGATGATCCAGTTAAAGAACTATTCCCAGCAACAGATACAATTAAAAGAAATCTTGAAGATTGGTCTAGAGCTATTAGAGGCAAAATTGAGTATAGATTTACTGATGATCAAAAGATTGAAAATGTCGCAATACTGGAAGCAATGGATAAATCAATTAAGAGCAAAGATTGGGTCAAACTTTAAATTAAAAAATTAGATTACCAGCATTTACCATCATAGTAATACCGGTAACATACCTTGCATCTTCAGATGCAAGAAAAAGTGCAGCTTTAGCACAATCAATCGGTTCAATTAAATTTCTCATCGGATTCATTTGTGCAATATTTCTGATACTTTCTTCATTTCTTACTCTCCTTACACGCGGAGTCAATGCCGTACCAGGTGCTATAGCATTAACTGTTATTCCATATTCTCCTGCATCTCGTGCTAGTAGTTTAGTCATTCCTAAAAGACCTGCTTTTGCAGCGCCATATGGTATGTAGGATGGTGCGTGTGGGTTTGGAGCTATGCCTGCTCCTGATGAGATGTTAATTATCCTACCAAACTTATTTTTTTCCATTGATTCCATCACAGCTCTTGTACAATAGAATGCAGAATTAAGATTAGTATTAATTACTTTATGCCACTCTGCGTCATCAATATCAGTCAGTTTATCAAACTTATGGAATCCACCTACGCCGTTGACCAAAATATCTATCTTCTTATATTTTTTTATTATGTCTTTGAATGTTTGATTCACAGCTTTTGAATTACAAACATCCGTTATACATATGTCAGTGACCAACTGTTCATCCTCTATTTCAGATTTTACCCTTTTGATTTCTTGTTCATTTATATCTACTAAAATAACTTTGGCCGCCTGCCTGGCAAATTCCTTTGCTATTGCTTCCCCCAACCCTTGAGCTGCACCAGTAATTACTGCTACTTTACTATGTAGTTTATTTTCTTCAGACATATTGATAGTAACAATTTTATTTCTTAAATTCTATTTCAAGAGCAACAACGTCTTCATTGCTTGTATTTATCGCATTATGTTCTAATGGAGCCTTAACAAGAGAAGTGGTTTTTGGAATATAATCTATTTCTTTTGTTGTGCCATCTGGAAATTCAAACATTAATTTTCCTGTTGACAATTGAATTGGCATATAATCTATTTCATGCAAATGCCATCCTGTTTGTTCACCTGGTTTAAAAGTCCAATGAGTTACAATAATCTCATCATTTTCTAGAACGATTTTATGTTCTGCAATTTTTCTTTCTGAAGAATGTTCTGCCGTTTTAGAGTCCAACTTTGTTGACATTTATTCCTCCTTTTAATTATATTATTTTAATTTCGAAAATTTTGTAGGTTGCAAAATCTGGTTTGAATATGAAGATACCAGTGGTCCATCAGGTTCTGATGCTGCTCTCGCTTTAATCCATTCTGGGTCTGCTTGGAATGCATTCCATTTTTCTTCACGCTCAGCAAGTGAGTTCCATTCAAGCAAATAAGTAACATCCATATTCGACTCCCCAATAAGAGTGGTCCAGAAACCCACTGATTTAATTCCATATTTTTCCCAAAAACCGAAAACAACATTCTCAAATCTGTCCAAGACCTTTGGTAATTTTCCTGGTGTACAATGATATACCCTTATTTCATAAATCATATCTCTTATCCCTTTTTTAATTTAATATAACATTTTAATTATAAGCTATAAATTCTACTCTTACACTTAATTTATTAAATACCCATCCACATGGATTTAATTTCTTCAGCTTGAATAGGAGTGATAGGTCCGAGGTACTTCTTTACAATATTACCGTCTCTCCCAACAATGATAGTTTCTGGCACGCCAAATATTCCCAATGTCACTGCAGACACTCCATCCAAATCAAAACCTATGCCTGAATATGGATTTCCTAATTCTTTCAAAAAACTATTAGCATTTTCATATTTATCTCTGTAATTAATCCCATATATTGGAATAGATAAATCACTTAGTTCCATCAAGTACTCATGTTCAGCTCTACAAGGAGTGCACCAAGATGCCCAAATATTAACTAAAGAAATTTCATTTTTTTCAAAATCAATATTACCAAAACCTGAATATATTGTTCCATCTACCTCTTCATCTTGATATTCAATTTTAGGGAAAGCTTTCCCTGTAAAAACTGAGCTATTCTTCTGGATAAGATTATTATTATCTCTCTGTAAGCTCTCATAAAAAAAATAGATGAGTATAAGAAATAAGAATAATGGGATTAAATAGAAGAAATTCTTTTTATTTCCTTTTTTCACGCCTCTCCCTTCCACTTTCATTCATTGAGCTAATCCTTTTGAGTCTTTTATTCAAATGAATATGATAGATTGATATAAGAATAATTGCAGTACAGTATGAAAATAAAATAAAATATAGATAGTAATTTTCCATCAATTATATCTAACCTCTTAATTTGCTTTGGATTGTCTGAATTTGTTTTCAAGCAGTTCAATCTTTATAGACAACAATAAGTAGTATAAGAATAAGAATATAAAACCAAGAAAAACAATCAATAATGGATATAACATACTCGTATGTATTGTGGGACCATCGAATCTTAATACACTTGCTGGCTGATGTAATGTATTCCACCAATCAACTGAAAATTTAATTATTGGAATATTAATAAATCCTAGTATTGAGTAAACCGCAGCAATTTTTGAGTATTTATTTTCACCATTTTCCATCCTGTAAATCAATATCAAGCCAAGATAAATAAACAATAGCACCAACATGGATGTTAAACGTGCATCCCAAACCCACCATACACCCCACATTGGCCTTCCCCAAAATATGCCAGATATAAGAACAATAAGTGTAAAAATTAATCCTAAAGGTGCAGATGCTTTTGCAATGATTGAAGCCGTTGGTATTTTTCTTATCAAAAATAATAAATTTGTAATAGCAATTAAGGTATATATTCCCATACTCAACCAAGCAGATGGAACATGAATATACATAATCTTTACCATGATGCCCTGCTGGTAATCATTTGGTGATATAAAAAAAACATAATAAAAACCAAATGCAAGGAAAAGACAACCTAGAATAAATATGTACAAAACAAACTTATTGATTAGATTTAGTAGTCGAGTTGGATTAAAAACTTTCAAATTAAACCTCAATCAGAATTAACTTTTAGTACATATATCAATAAATATGGCACAAATACAATTGCGAAGATTGATGCTGAAGTTAAAAGCATAAGTGATCTAGAAAAACTAAAATTCATAATATCATTTTCAATAAAAGGTAAAGTACCAAAAATTAATATGGGAATATAAAATGGTATTATCAATATTGTTATTAGTAAGCTAGGATTTGAAACACGCAATGCCATTGCAGCGCCCATAGAAGCAATCAAAATCATAAAGGGACTGCTTATAATTATCAATAAAATTATTTGCTTAATATTACCTACTGGTAGATTTAAAATAATTCCCCCAAGTGGTAAAAAAATTACTAAAGGTAGAACTACAATCAGCCAGAAGCTAATGATCTTACTAATAATAGCTAACTCGGGTAATTCAGACTCGATTAATATTAAATCCAGAGAACCATCCTTAAAATCATTCTCAAAAACAATACTTATATTTAATAAAATTGACAAAAAAAATGCAATCCAGAGTAACCCGGGGGATATTGATTCAAGTACTTTGATATCTGGTCCTATCCCAATTGGAAGTATGGAGGTCACAACAAGAAAAAAAATAATGGCTGTTAATATTGATGATTTATTTCTAAAATAAATATGGAGATCTCTTTTTATTATTGGGACTATATGGTTCATATTTTTAATTACCAAGAGTAATGATTTGTTCTTTTGAAAAAATTGATTTTGTATGTGAGGTAACTAAAACCAAATTATCTGCTGATATACGATCCGAAATAAGTTTTTTAATAGTTTCTGTTGAATCCATGTCGAGATTAGATAGTGGTTCATCTAACAACCAAATGGGTTTGTTAGATAAAAGCACCCTCATGAAGGCAAGCTTCTTCTTTTGTCCCTGAG
>CALJEH010000096.1 GCA_938074435.1 uncultured Alphaproteobacteria bacterium
GCTTTTTATTTTATTATTTTTTTAATAGTTTTAGCAATGAATTCTTTTTATGGATTTAATTGTCTTTTTCGAACCGAAAAATTCTTGGAAAAATATAATATTAGCATTGACTCATCATTTTTTTGTAGATTCGCGGGTTCAATAATATCTGCAGCAGTTTTGATGCAGATATATATATTATTTAGGGGTACTGAAGCAACTTGGGCTTTCTTCAATTTTATGTTCGTTGGAATGTCTTTAGTCTCAGCAGCATCATTTTATGGTTATGAAGTTGATAAACTTGGATTAACTGATGGCGCTAGCAGGGAAGGATATATTTCAACAGGTGTTTTAGCTCTTCTTTGGGCAATTCTATGTTACGGCTTGGCTGACAAGATATATATTTAGCTAAATTTCTAACTTAGATAAATTTATACTTATAGAAAATTTTAGAAGATTAATTATTTATATATTTCTATATTCTTTAGTGGCTGCAGTAACATTTTCTGCAGCCATATTAATTATAAATTTTAACTTTTTTATTCAGTGTGTAGTTTAAGCCCAAGGTGTTATTACATCTTTGAGTTTTTTATATCCATCTATAAACCCAGGTCTATCTGCAGTATAAATATTATCAAACTTATTAAGGGCATCATTAAGCCAACCTTTAAGTTTATCGTTACCTGGATTTGCATCTAGATATGCATCTCTTATCAAAACAAAATGTATTCTTGGATCATATGGCTTTTTGGTGCCGCCAACTGTTTCATCACCATCAAGAAGTCTCAGTAACATAGCATCAGCAGAGCCGAGTGTTTGTTCATGTATTGGTGGACCATCCATCCGGTGCATAACAGATGTCATATCACGACCATTGCCGGTAGTGTAGCCCATTTCATTCCATAAGTAATCCATGTGAGCTGTCGAGTTTACCTTTTTAAGTATTTTACTACCAAAATATCTGAGTGGGTCTGAAACATCTGCCAGTAAGTCTGTTAATCTATCACCGTCCAGATCGGTAGCTAGTACAATACAGTCCTGATGATTGATTAAGTCCCATAATAATAAGCCATAATTTGTATCTGCAATATGTTGTTCAATTTGCCCAGACCATTCATCCATGCCAGCCTTAAAATCTTTGGGAAGTAATGCAATTATTTTATCGATATTTTCTTTGTGTTCATCGTAGGCATTTACCGCCCATTTTCTGCCAACATTAAATTTAGTACCTTCAAGAAGCCAGGTGAGTAATCCTGCATTTATTCCATCCTCCATGGCTTGTGTGGGTTTAAAGGCCACTCTTCCAAGTTTCTTAGTATCATTTACCATTTTTAGGAATAACCTTGCAGCATGGGCCATTTGAATGCCGGGAGTATTCATTTCGGAATGGATTATCCCTGTTTTCTCATCGACATTAAATACTTTCTTATCTTGTGAGTATGGTAAACATGGCATACATCTGACAACAGTTATAGGGCCATATGGTCTAACATTACAGTAAACGCCAGCTTGTGTTCTAAGTGGTGCATTACCTGATTTTCCCATGACGACCACTTTTGAACCATCTGTATCTCTAACATAGGCATCCCCAGCTGTTGACCATTTTACTGATGTTATTGGCATATTTCCAAACCAACTTAGGGGTTCTAGTTTTAAATCATGTCTAATTTGAGACCACATAGGTAATGCGTAAAAAGGTAAGCCTAAAATATCAATTGCTGAAACTGTTCCCAATAATGCGAAGGCATCTGTTAATGAGTGGGCTATTGGATTAACATCGGAATTATGGTTGCCGCCTTTCCAGACTATCGCGTCTGGATATCCATTTGGTTTTATATCTGCCTTCTCGTATATGCCATCAAATATTTCTTGGAGATTTCCTCCGGCTGCTTCAGTTTCTGCTATTTTAATTAGATCAATCATTTCGTTACCTTATTTATTATAAGCGTTTTTAAATATATAAATTACATTATATTTGTTATAACAATAGATGTTTCTAGGTCAATATCAAATAATGAATTTAATAGGGTTATGCCTCAAAAGATCAAAAAAATCGCTAATAATGTTGAGAAACAAAATAATTCACCGATAATAATATTATCCAAACCACAGTTAGGGAATAATATTGGTGCAACTGCACGTGTAATGGCAAATTTTGGGGTTTATAAATTAAGAGTAGTAAATCCAAGAAGCGGTTGGCTGAATTCTGAGACCTATAGTTCATCCTCTGGTGCATCTGCAATTATAGATAATGCTGGGATCTTTGATGAAGTTAAGGATTCAATTTCAGACCTAGATATTGTATACGCAACTACTGCAAGAAGAAGAGATTTGATTAAAGAGGTTCTTAGTCCCAAATCGGCTGCTGTTGATATAAGAGATAATATAGAACAAGGTAAGAGAGTCGGCATACTATTTGGAGGGGAAAAGTCTGGTTTATCAAATGAAGAATTAACCTATGCAGATAAGATAATCACGGCACCGGTTAATCCAGAATTTGCATCTTTAAATCTCGCTCAAGCAGTGTGTGTAACTGTTTATGAATACTACTCTAGTGGTAACATTAAGGCACTTGGAAGGGTTACTGATAGTGATAAGGGAAGGTTTGAAGGTTTATCAGTAGATAAGACAAAAAATGCAAATAAAAAAGAATATATCCATTTTCTAGAATTTTTAGAAAAGGCTCTAACTGATAAAGGGTTTTTTAGTGCTCCAGAAAAAAAGAATATAATGTTGAATAATATTAGAAGTATGTTTCAGAGACAAAACTTAACACAAAAAGATATTAAAATTTTATTTGGAATATTCAAACAACTATTAAATAAGTAAACATATACAACTAATCGTTGACACAATGGTCCATTGATTGTAGTGATATCTATAATTTTTAACCCGCGAATTGATTTATAAATCAAAATTCTGTCAGCAATTTATTGCTTAGGAGGGCGGATCCAAATGGAGGATTTAGAATGACAAAGAGAATAAATGCCAAGTATAAAATTGATAGAAGACTTGGTGAGAATATTTGGGGCAGGCCAAAGAGCCCAGTCAATAGAAGAAGCTACGCGCCAGGTGAGCATGGTCAAAGAAGACAGGGTAAGCCATCTGACTACGGATTACAACTAAGAGCAAAGCAAAAATTAAAAGGTTATTACGGTAACTTAACCGAGAAACAATTCAAGGCTTGTTACAGGGAAGCTGCACGAGTAAAAGGGGATACGGGAGAAAATCTTATTGGTCTTCTTGAGCGCAGATTGGACGCTGTTGTATACAGAGCTAAAATAGTACCGACTGTATTTGCTGCCAGGCAATTTGTTAATCACGGTCATATAACCGTTAACGGTAAGAAAACAAATATTGGAAGCTACAGACTAAAAGTTGGTGATGTCGTTGAAGTTAGAGAAAAATCAAGATCAATCCCAATGGTAATTCAATCTTTGGAGAGTCAAGAGAGAGATATACCGGAATATATTGATTTTGACCAAAATAGCTTCAAGATTGCTATTAAGAGGGTACCAAACTTAGATGATGTTCCGTATCCGGTCCAAATGGAACCAAATTTGGTAATCGAGTTTTATTCAAGATAATTAGTTTGTCTGAATACCTTTGTCGGCAAAGAATTGTTTTAGTTCGTTTTCTTCAAACATCTCTCTAATAATATCTGCGCCTCCAACGAACTCGTTCTTGACATATAGCTGAGGTATGGTTGGCCAATTTGTGAAATTTTTGATGCCGTTTCTTATGTTTTCATCTTCCAAAACATTTACAGAAGAAAACTCAATTTCTAGATAGTTTAGTATTTGCACTACTTGGTTTGAAAATCCACATTGTGGCATGTCAGGTGTTCCTTTCATGAATAAAACTACGTCAGAAGAAGTTATCTTATTGCTAATCCATGTGTTAATATCTTGATCCATTTTGTCCTCACTAAATTGAAATGGTTTTGATTTGAAGTGCATGTAAGATTGTTCCCATCTTATCTTCCAAAGCACTATAAACGATTTGGTGTTGCTCAAGGCGCGATTTATTTCTAAATTGTTCAGATTTGATAGTTATAGAATAATGATTATCATCTCCAGCAAGATCTTTTATCTCTATTATTGCATCAGGTAGAGCATTTTGAACTAGTGATTGAAGTTCAGATAATTTCATACTCATAACGTAACCTTTAACTTGCCATTAACTCTGGAATTAAATTTTCAAATGCTTCAATTAATTCACTTAAAGATATAACTATTTTATCATTCACTTTCAATTGATTCCCTGTAATATTTCCAAGGGACTGATATTGAATTGATGCATTATCCAGTATTTCAAACATCTTATCTTGTTTGTTTGATGGAACAGAAATAATATATCTTGATTGTTCCTCTGCAAATAATTGTTCCAAGATTTTACTATTATTTGTAATTTTTATGTTAGCACCAATATTTGATTTAATTAATAATTCACAAAGCGAAATCATTAAGCCACCATCTGAAATATCATGGCAACTAGATAAAATCTGATTATTGATGAGTTTTTTGATAGCTATGCCATTCATTTTTTCAATTTGAAGATCAACATCCGGAGGGTCTACTGTAATTGTCCCTAAAATAATTTCCTCGAAAGTAGAACAATTTAAATTTTCACCTTTGTTTCCTATTAAGTAAACTTGGTCATTATCCATGGCGTATCCGAATTTTTCTAGAAAAGTAATATCATTAATTAAACCTACACCTCCAATAGTTGGTGTATTATTTATGGCCATACCGTTGGTCTCATTATATAGGGATACATTTCCTGAAACGACTGGGAAATTCAGTTCTTTTGATGCTTGTGTAATTCCTTGAATAGTTTTAACAAAATCATACATAATTTCAGGCTTTTCTGGATTACCAAAATTCAAACAGTTAGTTATTGCAAGAGGTTCTGCACCCATAGAAATTATATTCCTCCAGCATTCAGCTACAGCTTGTATGGCTCCTTTCTTGGCTTCTGCGGTACAATATCTTGGATTAACATCAGATGATATAGCGATTGCTTTTTTTGTACCCTCAATTCGGACAATTCCAGCATCATCACCAGCAGGATTCAATGTATTTGCCATGATGGATCTGTCATATTGTTCCCAGATCCATTTTTTAGAACATATATTTGGTGAATTTAATAACTTTAATGTGGCATCTTTTATATTAATATCATGTTTCATACTTGCGGAAGGTTTTGATTTTTTTTTTCGAGGTGATATATCTCTTTTGTATATTGGTGCACTATCAGTTAAATAGGTTATTGGTATATTAGCCTCAACCCTATTGTTATGTTTGACAACTAAATTATTTGTGTTTGTAATTTTTCCAACAATCTCAAAATCGACTCCCCATTTCAAAAAAACTTCTTTCGCTATCTGAGTTTTTTCAGGTCTTAATACCATTAGCATTCTCTCTTGGCTCTCAGAAAGCATCATTTCATATGCAGTCATATTTTTTTGTCTTGTTGGTATTCTATCTAAATTTAATTCAATTCCAACTTGCCCTTTATCGGCCATCTCAACAGAAGAAGATGTAAGACCAGCAGCACCCATATCCTGAATGGAAACTATTGCATCTTCCTGCATTAATTCAAGGCATGCCTCTAAAAGTAACTTTTCTGCATATGGATCACCCACTTGCACTGTTGGTCTATTTTTTTCTGATTCATCATCAAATTCACCTGATGCCATTGTGGCTCCGTGTATTCCATCACGTCCTGTTCTAGCCCCAACGTATACAACAGGATTGCCAATTCCCGATGCCTTAGAATAAAAGATTTTATCATGGGTGGTTAATCCAACACACATTGCATTTACAAGATTATTCCCATTATATGAGCTATCAAAACCTGTTTCACCAGATATAGTTGGTATTCCTACACAATTTCCATAACCACCAATACCGCTAACTACACCAGATAATAAATACTTTGTCTTTGGGTGATTTATCTCTCCAAAACGCAGAGAGTTTAATAATGCGATAGGTCTTGCTCCCATCGTAAAAACATCTCTCATAATACCACCAACACCTGTTGCTGCACCCTGGTAAGGCTCAATAAATGAGGGGTGATTGTGACTCTCCATCTTAAAAATGATTGCTTGATTGTCTCCAATGTCAATAACACCAGCATTCTCTCCTGGTCCTTGAATAACTTGTTTACCGGTGGTGTGTAATTCTTTAAGCCAATATCTTGATGATTTATAAGAACAATGTTCAGACCACATCACGGAAAAAATTCCTATTTCGGTAACAGTTGGTTCTCTACCTAAAGACTCAAGAAGTAACTTCTTTTCGTCTTCGTTTATTCCGTGTGATTGATAAATATCTTTATCAGACATTATAGACTCATGCTTTTAAGCATTGATTGGAATAATTTAATGCCGTCATTTGATCCTGTTTGATTGTCAATTGCTCTTTCGGGATGGGGCATCATACCCAAAATATTAAAACTATTATTGTATAATCCTGCAATGTTATTTAATGAACCATTAATTGGCTCGGCATACCTCATGGCAACCTGATCGTTCTCCTCAATCGCTCTGAGTGTCTCTTGATCTACAAAATAGTTTCCGTCATGGTGTGCCACAGGAATTTTTACAGATTGATTTTTATCATAATCTTTTGAGAAAAATGTATCATTTCTTGTAATTTGGATATTTGTAATTTTGGAAATAAATTTTAAGGTACTATTTTTCAATAGAGCACCTGGAAGTAGATTACATTCAGTTAGGATTTGAAAGCCATTGCATATTCCCAATATATTTACACCATTTTTAGCTTTTTTGATTAAATCACTCATGATTGGCTCTCTTGCTGCAATAGCCCCAGATCTGAGATAATCTCCATAAGAAAAACCACCAGGTATTATAATTAAGTCAGATCTTGGAATGACAGTATCTTTACATGAAAGTATTGTTGAGGTTGTACCTAACACTTTCTTAACAGCATTATAGGTGTCAACTTCACAATTCGTGCCTGGGAAGCGTATTATAGATATTTCCATTTTACTCTATTTCTATTTTATAATCTTCAATCACTGTATTTGCTAGAAGTTTTACTGTAATATTTTCAATACTTTTCTTTGCTTCTTCGACATTTTTTGCTTCAATATCCATTTCAATAAGCTTGCCTTGGCGGATATTTTTAATGTTATTTTCGTTTAGATTTTTTAGAGCGCTTTCTATTGCTTGTCCCTGTGGATCAAGTACCTCACTCTTTAGTCTTATAAATACCCTAGCTTTCATTATTATCCCTTGACTAATGTTGGTTTGCTGTTTTTTGAAGCTTTATTTTCTGTTAATAACCCCATCCTTTTTGCTACTTCATTGTAGCCATCTAGAAGATATCCAGAATTTTCTCTAAAAACATCCTTATCAAGTTTTCTCTTTGTTTCAGAGTCCCATAGTCTACAAGAATCAGGACTAATTTCATCTGCTAGAACAATATACATCTCTTCATTTTTATACATCCTGCCAAACTCGATCTTAAAGTCTATTAATTCTATTTTGAGTGCAGAAAAATAACCAACAAGAAAATCATTTATTCTTAATGCAAGAGTAGAGATTTCATCTAGTTCATTTTGATTTGCCCACCCAAAAGTTAAGATGTGGTCCTCACTCACTAGGGGGTCTTTTAATATATCGTCCTTAAAATAGTATTCTATTAATGTCCTACTCAACTTTTCACCAGATTTTATTCCTAATCTTTTGGTTAAAGATCCAGCTGCGATATTTCTTATTACAACTTCTAGAGGTATTATTTCAACTTCGTGGATTAACTGCTCACGCATATTAAGCCTTTTGATAAAATGATGGGGTATATCAATGGAAGATAATAATGTAAATAATTGTTCTGATATTCTATTGTTAATTACTCCTTTACCCTCAAAAATTTCCATTTTTTCATTATTGTTTGCTGTAGCATTATCTTTAAAGTGTTGAATAAGCGTCCCTGGTTCTGGGCCTTTGTAAAGTATCTTTGCTTTACCTTCGTATAATTTGTTTTTTTTCATTATTGATATCCAATGATTATTAGATTGCGAATACTTTATCAAAAATGTAATCGACATTTTTTAGGTGGTATTCAAGAGAGAATATATCTGAAATTTCTTCATTTGTTAGCAACTTAGATATCTCAGGATCCGACTCAATTATTTTTTGAAAATCAGTTTGTTTCTGCCAAGAAATAGCTGCATTCCTCTGAACAAGCTCATAACTAGCTTCTCTACTTAGGCCTTTCTGAGTTAAAAGTAGCAATATTCTTTGTGAATAAATTAATCCATTTAACTTATTGAGGTTTTCTTCGATATTCTTTTTATTTACACCAATATTTTTAATTACATTTGTTAGCCTGGCTAGTGCAAAATCAATCAAGGTCGTTGTGTCAGGTGCGATTACTCGCTCTACTGATGAATGTGAAATATCACGCTCATGCCATAGAGCAATATTTTCTAGTGATGGTATAACACTACTTCTTATCAATCTCGATATACCAGTTAAGTTCTCTGTTAGTACAGGATTTCTTTTATGTGGCATTGCAGATGAGCCTTTTTGCCCTTTCTGAAATTGTTCTGACATTTCATCAACCTCTGTTCGTTGTAAATGCCTTATTTCAGTAGATAGTCTCTCAATTGAGCCTGCAATGATTCCCAGAATAGAGAAGAAATACGCAAATCTATCCCTTGGAATTACTTGCGTTGAAATTGTTTCACTTGAAAGTCCAAGTTTTTTTGCAACATAGTTCTCAACTGATGGGTCTATATTTGCGAATGTACCAACAGCTCCTGATATTGCGCAAACTGATATCTCTTTTTCTGCGCTTATCATTCTATCTTTTGCCCTTGAAAATTCAGCATATGCTTGAGCAAATTTTAACCCTATTGTTGTAGGCTCTGCGTGTATACCATGGCTTCTTCCGATTGTTGGTAGATATTTATGTTCATGAGCTTTGATGGATAGTTCATTCAGAAGATTATCTAAATTATCAATTATTAATTTCGACGCCCTTTTAAGTTGGATGCATAAGCATGTATCGAGTAAGTCTGAGGACGTCATCCCTTGATGTAAGTAACGAGCATTTTTTTCACCTATTGTTTCAGATATGAATGTCAGAAATGCAATTACATCATGTTGGGTTTTCTTTTCAATTTCTAATATTCTTGTTGTATCAAATTGAATATTCCGGGTTTTTTCTATTATCTTATCTGTTAAACCTTTCTCAATCAGTCCATTTTTCTCCAGTGCTTCGTGTGCGCTTATTTCAATGTCTAACCAAATGGAGAACTTTGTCTGATCAGACCATATGTCTGTCATAATTTTTCTAGAATACCTATCAATCATTTTTTTATTAAACTATTATAGTATGTGTATATTCTTGATATTATATAAAAGTTAGTTTTTTTATATTATTTTTTTTAATTATACAAAAAGAATTCTTGAGTTTTTTATTCAAATAATAATAATGTAACAAGGTTGGAGATTAAATGAAACTTACTGGTGAAAATATAATTCAGGCACCACGATTGCAAGTGTGGGAAGCCCTGAATAGTGCGGATGTACTTAAAGAGACCATTCCTGGTGCACAAACTGTGGAGCAAACCTCTGCAGATGAATTTGAAGCAACTGTTGAGATAAAAATTGGTCCGGTT
>CALJEH010000097.1 GCA_938074435.1 uncultured Alphaproteobacteria bacterium
ATAGCTTGAACACCACCAATGAGATAAATTTCATCCGCTCCTGCAAAATGCATAGCAGATATCGTAGCAGGATGGGCTCCACCATTATAAGGTGGTGCGCATGCAATTACCCTTTTTACTCCCGCAACCTTTGAGGTTAGGACACTCATATGTGCTGACGCAACCATAGGATATCTCCCACCTGGGACATAACAGCCAACATTTTCAATTGGTATATGTTTATGTCCAAGAAAAACACCTGGCAATGTTTCAACCTCAAGCTCATTCATTGTCTCAAGTTGTTTCTGAGCAAAATTTCTAATTTGATTTTGAGCAAACTTAATATCTTCAATTTCAGTTTTACTTAATTTAGATATTGCTTCTTTTATTTGATCTTGTGTTAGCTGAAAATCAGCAGGATCCCAGTTATCAAATTTTTTTGAATATTCTTGTACAGCCTTATGCCCATTCTTCCTTATATCATTGAGGATTGATCGAACAGTTTCCTCAATGGCAAGACTATCTTCTTTTGCATCAGAATTTTCAGGTCTTTTTTTTATATATTTTATCAATTTTTTGACCTAATTACTTGAATACTTGAGGGTTAATTGGTGAACCTGTTCCACCAGTTATAATTAATGGAGGTCCACAAAAGAAGAATTCATACACACCATCTTTCTCACAATCTTCTGCAAGTTCTTTGAGGTAAAATATTTCTCCCATGCATAGTCCCATTGCCGGTATAACAACCCAGTGCCATGGCTGATTGGCCTCAGAGGTCTCATTTGGCCTTACTTCAACTCCCCACGTATCTGAGCATATTGCAGCAATTTCTTTTTCATGACACCAATAACAATTTTCAAATTTCACACCCGGTGCATCTCCTCCAGCATATCCACCCCATGCATTCTCATTCAGACATCTTTCCATTTGTCCTGTTCTTATAATGACAAAATCAGCTTTTTTAATTTCAACTCCCTGATGTTTTGCGCATGCATCTAATTCTTCGTTAGATATTCCTTCTCCATCTTCCAGCCAATCAACTCCTCTAAATCTTGCTATATCAAGCAGAACACCTCTACCATTCATCTTATCTTTCGAGTTTTCAATACCTAGTACATTTAGACCAGTAACATCAATCTGTTTAGGATCATGGCCGTTGTAAGCTCTGTCTTCGTAAAAGATATGCCCAAGAGCATCCCAATGTGTAGCGCCTTGAACACATAAATTTAATGTATCGTCAGCATATCTAATTTTGTTCCAGTCTTGCCTTCCACATACTGCGTCCGTCCCTGTTGCTAACATCTGATGTATGGGATTAAATCTGCCGCCAAAAAGACCATTCTGTGGTCCCTCTCTATCGAGTGGTATTCCCAATGAAAATACCTTGCCCTTTTTTATTAATTTTGATGCTTCGATAATATGTTCTGGAGTGACTAGATTCAAGGTACCAATTTGATCGTCTTTACCCCATCTTCCCCAATTTGATAATTCTTCGGATGCCTTTTTGATGGCATCAAGATTAACCTTTATATCCATTTCTCTTCTCCTTTATTAGTGGGCTGTCCAACCACCATCAATTAACAAACTTGTTCCAGTTATCATCTTAGCTTGTGGTGAACATAAATACAATATTCCATCGACAATATCTTGAACATCAACTAACTTTTTCATTGGTATCATACCATAGACAAAATTTTTAAACTTTTCATCTTCGAACATTGGTTTTGTCATGGGAGTATCCGCGAAAGTTGGTGCAATTGAACACACCCTAATATTTGATGGTGCTACTTCAACAGCTAAGGCTTTTGTTAACCCTTCAACCGCGTGTTTTGTCAAGCAATAGACAGTTCTTGTAGGTGAACCAATGTGCCCCATCTGTGACGTCACGTTTATTATTACTCCTTGATTATTGTTTTTCATAATTTTTACTGCATATTTAGAAGTTCTAAAAGTAGCTCTCACATTCAAATTAAGCATTAAATCAAGAGTTTCATCATCAACATCTTCAATGAGTTTTGGTCTATTTATTCCAGCATTGTTGATACAAATATCAAGTTTTCTTAGAGCGGACATTTCTTTAAAGAAGGCATCACCTGTTATATCAAACGGCCAAATCTCGACATTTTTTGGGTATTCTTTTTGCAGATCAATTAGATCATTTTCAGTTCTACTTACAGCAATAACTTTTGCGTCTTGCTTTGCAAATTCAATGGCAGTTGCTCTCCCAATACCTCTTGCAGCACCTGTAATCAAAACAATCTTATCTTTGAATGAGCTTGAGCTATTCATCTAATTATGACCTATTTCACTCCATTTCTGATTTATACCAATGATATATTTCTTCACCGGTCATATGCACAACACCTTCGTGTTGATTGATGTAGTCAAATAATTTTTCAACATGACCAATCCTGTGAGGAGTACCAGTAAGATAAGGGTGCATACTAATAGCCATGATTTTGATATTATCTTGACTTTCCATATATAATCGATCAAAAGTTTCTTTACATTGTTGATAGAAAACATGAGCTGGTTGATGTTGAATAATATGAATAACAATATCATTTGTTTCCAATGGGTATGGGAGTGTAAGCATTGGACCATATTTTGTTTCTAATGTTGTTGGCAGATCATCCATTGGCCAGTTACATACATACTCAATCCCATTTTTCTTGAGCAAATCAAGTGTGTCCTCAGTTTCTGTTAAGCCGGGACTTTCCCACCCTATAGGTTGTTTTCCAGTGAAGTTTTTTATCTCTTCAACAGCAGCAGCAATAGCTTCATCTTCATTATCGAGTGAATGCTGTGGTTGCTGCTCATATCCATGACCCATGAACTCCCAACCAGCTTCTAACGCTGCTTCTGCGAGCCTCGGATATTTAGAACAAACGTGACCATTTATTGCGAGCGTTGCACGTATTCCACGCGATTTAAGTGCGTTTAAATGTCTCCAAAAACCCACTCTATTACCGTATTCATGCCATGACCAATTTGGAATATTTGGCATTAGTTGATTACCCATCGGTGGTGGTAATGCATTTCTTGGCATAGGTCTTATGATATTCCATAATTCTACATTGACAGTTGTCCAAACTATAATCTTTGAGTCATTCGGACCTTTCATTTTTGGTCTATCAATTATAGCTTCATACTTTAAGCGATCTGTTAGTAAACTCATTGTAATCCTATTTTTTTATTTCTTCTTTCTATTTTATATACTATTTTTTTTGATTATATTTGAATTTATAAACTTTTTAAGAATTTTTTAAGGCAAGACATCAAATGGGACCATTAAAAGATATCAAGATTTTTGATTTAACGCGCGTATTGGCTGGACCACATTGTACTCAAATTTTAGGTGATCTTGGTGCTGATATCATTAAAATTGAGAGAGTAGAAAATGGAGATGATACACGAAAATTTGCACCGCCTTTTATGAAAGATCAAAACGGCCATGATACAAATCAAAGCGCATATTTTTCAGGAACCAATAGAAACAAAAGGTCCCTTACTCTTGATTTAAGTTCTTCGGAGGGTCAGGCGATTGCAAAGGAGTTAATATCAAAATCAGATATATTGGTAGAAAATTTCAAAGTAGGTACTCTTAAGAAGTATAATCTGGATTATGAGTCACTTAAAGACGAATTTCCCAGTTTGATTTACTGTTCAATAACAGGATTTGGACAAACAGGTCCATATGCAAATAGACCAGCTTACGACGCACTTGTTCAGGCTATGGGTGGTGTAATGAGTTTAACAGGTGACCCAGAAGGTGAACCTATGAAAGTAGGAGTTTCAATTGCAGATCTGATGGCCGGTATGTACGCTACGGTTTCGGTTTTAGCTGCTTTAAGGCATCGTGATAAAACTAATGAGGGACAACACTTGGACATTTCTATGCTGGATGCACATGTTGCTTGGCTTGCCAATCAAGGTATGAATTATTTAGCGACTGGTAAGAATCCAGAAAGATTAGGAAATCAGCATCCTAACATCTTACCATATCAAGTAATGCCATCCAAAGATGGTTATTTCGTATTATCTGTGGGAAATGATGCAACATTTGAGAGATTTTGTGAAGTTGCATCATGCGAGTACTTATTGGAAGACAAGAAATTTGCTGAAGCTGTTCAAAGGGTTAAGAATAGAGAAGAAGTTACAAATAAATTAAATCAAATCACAAAAATGCACGAAACAAAATGGTGGTTAGAAAAATTAGAAGCCAAAAATATTGGGTGTTGTGCAATCAATACGCTCGAAGAGGTCTTCTCAGATCCACAAGTCATCTCAAGAGAGATGGTCTTAAAGATGGAAGGCACAGATGAGGAGAAGAGTCCCTATAAGTTAATTGCAAATCCAATTAAGATGAAAGAGGGCAGTATTACTTATCGTTATCCACCGCCACAACATGGAGAACACACCGCGGAGTTGCTAAAGGAGTATCTAAATTATTCCGACGAAAAGATTGATTCTCTTAAAAAGTCAGGAATAATCTAGTTAAAATTATCTTATTATCTATGCTTTTTTCTCTTCTACCTTACCGTAGTGAGTATATGTCTGTTGAATATACCATTTATAGAAATCCCAATAGCTCTCCTCAGGGTACTTCATAGGATTTTCTGAACTTACGCATGAAGGTATTTGTTTTGCAACTGTTTCAAGGCTTGTATTAACAAAACATGCAAGAGAATAGCGATCATTATTTCTTGGAGGCAAGACCCTATGAGGTGTTGCTCTAAATCTTTCGTTAGTCCAACGTTCTAAGAATTGTCCGAGATTCAAAATAAGTGCTCCATCTGGTATAATTGGCCAGAACCATGAACCATCAGTATCCATTACTTGTAGACCAGGTTCTTTAGCTAGTGGTAATATTGTCATAAATCCTGTATCAGCGTGAGCGCCAAGACCAAATTCTTTTTCCTCAACAAATTCTACTTTTGGATACTTTGCAAGACGGAAGTAACTGTATAGTTCTTCAAAATGTGGTTCAAAAAAGTTATCTTCAACACCCAAAGCTTCGGCCCATACAGGAAGTAGTTTCTTGCACATATTAATAATACCATCCCAGTAATCCATTATGTCTTCTTTAAAATTATCCATTTCTGGCCATTGGTTTTTACCATAAAATTGTTTACCTGCTTTTACATTAGGATGGTCATCTGGATATTCAGTTGCTAAAACTAAGCATTCAACAGAGTCTGTTTTTGTATGCTCTTCATATTTGGAATGAGTTAGTATGGTCGCCTTTGATGGTATATAACCACGCTGATTTTCATTAACTTTGATGTCCATTTTGAAATCAACATCTTTATCATGGAATTTTATTATTTGTTCTTCCATTTTTTCAATTTTTTCCTGGGGAATCCCGTGATTTGTAAGGCACATAAATCCAAGTGTTTGAGCCGCTTCTCTCCACTTACCAGCAAGTTCTTTAATTGCCTCACGATCACCATTCATGATTGGTGCTAAATCCATTACCGGTAATTCTTTATATGGATAGTCTATATCTCTTGCGTCAATTTTTCCTGAGTTCATTTTTTTCCCCGTTTTTTGTCCAATTGATAAATTATGTAAAATAACGTATCAAAAATTAAATTTGTTTACTATCATCAAAAATAAGTTGCTATATTAAAACAGATTTAAATTGTTAATGAAATAAAAAAATCAAGTAAAGGGGTTAAAATGTCAGAAAAAATTGGAATAATTGGTCTTGGAATAATGGGGTCAGCTTATACGAAAAATCTTACAGCAGCTGGCTATGAGATTATTGGCTTTGATGTAAACGAGGAAAGATTTGAAGCTCAGGGAAATGCAAGAGTTGTTCGAGCTTCATCACCAACAGATGTAGTCAATCAAGTTGATAGAGTTATCACATCGCTTCCACATCCAGACGCATTAATGGCGGTTGCAGATGAAATATCAAAATCTGGAAAAGAAGTGATCGTTGCAGATACTTGCACACTAAAAATATCAGATAAGTTAAAGGCAAGAGATATCCTTGCTGAAAAAGGTATAACCCTGCTTGATTGCCCTGTAAGTGGAACCGGTCACCAAGCATGGGCAGGAGATCTTGTCATTTTTGGAAGTGGAGACCAAGCCTCTTTTGATAAAATAAAGCCTGCATTTGAAAAAATGGGTAGGGAGGTTCATTTCCTAGGTGAGTTTGGTACTGGGTCTAAAATGAAATATATAGCTAATTTATTAGTTGTAATTCACAATGTATCATCAGCTGAAGCAATCACCTACGGTATTAAAGCAGGAATTGATCCCCAGCTTGTATACGATGTCATTAAATCAAGTGCCGGATCATCCAGAATGTTTGAGGTTAGAGGGCAGATGATGGTCGACAATAAGTATGATGAAAATGTATCTGCTAATCACTACATTACAAAAAAAGATATTTCTGTAATTTTAGATTATGCTGACCAGATGGGTTGTCCCACACCTTTACTCTCGGTTGCAGGTGATATTCACAGAGCTGCAATCGCTCAAGGTCGAGCTCTTGAGGATACTGCATCAGTATGCGCTGTGACAGATCAGTTAGCTGGCGTAAAAAGATAAAATAAAATTGAGTACCCTAATGAAGCATTATCTTGAAGCAAAATATGATACAGTTCATTGGGGTATACTTTCTTCTGATATAGAACCTGTATTAACAATAAATAGTGGTGATCATATTGAGATCACCACTGTTTCAGGCCCACCAGAAGTTGCTGTAAATTGTCCATATAAAGTCAGAGAGTCTTTGTTAGAAATTCACAAGAAAACATTTCGTGGAACCATGCAAGGTGGACATATATGTACTGGTCCAATTGAAATAAATGGATCAAAAAAAGGAGAAGTTTTACAAGTTGAAATTAGCTCTGTGGACCTAGACTCGGACTGGGCATATACAGGTATTGCTCCTTTAAAGGGCGCCTTACCGGACGATTTCAAAAACAAACATGTCACATATCTAGAAATAGATAAAAAAAATAAAATTGCAAAAACCCCCTGGGGAATGAATATCGATCTTGATCCATTCTTTGGGGTTATCACAACTGCACCACCAGTTGAGTGGGGAAAATTACCAACGGTACCGCCACGAAAGAATGGTGGGAATATGGATAATAAAGAATTAAAACCTGGATCGACATTATATCTACCTATTTTTAATGATGGGGCATTATTTTCGGTCGGGGATGGGCACGGCACTCAAGGTGATGGAGAAATTTGTACAGCTGCTGTTGAAATGGACATGCGGGGTGAGTTTGTTCTAAAAAATAGAAGCGATATGTTGCTTGAGTGGCCCTTTGCGGAAACTCAAGATTTTTTAATCACTATGGCTTTTGATCCAGATCTTGATGAATGTGTAAAAATAGTCACACGAGAGATGATCAAATTTTTAAATTTATATGGTGATTTATCGAGAGAGGATGCATATACTTTACTTAGCTACGTTGGGGACTTGAGGATTACTCAAGTCGTAAATGGCAATAAAGGAGTGCATCTAATGCTTCCGAAGAAATATTTCAACAAAACATTCAAGATTTAGGGGGGATTAATTATGGCAAAAAAATATGAGATCTTAATATTAGGGGCATCATATGGCTCATTATTGGGAATTAAATTAGCACTAGCAGGACACAACGTAGATTTAGTCTGCCTTCCAGAAGAGGTTGAACTAATTAATCAAGAAGGTGCAGTTGTAAGATTACCAATCCGTGACAAGAATACAATTGTTGAATTGAGGTCAAAAGATTGTGATGGCATTTTGTCTGCTCTTGGACCTAATGATGTAGATTTAAAAAAATATGATCTTATCGCTTTAGCTATGCAAGAACCGCAATATGGATCTGACGAAATAGCAAAATTATTAAAAGATATTGGGCAAAGTAAATTACCTTGCATGTCCATAATGAATATGCCTCCATTACCATACATTGCAAGAATTGAAAATTTAGATACCAGCAAATTACATGGTGCATATACCAAACCCGATGTATGGCAATATTTTGATCCAAATTTTATGACCTTATGTAGTCCAGACCCACAGGCATTTAGACCACCAGATGAAAAAATAAATGTGCTACAAGTTGGTCTTCCAACTAATTTTAAGGTTGCTCGGTTTCCATCTGATGGACAAACAGAAATTTTAAGAAACCTTCAGGCTGATATTGAAAATATCAAATACAATCACGAAGGTGAAACGATAGAATTACCTGTGAAGCTTAAGGTTCATGAGTCAATATTTGTTCCTCTTGCTAAATGGAGTATGCTTTTGGCTGGGAACTATAGATGTGTAAAGCCTGAGAATGCCGTTGCAATAAAGGAAGCGGTGCATGCAGACATTGATCTTTCAAAAAAGATTTATCAATGGGTCAGTAGTATTGCAATAGAGTTAGGTGCAATTGAAACAGACCAAGTCCCATTTGAAAAATATGCAGCAGCAGCAGAAAGCCTAATCAGGCCATCATCGGCTGCTAGAGCATTGTTTTCTGGTGCGAAGAATATTGAGAGAGTTGATAAATTAATGAAACTCATTGCTACCCAAATGGACAAAGATACTAGTATTATTGACCCGATAATTACTGAGGTTGACAGGAGATTAGAAATCAATAGAAACTCATAATCAAATAGGTTAGGGCTATCCATGAGAGTTGTTGATGCAATAATTCAGGTACTAAAAAAAGAAGGAATTGATTATCTTAGTTGTTTTCCTACAACACCAGTAATAGAAGCAGCTGCTCAAGCAGATATTCGTCCAATAATTTGCCGTCAAGAGAGAGTTGGACTTGGTATATCCGATGGATATAGCCGGATAACAAATGGAAAAAAACTATCAGTATTTGCAATGCAATATGGTCCCGGTGCCGAGAATGCATACCCTGGTGTTGCAACTGCATTTAGTGATTCCACTCCTATGTTGATATTGCCGCTGGGACATCCCTTAAGCAGAGATAGAGTTTTCCCTTTATATTCAAGTCTAAAATCTTATGAGAGTATAACAAAATATATTGAACAGATAACAACACCAGAAAAAACTATTGATGTTATCCGACGGGCAATATCAAGTACTAGAATAGGAAGACCAGGTCCAGCAATGGTTGAAATACCTGAGGACATTCTGAATAAAGAAATTGAAGAAAGCTTAGTTGAACAATACAAATCTGTAGATTTTGTGCGATCAAAAGCAAACGATGCAGACATAAGTGTAGTTTCAAAAATAATTTTAGACGCAAAAAACCCAATTATTATTGCTGGTGCAGGTGTACTTTACTCCGAAGCTTCAAAGGAACTTGAAGAGCTAGCATCATTATTGCAAATTCCGGTAATGACAACTATGGAAGGGAAAAGCGCTATTTCAGAGCGTCATAATCCATTGGCACTTGGAAGTGGATCCGGTGTTATGAGCGATCCTGTGGTTCATTTTATAAAAAATGCTGACGTAGTAATTGCACTTGGTACAAGCTTAACAAGGCATCCAATGGTCACAACTATACCACCAGGAAAGATAATAATTCATAATACAAACGATCCCATCGATTTATATAAAAATTATAATATTGACTTTCCTTTGTTAGGCGATACTAAGCTCGTAATTCAACAATTAATCGACTCTTGTAAAGATTATCTTGGCAATAAAGTAATCCAAAATGATGTAGCTTCAGAAATAAGACGAATTCGAGATAATTTTTTAAATAATTGGGACCAACATTTAAACTCAAAAAATACTCCAATAAGTCCATACAGGGTAATTTCGGAATTCATGAAAAATATTGATCCTAGTGATGCAATTGTAACGCATGACGCAGGTAGCCCGAGATATCAAATGATGCCTTTTTATCAATCGGATACACCAAGATCTTATATTGGATGGGGGAAATCACATCAGTTGGGTACAGGATTGGGACTTGCTATTGGAGCAAAGTTGGCATCCCCTGATAAATTTTGTGTCAATTTCATGGGTGATGCGGCGTTTGGTATGACTGGATTAGATCTTGAAACATCTGCCAGGTCTGGATTACCAATTACGACAATTGTTCTCAGAAATGAGACTATGGCAATAGAAACTAATCATATGAAAGTTAGTCATGAAAAATATAAGGCACGTGATTTAGACGGAGATTATGCAGAAATAGCTAAATCTCTGGGAGCTTGGTCAACTGTTGTTAATGACCCAGATGATATTGCAAGAGCTATACTTGATGCAAAAGATAAAAATGATGATGGTAAAACTGCGTTAATACAGATCAATACATCAAAAGATCAAGATTTTGCTAATATGAGACCTTTTGGTTAAAAAAAACAAGGAGAAAAAAGATGGTAAAAATATTCATTCCTCAAGAAATTACAAAAGTAGCATATGAGAAGTTAAAGACTATTGGAGATGTAACAATGTATACGGGTACTGATGGACCAATGCCACATGATGAAATCTTAAAAGAAGTAACAGACAAAGACATATTGTATGCGCTTGGTGAAGTAGAGTTTGATAGAGAGATTATAATGGCGGCTAAGCCCCTAAAATTAGTTTCAGCAATGCATATGAAGGCTACATTTGTTGATAAAAAGGCCTGCTCAGAGAGAAAAGTGCCATTATGTGGTATTCCAAATTTTGTTAGTAAGACCACTGCAGAGTTTACGTTTGCTCTATTGATGTCGACTGCCTGGAGATTACCCGAAGCACAAAGATATCTTCAAGATGGTAAATGGACACAAAATCAATCAACATCATTTTTAGGATCACGCTTATATGGAAAAACTATTGGGATAGTTGGTATGGGCGCAGTGGGTACAGGTGTTGCAAAAAGAGCAGCTGCATGTGATATGAAGGTTATTTATCATAAGAGGCAAAGATTATCAGCAGCAGAGGAGTTAGTACTTGGAAATGCTGAATATAGAGCAATTGAGGATTTATTCATGGAGTCCGATTTTGTCGTCTTATGTACATCGTTAACTAATGATACAAAAGGATTAGTTGGCGAATATTTACTCTCACTTATGAAACCAACATCGATCTTAATAAACACATCAAGAGGACCAATCCTTGATGAGGAAGCACTTGAAAATGCTCTTAGGTCCGGTCAAATACTAGGTGCTGGACTAGATGTTTATGAGATTGAGGTTCCTGAACCAAATCCTGGACCAAGAAAAGGTCTGTATGAATTAGAAAATGTAGTTATGACACCGCACATTGGCTCTGCAGCAAGGGAGACAAGAGATGAAATGGCACTGAGGGCTGTTCATAATATAGAGAGATTTCTTGAAGGAAAACGTCCGTTTGATGTTCTTAATCCAGAAGTTTATGGTGAAGCTGCAAGCAATGACGAAGTAATTGGTTAATTAACTAATACAAATGCCGTTATGACAGATGTAAGGATTGAAAATTCATGGAAGGAGCATCTAATAGATGAGTTTTCTAAGCCTTACATGCGAGATTTAAGCACTTTTTTGAGGCAAGAAAAAAGTAAAAATAGAACGATTTATCCACCCAGTCATTTAATTTTTAATGCATTTGAACTAACAAAATTCGATGATGTTAAGATTGTAATATTGGGACAAGATCCATACCATGGAAACGGTCAAGCACATGGATTAAGTTTTTCTGTTCAAGACGGGATTAAGTTACCGCCATCTCTTCAAAATATCTACAAAGAATTAAATAATGATTTGGATATCCCAATATCTAAAAATGGTAATTTATCAAGTTGGTGTAAACAGGGTGTACTTCTGCTTAATAGTATTTTGACCGTTGAGCAAGGTAACCCCGCTTCTCACGCAAATATGGGATGGGAAAAATTCACAGATAGGGTTTTAGAACTACTAAATAATAACAAAAGTGGCATTGTATATATTTTATGGGGGAAGAAAGCACAAGAAAAGTGTAGTTCTATAGATCAGGACTCTAATTTAGTTATACAAAGCCCACATCCATCGCCTTATTCTGCAAATAATGGGTTCTTTGGGTCAAAGCCGTTTTCAAAATCAAATGAATATCTGAAATCAAAAAATAAGAAAGAAGTTAACTGGCAAATACTTTGAGCTTTATTGTGCCAGTTTTCTCTCTTTTATCAGAGAGTTACCACTTACTTGTTTATTTTTATATGACTCCTGAAATGCAGTTTTTTGCCAACCATTGAGCCGTTGTTCTATTTCGGATAAATTTTTTGTCTTCCATTCAATGGACGTATTTTCATTGCGCCAAATATTTTTTTCTTCTGCAGTTCTTCCGCAACCATAACAGTAACCTGTAATTGGGTCTTCTTTGCATACGTTTATGCACGGTGATACAATATCTGAATTGGACATCTTTATTCCCTTATTAATTATTGCTTAAAAATATTATTGCTTAAAAATAATATATACATATATAATTAATATTACAAATTTCACTAGGTAGTAATAATGACAATAGAAAGCTCTGTTTCCAAATTTGATTGGAAATGCAAGCACACATGGAGAAGAAGTGCTAACAACACAAAATGGTGCCTAATTGGGTGTTCAATAGGTGACTTTGGAACAATTGCATATTTTCAATATACAGGAATCCCATGGTCAACCATGTCCATTATGCTTCTTGCAATCTGTAATGGCCTCTTAACAAGTATAATTTTAGAGACTATTATTCTTATGCGACAAAAAATAATATTCATTTCTGCATTGAAGACGGCATTGGGGATGAGTTTTATTTCAATGATATCAATGGAAGCTGCAATGAACATAACTGATGTTGTATTGACCGGAGGTGCAAAATTAACCTGGTGGGTTATACCAATAATGCTTCTGGTTGGTTTTTTAACCCCTTGGCCATATAACTACTGGAGACTAAAAAAATATAACCAAGCATGTCATTAGTTATCCCATTTATTATATTGGGATAAGCCAAAAGAAGAATGGCCATATGATGAAGATTCAAATTTAAAAATGTTCGTAAA
The DNA here is from genome assembly GCA_938074435.1 of uncultured Alphaproteobacteria bacterium. Classification (GTDB taxonomy): domain Bacteria; phylum Pseudomonadota; class Alphaproteobacteria; order Rhizobiales; family TMED25; genus TMED25. The sequence continues at coordinate 12,900 of CALJEH010000097.1, forward strand.
GCCACTAAATTTAAAACATCTTTTGTCTGAGTTAAATTGATTAGCAAAACAGCTCAAAAAGAATATTTATAATTTATATAAAGATTTGTTTCACTCATATCTTTAAAAGATAATTCTTGATATTGAAATTTTGCCTCAATTGTTTGATCAGAAGAAAAATTATGGTTGAGCCCAAATGTTATAATGGGTCTGGTAGGGTTATAATTTTTTGTTAAGTCAATGCTAGTTAAACCTGAAACACCAGTAGGGTTCAACGCTGATGTATTGTGGAATATATCATATTCAAAACCTGATGCCCCAAAAATACTATTATTATTATTAATTCTATAATTATATTTAATCCCAGTTATCGCAGTTAATGAAGTGTCAATAATATCATTATAAGTAATTGGTAAATCGACACCAGTTTCTGTAAAGCCATTTTGATGTTTTTGAGAGTATTGAGCTGCAAAGTATGGAGATATAGTAATTTTCTTATTAATTTTCTTATTATTTCTAAATTCAGCCATCAAGTTAATATATTCAAGAGATGTTTCTCCTTCCGCTTTATCTGAAACTCCAACAATTGGTCTGATTATATTTGCATTTGTTGATTGGTAAGAGTTTCCTATCTTAATCTGTAGCCCTGATTGGTCAGCATTTTCATTCCAAACACCATAAAGACCAAGCAGTGGAGTCTTGTTTGAAAGACTTAGATTAGTATTTGTATTGTAAGAAATATTTGAATTAATAAAGAATCCCCATCTGTTATTTGGAGAAGTTTTGTGCCCATATACAAAAACGATTCCATCGATATCTGACTTTGGTTCATTAAATTGAATGTTTCTAATACCAATTGAAATGCATTTACCCGACTCACCAAATTTATTGCAATCAAATGTATTCATCAGGGCAAAATTACCATTATTTAGGTTATTCAAGCCATTTTTTATTGATGTTGAAATACAATCTGTTTTTTGACAATCTGGATCATTTGAATTTAGAGAACATTTAACATCAGCTGTTAAATCATTAACAATAAGGTCCCACTGATTTAATACACTGTTTTCAATGCTATATTTATAATGATTGTCGTCACTTACATAATTACCACTGTTAATAGCTATATTGCTTGAAGTAACGCCATCTAGAACGTCCTTATATGTTCCTTCAGTAATTGTAGAGTTATCTTCAATTCCAACATTCATCGATCCTGATGGATTGGATATATTAATTTTACCATAGTCATTGGTGCTGTTGACTTTGACATAATAATTTGTTGGAACATTGCCTATCAAAGTGAGATTATTTTGTGAGTTAGTAAGGTTTGTAATACTCCCTTCAATGTTATGAATGCTATATCCAGATGTACCTGTAATGGTTCCTGTATTAACTATATTTGTTATATTACCAGCGTTTGCAATACCATCTTTACCTCCTTTGATTGTTTCTGTATTTGTTATTTTTGCAATACTGCCATTGCTACCTAATCTGATACCATAGCTATAATTTCCTCCTGTACCCTCAATGGTTCCTGAATTTGTTACAGTTGTTCCGCTATTATTCCAAAAGACTATACCATCATTTGAATTACTACCCCCAGAAGCAGAAATGGTCCCATTATTTGTTATACGATCTATAGTTGCAGTAAAAATTGATATAATTCCTCGAGAGTGAGTTGTGCCAACAGCGGATATAGTTCCATTATTTGTTATGGTATTAACCGAGCCCCCTGTATTTATTCTGATTGCCCCAGAATTTAATGCAGAGTCTGTAACTTTAATTGTGCCACCAGAAGAATTAGTGATTTCAGTGAGACTTGAATTTTCAACAGCTATAGCCTGACCATACTCTCCAGTTGTTTCTGTTTGGATAGTTCCACTGTTGATAAGAGAATTAGTTCCTGAATTATCAATAAATAAAATACTATTCAAATTTGCACTTCCACTAGTGTCAATTAACCCTGAGTTATCAACGGATGTCCCCACCTCTAATCTGATATTAGGATTAATATTAGAGTCAATATTAGACGCCTCAATTGTACCTTTATTATCGATACTAAACGGACCGCCAGAAGACTCATGAATAGTCAAACCTGATACATTAGACAATGTTGAACCTGATGCTATATCAACATCCTGATTGATGATTTGTTCTGAAAAAGCATACTTGGAAACTAATAAGAAAGTAAAAAATATTATAGAAATCTTATTAATTTTCAAATGTCTAATAAATACAATCATCTCTCACTTTTAGAATGTGATTAAAACATTATTTACTGTCTTGGAATTGACCATATCATGAATTACCTTATTGCACCAAATGACACTGGTGATATACTTCTCATATGAATTTTAACCTATTATTTTTGTTAACCTGTTCCATCGCAATAGTTTTGGCAGTTCTATACTACAATCTATGGAAAGAGCATAAAAAATTGAAGAAGTTTGCCGGTGTTTTTACTATGAGAGATTGGCATAGAAAAAAGGGAACGGAAGATGAGTATAACAAGCTTTTTGAAATGAACGTTGGTGAAGTTAATAAAAAAATTCTAGAAGAAGAAAATAAGGAAAAGAGTTCCTAATCAGAAAATGGAACCACTGCTTGAATTCAAACCAAGAACCTCCTGATCATAATCAAGCAACTTAGCTCAACACTTACGTCTATCAGCAAAATGAAAATGTATAAGGGAAAACCTAGTATTAATTTGATTTAAATGTATAGTTGGAGTTAATTTTATTGAATTAGAAAGGGAAAAAAATGGAAAAAGAAATGCTTGCAATCGTTTTCTTTAAACAAGGTGAAGGTTTGTTTGAGAAATTTATGGGTTTTATGCAATCTGAAGATGGAATTGGTGAAAGAAAAAAATTTGCCCATGTTGAAAAAACTTTACCATCAGTGTCTCCAATGAAGAAATATGTAATGTTTAAGGTTCACGTTTACGACGAACAGGGTATGATCGAATTTTGTGCTGGGCGAAACCCTATAGCAAAGTCTACCTGGGAAGAATGTATTGATCACGTTCAACTTTATGAATTAAACACTACAAACTTAGGTTAGAAGTTAAAATTCACTTTAGTAGAAAGATTCTTATTCATGCTCTCCACCAGGGTCACCTTGCTCTAGCT
>CALJEH010000098.1 GCA_938074435.1 uncultured Alphaproteobacteria bacterium
AATACTACCGCCTTCATTTTTTACTACATCTTCAATTGATTTGGTTATACTCTCTACTTGCTGGTTCGTAATATCTTGGCGAGCGAGATAAACATGTTCATATAATGGCATTAACTATTAAATCCTGCTTTTAAAATTTAAATTAATAAAGCTATCTAAATAAATTTTTAATAAAATATCATTGATAACTGAATTCATATTTTGCTAAATCATATAATTGCTACAAAATAATATTTGATTACTATAATGAAGTAATAAATATTGCAACAAAAAAGGTGTTTATATGACAAATTTATTAGTTTTTCCAGGGCAAGGAAGCCAATTTGTAGGAATGGGAAAGGCATTTGCTGATAATTTTGTTGCCTCCAGAGATGTTTATGAAGAGGTAAATGAATCCCTTGGACAAAATCTTACCAAAATTATTTGGGAAGGAGATATGGACGAACTTACAAAAACAGAAAATACCCAACCAGCGATAATGGCAGTTAGTATAGCTATATTGAAAGCCATTGAAAGTGAAATTGGCATTGATTTTAGTAAAGTTACTTTTGCAGCTGGTCACTCTTTGGGGGAATACTCTGCATTGGTTGCGGTGGGTTCACTAAAATTAAGTTCTGCAGCAAAATTATTAAAATTGAGAGGGCAGTCTATGCAAAAGGCTGTGCCTGTTGGTGATGGCGCTATGGCAGCATTGATTGGAGCTGATATTAATCAAGTAGAAGAGCTTGTTGCGGTGATAAGTTCAAAATATCCAAATAGAATTTGTGATGTTGCTAATGATAATGCTCCAGGTCAAGTGGTGGTTAGTGGGCATTTAGATGCTATAGATGCAGCAATCGAGTTATCTTCTAGTTATGGAGCAAAGAGAGCTCTTAAATTACCAGTCAGTGCTCCTTTTCATTCACGTTTAATGAGTCCTGCAGCAGAAGTTATGCATGATGCACTGAAAGATGAAGATATATCTGACCCTATTGTTCCATTGTTAAGTAATGTAACTGCAAGTATGGTTACAGCAGGTAATCAATTGCCAGAACTACTTGTAAAACAAATTACTGAACGTGTAAGATGGACAGAGAGTATGACATATGCTTTTGAAAATGATGTTGAAACAACATTTGAAATTGGAGCTGGAAAAGTTTTAACTGGAATGATTAAAAGAATCAACAGTAATGCAAATACCATATCTGTAAACGAACCAATTCATATAGATGATTTTGTATTATAATAAAATAACCATTGCATGAGATTGAGAGGAAAAATGATTAATATGAAAGATAAAGTCGTACTTTTGACAGGTTCAACTGGAAGTTTAGGGGTGGCAATCGCAAGAAGGTTATCACTAGCAGGGGCACGTATTGCTTTGTCTGGTACAAATGAAGATAAACTTAACTTATTACTAAAAAACCTAGGCAAAGAAAATACTATTTATAAATGTGATCTCTCTGATTTCTCAAATATTGATGAATTAAGCGAAAAGGTCCTGCATGACTATGGTAGAATAGATGTATTAATAAATAATGCTGGGATAAAAAAAGATGATCTATTGATAAGGATGAAGGATCAAGATTGGCTTGAAGTATTAAATATAAATTTAAATTCAGTATACAAACTAACAAAAAATGTCACGAAACAGATGTTTAAGCAGAGAAGCGGTAAGATTATATCAATTTCTTCTGTTGTTGGTTTTACAGGGAATCCAGGGCAAACAAATTATGTTTCAACAAAATCAGCACTAGTTGGTTTTACTAAATCTCTTGCAATAGAGGTTGCAACGAGAGGTATTAATGTCAATTGTGTGGCGCCTGGAATGATTGACTCAGATATGATTGACTCTCTTAACGATAAACAAAGGGAGGGAATATTATCCAGAATACCAATGGCAAAACTAGGCTCACCAGATGACATTGCGGATTCTTGTCTATTTTTGTCAAGCGAAATGTCAAATTACATAACTGGACAAACATTACATGTTAATGGTGGGATGGCTTTGTATTAGTTTTGAAGAAGATATTTCCATAGAAAAAGCAAATTTTTTGATTGTAGTTAAATATTTATAAATATATTAGTTATTAAATAGCAAATTATATCAACAAACAGAGGTAAAAAATGAGTGATGTAGCTGAACGCGTGAAAAAAATCGTTATCGAGCATCTTGGAGTAGATGCAAGTAAGGTAGAAGAAAAAGCTAGCTTTATCGATGATCTAGGCGCAGATAGTTTAGATACAGTAGAATTAGTTATGGCATTTGAAGAAGAGTTCGAGGTTGAGATTCCTGATGATGCTGCGGAAACAATTCAAACTGTTGGTGATGCAATATCTTTTCTTGAGAAATCAAAATCATAATTTAGTTTTCTAGAATGAGACGAGTAGTTGTCACTGGTTTAGGTTTAGTTACTCCTTTGGGGGTTGGGGTTGATTTTGTCTGGAATAAGTTAATCACTGGTCATTCAGGTATTAGCCAAATTATTAAGTTTGATACATCTGATTTACCAGTAAAAATTGCCGCACAAATTCCTCGAGGAGATGAACTTGGACAATATAATCCTGATAATTGGCACGATCCCAAAGAACAAAGAAAAGTTGATGAATTTATTACCTACGCGTTATGTGCATCTGATCAGGCAATAAAAGATTCAGGATGGGTGGCTGACACTTATGATAAGCAAATAAGAACTGGCGTTATAATTGGTTCAGGAATTGGTGGTTTAGAGGGAATTGAAGAAGCATCTATTACTCTCAGAGATAAGGGGCCAAGAAGAATTTCTCCATTTTTTATACCTGGTAGACTTATAAATCTTGCTTCAGGTCATGTGTCAATACGAAATAGTTTTAAAGGGCCAAATCACTCTGTGGTCACAGCATGCTCTACAGGTACTCATGCAATTGGTGATGCATCAAGGTTAATCGCTTTTGGCGACGCAGATATTATGATTGCTGGTGGAACTGAGTCTCCATTATGTAGGTTATCCATTGCTGGTTTTTCTGCTTGCAGAGCATTATCTACAGGATTTAACGATAAGCCAAATGAAGCCTCGAGGCCGTTTGATGATGACAGAGATGGCTTTGTGATGGGTGAGGGTGCTGGAATTGTCGTTCTTGAAGAATATGAGCATGCCATTAATAGAGGCGCTAGAATTTATGCTGAGTTAAAAGGGTATGGTCTATCTGGTGACGCCCACCATATTACATCACCTTCAGAAGATGGTGATGGAGGATACAGGTCGATGACTGCAGCACTTAGAAATTCAGGATTGGACTTATCTGAAATTGGTTATGTAAATGCGCATGGTACTTCAACTCCTGCAGGGGATGAAATAGAAATTGCAGCTGTTGAAAGATTATTTAAAAATCATTGTAGAGAACTCAAAATGTCTTCAACAAAGTCATCGATTGGGCACCTCTTGGGAGCTGCAGGGGCTGTAGAGGCAATATTTTCAATACTTACCATTGTTAAAGGTGAGTTGCCGGCTACATTGAATTTAAATAATGTTTGTACAAATACAGAATTAAATTTATTACCAAAAAAATCTCAAAAAGCAGAAGTGCATAGTGCATTGAGTAATTCATTTGGATTTGGTGGAACAAACGCCTCATTAATTTTTTCTAGAATTTAATATGAACGAGCAGTTATTAAAAAAGAAGGGGTTGATGGTAATCATTTCTTCACCTTCTGGAGCTGGAAAAACCACCTTAACAAGGAAAATAATTTCAGACATGGATGATACAGTGTTATCAATCTCTGTTACCACAAGAAAAAAAAGACCCAACGAAGAGGAAGGTTTGCATTATTATTTTATAAATGAGGATACCTTTAATCAGATGGTTGTGGATGGAAATTTATTAGAGTCTGCAAATGTTTTTGGTTACAACTATGGAACGCCAAGAGATAGGGTGCTAGAAAATATTCAAGCAGGTAAAGATGTTATTTTCGATATTGATTGGCAGGGAGCTAGTCAGCTTCGAGAAAATTTTAAAGAAAACATTCTATCCATATTTATTTTACCTCCATCAGCTGGTGAACTAATGAGTAGACTCATAAAAAGAGATCAAGACTCACTTGATGTTATAAAAAAAAGGCTTAACTCAGCATATGATGAAATCAAACATTGGAATGAATATGATTACATAATTATTAATGATGATTTAGAAGGGTCATACAATCAATTAAGGTCAATTATCATCGCTGAGAGGATGAAAATCTCAAAGACTAATTCTGCAAATATAGATTTGCATGTTAAAGTTTTGATGGAAGAGCTTTCAGGCAGATTATAACTTAATTGCTTGCATTTAACTTTTCATATAATTGCGATATTCTAATATAATCATTAGTAGATATATTTTCTGGCCTTGAGTTGGGGTTTATATCATAGACTTCTCTCAATGTTTTTTCGTCAATAATATCTTTAAGATTAGATTTAATCATTTTTCGTCTTTGATTAAATGATAGCCGAGTTATTTGTTCTAATGTAGATATTTTTAGATTTGAGGGAATCTTTTTACTAATAAAGGTAACAATAGAGGACTCTACTTTTGGTTTGGGATAAAAGATAGATGGGTTCAGGTTAAATGATATTGAACATTCGTACAAATATTGTGAGATAATTGATAAACGTCCATAATTTTTGGTAGAATGTTTTGCTACTATTCTTTCAGCAACCTCTCTTTGGAACATCAAAATCAATTTATTAAATTTTTCTGAATGATATTGCTCAAAAAGTAACTTAGTTAGAATCTTGGTAGCCACATTATATGGAAGATTAGAAATAATGCTGATGTTTGTGAATTCGAGTGAGCTAAAATCAAAATTTAGCGCATCTTCAAACTGCAAGTTCAAATTTTTAGGAAATCTTGATTTAATATCTCCAAGAATATTAGAAAATTTTTTGTCTTTTTCAATTAATAATATATTTTTGAAACCACTATCCAGCATAGCTTCTGTTAGTCCTCCTAATCCAGGTCCTATCTCTATGACTAAGTCTGTTGATGTAGGGTCAAGTAAGGATACAATTTTATTAAGAATGTTTTTATCGAAAATAAAATTCTGCCCTAATTTCTTGCTTGGTTTGATGTCTTCTAATTCCAATAATTTTTTATAGTACTTAGTATTTTTAAGAATTTTTGACATGCGGTTTGATCATTTTTTCTGCTAAATTAAGTGCCTCAATTAAACTTGTTTCATCTGCAATGTATTTATTTGCAATATCATATGCAGTTCCATGATCTGGTGACGTGCGGACAATATCCAGTCCTAATGTTACATTGACTGCAGAATATAACGAACGAGCCTTTATTGGAATTAAAGCTTGATCATGATACATGCAAACAATCAAATCATATTTTTTTAAACTGCTCTCGTGGAATAAACTATCAGCAGATAATGGACCTTGCACCAGATATGATTTCCTTTGTAAATATTCAACTGCAGGTGTAATAATTTGGTTCTCTTCATTGCCAATGAGCCCATTGTCACCTGCATGTGGGTTCAAACCTGTTATAGCAACTTTTGGTTTGTTAATATTAAAAAATTTTATTAACGATTCAATGCCTAT
>CALJEH010000099.1 GCA_938074435.1 uncultured Alphaproteobacteria bacterium
ATATAAAATTGTTCTTCAACACCCAGACTCCACATATGAATTAATGGATTTAGTTCTGATGAGGTATCAAAGTATCCTGTATTTTTCCAAAAATAAATATTTGGAATAAAAATTACAGTAGCAAGCAATGATTTGAAATAATTTGCTAATTCAATTGGATTAAGAATTATAGAGAAAATTAATGTTGTAAAAAAAAGTGTAGATAATAGAGCAGGAGCAATTCTTCTTATTCTTCTTAAATAAAATTTTTTTAATGAAAACGTATTATTTTGAAGATCCTTTAAAAGGATGCTTGTTATTAAATATCCGCTTATTACAAAAAATACATCTACACCTAAATAGCCACCGCGGATAAAATCATATCCTGCATGGAATAAAATAACTCCTAAAACAGCTATAGCCCTAAGTCCATCAATTTCAGGTCTGTATGTGTTCTTCTGGTTCATTAATTAAAGATAGATTATTTCTTATTAGTTGTGATTATATAAATGCCCGATAAAACAACGATACCAGAGCCAAGTAAAATATATAAATTAGGGTTTTCACCCAAAAGAACTATTCCAAAGGATAGAGCAAATAATACTCTAACATATCTGAATGGGGTTACAAATGATACATCACCAACGCGCATTGCAATTGTTAAACAAAAATATGCACTCACTCCAGCTGCTGCATTAGCTAATAAAAATATTAATGCCTCAAAACTTATAGATGTCCATAGTACTTTTTCAGGGGAAATAATGATATTAAAAATTGATAGAATAATCCCAGATATTATGACCATATAAAATCCATAACTTCCCAACTGGTAATTTGACATTCCAACGGGACTCATCCTAGTTGCAAGATCTCTACCAGCAAAACCAATCATCCCAAGTACAGCAAAAATAGAAAATATTGTAAAACCATCAGTGCCCGGTTGAATTATCATTAATACACCCACGAAACCAGTGAAAATTGCAATCCATCTTTGCCACCCAACTTTTTCATTCATAAAAAAAACAGCACCCATAACGACAACAAGAGGTGTTGCTTGAAGTATTGAAGCAGCATTTGTGATAGGCAAGAATGCAATCGCTAAAGCATAAAAAATTCGACCCATAATTTCAAATAATGACCGAATAATTAGAGTTTTATTGAGTGAATCTTTGTAAAATATTGTTTCTTTAGCATAATGAGAACATGAGATAAAAAATAAGCTACCCAAAATACCACAAATGATTAGTAACTGGCTTAAAGGAATAAATTCGGTCGCTTTCTTCAGTGTAAAATCCTCAAGCGTGAACGCTAACATTGCTAGCGTCATAAATATACTTCCACGAATATTATCCAATTTATTGCTCCAATTTAATGCTGGTGATATATTTATTTGCTTATAGTATAATTTTTATGATATCAATTTTTAAAAACAATAACAAAAAATTATCAATAAATATATCTCAAAGGAAAACATTATGTCTCATGCATTGATACCCGATACGCAGGCACCTAGTTTAGAATTAAAACTTGTTGGTGGAGGGGAATGGAAGCTAAGTGATCAAAGTCCTTCATCATTTACAATGGTTATCTTCTACAGGGGGTTACATTGCCCTGTATGCAAAAACTACCTTACAAAATTAAATTCTATGATTGATACAGTGAATGAATTAGGATTTTCTGTAGTTGTTTCTTCAATGGATCCACTTGAGAGGGCTGAAGAGTCAAAAAAAGAATGGGGAATTGATAATTTAAATGTTGCATATGGGTTGGATGAAAAAACTGCAAGATCTTGGGGCTTGTATATATCTAAATCGATAAATGAGCGAGAAAACCATACATTCTGTGAACCTGGACTTATGTGGATTAGACCAGATGGAAGGCTATACTTAATAGATATTGGGAGTATGCCTTGGGCAAGACCGGATTTAGAGACGCTTCTACCAAAAGCAAAATTTGCTGTAGATAATAATTATCCAGCAAGGGGAACTCAAAGCTAATCTCAATTGTATGATGAAAATACTTTTAGCTATATTTATTATTTTGCTTCTAAATTTGAATGAAGGTCATTCTTCGGAGTTGTCTAACTGCGCAGATAGCCCGACTGATCGAATAGAAGTTTTTAAAAAATGGCATAATTGTCTTGGAACAGTCAATTATCCAAGTGGGACTGTATTCATGGGTGAATGGAAAAAAGGACAAAAATTCAGAGGTAAGCAAATTTATACTGATGGAACATATTACCATGGTGAATGGAAAAATGGTGTTTATCACGGAAAAGGCATTAAAACCTCCAGACTCTTCTTTGATAAAGAAGGTGTATGGCAGAATGGTAAATTTCAAATTCGCATGAAAGTAGATGTACAGAATTTTATTGGTGAAGAATATTGTGTAGAGAAAGGTCTCGTAAAGGGATCAGCTGAATATGACAAATGCCTTATGGAACTTACATTATTGAATTAATTTATTTAAATAAATTATTGAATTTATATTAATTTAATGCAATCTTTGTAATTCATGTATTTTTAGGGAGGTACTATGTCATCAGATAATGATAGAATTAAGATTACTTTACCAGAAAGTGATATGCCTACGCACTGGTATAATGTATGTTCTGATTTAAAAAATCCACTGGCACCGCCACTTCATCCAGGTACTGGACAACCAATAGGACCTGATGATTTGGCTCCATTATTTCCGATGCAATTAATAATGCAGGAAGTTAGTGCTGAAAAAGAAATTGAAATTCCAGATCAAGTAAGAGATATTTATCGTCAATGGAGACCAAGCCCATTGTACAGAGCCCGAAGGTTGGAAAAAGCTTTGGATACACCTGCTAAAATTTATTACAAATATGAGGGTGTTAGTCCATCTGGAAGTCATAAACCGAATACTGCAGTTGCACAAGCCTATTATAACAAACAGGAAGGTGTAAAAAGACTTACAACTGAAACAGGCGCAGGACAGTGGGGTTCGTCACTTGCCTTTGCTGGGTCAATTTTTGGTTTAGAAGTAGATGTTTATATGGTTAAAGTTAGTTTTAATCAAAAGCCATATAGAAGAGCATTAATGGAAAGTTATGGTGCTCGGTGTGTGGCAAGTCCAAGTACTGAAACAGAATCTGGTAAAGCTATCTTAAAAGATAATCCTGATAGTACAGGATCACTTGGTATAGCTATTTCTGAAGCCGTAGAAATGGCTGCACAAAGAGATGATACCAAATATGCTCTAGGTAGTGTTTTAAATCATGTCCTTTTACACCAAACAATCATAGGTCAAGAAGCTATGAAGCAATTAGAAATTGCCGGTGATGAACCTGACGTTGTAGTAGGTTGCACTGGTGGTGGTTCAAATTTTGCTGGTATTGCTTTCCCATTTATTGGTAGAAACCTTCGAGGTGACTCAAAAACCAGTATTGTTGCAGTTGAGCCTTCAAATTGTCCCTCACTTACAAAAGGTAAATTTGCTTATGACTTTGGGGATACAGGACATCTTACACCTCTAACCAAGATGCACACACTCGGATCATCATTCATTCCACCAGGGTTCCATGCTGGTGGATTGAGATATCATGGGATGGCACCACTTGTAAGTCATCTTGTTGAAGATGGTGAAATTACGCCAACAGCTTACAAACAAGTTGAGTGCTTTGACGCAGGTATTCAATTTGCAAAAGCTGAAGGTATATTGCCTGCACCTGAAGCAAATCATGCGGTAAAAGGTGCTATTGTTGAAGCTCTCAAGGCCAAAGAAGAGGGCAAGTCAAAAACAATATTATTCAACTTATGTGGACATGGTCATTTTGATATGCAAGCTTATACAGATTATTTTGCAGGTAATCTGAGTGATCAAGATTATGATGAGTCTGAAGTAGCAATGGCACTTGCAAATCTTCCTTCAGTGCCTGCTTAGTATTTTTTTTAATGCGTACTAATTTATGTGTTGGTACGCATTAATTATTCATTTCTTTGGGATTATATCTTTTTAAGCCAATGTTCATAGATTTCAAGCTCAAGAGTATCTTTGTCTGAGCCTTCGTAATTTTCCCAAACATCGGCTTGTTTAAATCTACATCTATACAACGGGATTATAGATGGACTATCCTGACATAGAGCAATTTCTTCTGGATTAGGAAATTCACCGCAAATTCTCTCTATAATACCCACTTTTCCCCTTATGTAGGATGGAGTACGGCAGTGTGACCTCGAAACCCGATCATCAACAATGACTATGTCATCTATTTTAAATTTTGTTTTCATATTAATCTGGAAGTCTAACACCAACTAAATAATCTCTTTCAACAATTTCAGACAGTTGTTCTTCATCCCAACCATCAGTATTCGATGGTCTTGGTGGTAAAATCAAATATCTCATATCTGCATTTGAGTCGTGAACTTTAATTTCTCTATTTTCAGGAACGATTGTTCCAAATTCTGCCAATACTTTTCGGGGTTCATGAACAACTCTGGATCGATAGCTTCTTGATTTGTACCATGATGGTGGCATTCCTAATAATGTCCTCGGGTAACATGAACAAAGTGTACAAACTACAATATGATGAGTCTCGGGAGATTGAGGCATGCAAATAATATCTGCAAACGTCTCTAGTTTTATTCCTATATTTGAAATTGCAGTTTTTGCATCTTCTATTAAATGTTGTCGGAAATCTTCATCACTCCATGCTTTTGCAATAACAGTTTTCCCCCTATTAGGAAAGACATTATCAAATTGATCAATTTTTTGAGTTATATCCTCTTTAGTAATCAAACCCAATTTAATCATTATGTCTGCTATTGCAAGTGTGTCAAAGTAATAATCAGGTGGACCTTCACCAGTTTCATCTTCTTGAAAATCAGATTGCTCATGTGAGTGCGGAACACCATCATGAAGATGTTCTATTTTTTTGGGATCTGGTAAGTCTATTTTTGGTACATCAAATTCAGCAACTTTTTTGAGTTTAACTACGTTAAATAATTCCTGATCATAAATGCCTTTGTTGAGACATATATTATGAAGAGATAGACAATTTCGTTCAAAATAACCAATTTTAAAATATGCATCACCAAGTTTTTCTGTATGATATCTTAATTCATCAAGTGTTATGATCCTTTTGGAAGATACAACTATTCTTAATGCGTTTGCATATTTCTCCCAATGAGTCATTTCTGGGTCATTTAGATCTATTGGAATAGAGTTTTCGCCACCTACGTCATGTGGGCCCATTTTTTTATATATTTTTGACATTCTTTAACACCTTATAATTTATCTATTTTAACCCAAAAAGCTTGACTTTGTCATACATAATTTTTAATTCTATTATATAAATAGTTTATAGGAGCAAAACATGTTTGATGATCAAAAGTGTCCTGTTATTCATGGATCTATAGTAAGTAATAATTCTAAAAACAGTGGTACAACAAATAAGGATTGGTGGCCAAATCAACTTAACCTCGGAATACTCCATCAACATGATAAAAGATCCAATCCAATGGATCCAAATTTTAATTACAGAGAAGAGTTTAAAAAACTAGATTATACTGCTCTAAAACAAGATCTTAAAAATCTCATGACTGACTCTCAAGATTGGTGGCCTGCTGATTATGGGCATTATGGACCTTTCTTTATAAGAATGACATGGCATGCAGCTGGCACATATAGAGTTGGCGATGGACGTGGTGGCGGTGGAACTGGAGCACAAAGATTTGCTCCTCTAAATAGTTGGCCTGATAATGGAAACCTTGATAAAGCTAGAAGATTGTTATGGCCCATTAAACAAAAATATGGAAATAAAATTAGTTGGGCTGATCTGCTCATACTCGCTGGAAATGTTGCAATAGAATCTATGGGTGGGATAACATTTGGTTTTAGTGGTGGAAGACCTGACATATGGGCACCTGAAGAAGATATTAATTGGGGGGTTGAAGCAGAATGGCTTGGTAACAAAAGATATACTGGTGAAAGACGTTTAGACAATCCTCTTGGGGCAGTTCAAATGGGTTTAATTTATGTTAATCCAGAAGGTCCAGATGGCAACCCTGATCCATTGGCAAGTGCAAAGGACATTAGAGAAACTTTTGGGCGAATGGCAATGAATGATCGTGAAACGGTTGCACTTATTGCTGGTGGTCATACTTTTGGTAAAGCTCATGGAGCAGGTGATACAGCTAATGTAGGTAGTGAACCTGAAGGATCTCCAATCGAAAGTCTTGGTTTTGGTTGGCATAATAATCTAGGTTCTGGTGTTGGTAACGATGCAATTACAAGCGGTATAGAAGGTGCTTGGACAGCTAACCCTATAGAATGGGATAATGGTTATTTTGATCTATTGTTCAAATATGAATGGGAACTTGTTAAGAGTCCTGCAGGAGCACATCAATGGCATCCAATCAATCCATCTGAAGAAGATATGGCTCCAGCTGCTCATGACACTTCTAAGAAAGTTACAACCATGATGACAACTGCAGATATGGCCCTTTTAAAAGATCCTTCTTACAAACAAATATCAGAAGATTTTCATAAAAACCCAGATAAATTAGCTGATGAATTTGCAAGAGCATGGTTTAAGTTATTGCATAGAGATATGGGACCAAAATCAAGGTATATGGGGCCAGAAGTACCAAGTGAAGATCTGATTTGGCAAGATCCAATTCCTAAAGGGAAAGATTTTGACGCATCTAAGGCAAAGGATCAAATTAAATCTTCAGGTTTAACATTACAAGAAATGATTGAAACTGCATGGTGTAGTGCTTTCACATTTAGAGGGTCAGACCTAAGAGGTGGAGCTAATGGTGCAAGAATTGCCCTAGAACCACAAAAAAATTGGGCAGCCAATAAACCAGAACAACTTACGAAAATTATTGATAAACTTACAATAATAGCAAAAAGCTGTGATGCTTCATTAGCTGACATAATCGTTTTAGCTGGAAACGTTGGAATCGAAATTGCATCTGGTAAAGAGATTGCTTTCACACCTGGACGTGGTGATGCTACACAAGAGAATACCGATATAGATTCTTTTGCATATCTTGAGCCTATCGCTGATGGTTTTAGAAATTTTGTGAGGCCTGATGTTGATATTAAACCTGAAGAAATTCTTCTTGATAAATCACAATTATTAGGTTTAACAGCACCAGAAATGACAGTGTTAATAAGTGGATTTAGATCATTGGGCATTAGTCACGATAACCAAGGGGTGTTTACACAAAATACAAATAATCTTAGCAATGATTTTTGTATTAACCTTCTAGATATGAATGTTAAGTGGACTAAATCTGACGATTTTAACTATGTTGGTACCGATAAAATATCTGGTAAAGAGGTCAAAACAGCATCAAGCGTGGATTTGTCTCTTGGTTCAAATTCACAATTAAGGGCAATTGTGGAGGTGTATGCAAGTGATGATAATAAAGATAAATTTATTAATGATTTTATTTCAGCTTGGAATAAAGTTATGAATAATGACCGTTTTGATGCCTAAGATTTTATCTAAAAGACAGGTTTATAAATTATGAGTATTTTTGAGAAAGATTTGACAGAAGATCAAATTATGATGAAGGAAGTTTGTCGACGATTTGTTGATAATACAATTATACCTTTTATATCAACTAACTGGAAAAATGAATGGGATTTAACTCCTGAGTCAAGATTACCAGATTCTATACTGCAAGATGCAGATAAAATTGGCATAAGAACACTTGCTGTTCCTGAGGAATATGGTGGAATGCCTCTAGATCAAGAAAGGGAAGTTAGAACATTTGCTATAATTTCTGAAGAAATAGCGCGTGGTGATTCTGGTTTGGCAGATAAACTAGTTCAAAATTGGAAGGTTTCTGTTTTATTGAGAGAACTTGCTTCAAAAGAACACCAAGATATGTGGTTTGGAAAACTAATGGAAGATCCAAATTTCCTATTTGCTCACGCTTTAACCGAACCTAAAGGAGCTTCTGATCGGTGGCTTGGTTATAATGCACCTGAAGCTGCAATGGATACAAAAGCTATGAAAGTTGACGGTGGATGGGTTATTAATGGACGGAAACATTATATAAGTAATGGATATGATGCTGGATTATATGTAATTTATGCAAATACAGCACCTGGAAAAGGGATGCTCGAAGGAACATCATCCTTTATTGTGCCAAGGGGGACTGAAGGTTTTAGTATCGCAAGATGCAATGAAACAGTTGGTTGTAGATACATGAATAATGGGGAATTAGAACTTATTGATTGTTTTGTTCCTGATAATAATCTTTTATGTGAGGGAACCGCACTTAGCAAAGCAGGTGTTTACTTTCGTCCAGGAAAGATTATACAGTCTGCAAAAAATTTAGGTGTTGGTCAGGCTGCATTAGAAAAAACTGCAGAGTTTGTTCAGAATTACAGTAGAGGCGGAAGATTGTTGATAAAACATCAGATTGTAGCTTCTAGGTTAGCTGATATGGCAACTAGAGTATCAGCTGTAAGAAGCTTGGTTATGCAAGCTGCATATGCATGTGATATGAAAACAAATGATGCAGATGCACTATGTTGGCAAGCCAAGGTATTTGCATCACAAGAAATATTGAATGTATGTCAGAACGCAATGGAATTACATGGTGGTATGGGCGCCATGCTGGATGCTGGGGTAGAGAAATTAGTAAGAGACGCAGCTATATTTTTACACATGGACGCAACAGTCGACATATCTCACTTTAAAATCGTCAAGGCTCTATGGCCAGACACAGCCGGTGTTTATGCAGGTCCTGAAATATAGTCTTCATTATTTCTATAAGTGCATTTGTTAAATACTATATATTCGAATAAACTTTCTTTGCACTTTAAATGATCTGGTTGAGGAAAGTTGTAATTTCTGGATATATAAGTACCCACAATTAGTATTATTAGAAGTATTAATATAAACCACGAAATCTTTGTCATACTTAATAAATGGTATTTATTTAATGATTGTTCAACTAATAAAATTATTTAAAACCGATAGTCTAAGAAATCTGATTTTAAGATTTATTGTTTTTTCTATTACGGGAATAATTTCATTATATATATCAGATATTTTAGTGGGATTTATATCAGAATTCATATCTAATGGAATAATTAATATGGTACTAAGAGTCTTAAGTCTATTTTTCCTATATCAATTACTTTTACTTTTGGTTGCAATACCTTTTGGGCAGTTTTCATATTTTATTTCTTATCAAAAAAGGTTTATAAAAAAGATTAAGTTATTGTTTTGATTGAATATAATTGCATCAAATACCAAACATATCCTTTGATACAATAAATAAAACTTTTTTATAATTCTAAATTAAATTAATGTTATATTTATAAAATATGGGATGTATATGAATTTATGGGGTATGTAATGAAAAGAATTTTAATTAAAAATGCTCAAATTTTAACCATGGACGCTTCAATTGGTGATCTATATAACGCAGATATATTAATTGATGGTGATACGATATCGGATGTTGGGCACAATCTTATAGCAGATAACTCTGAAATTATTGACGCTAAAGATTTTCTTGTATCTCCCGGATTAATAAACGGACATATTCATACTTGGCAGACTGGGTTAAGGGGACTAGCATCTAATTGGACTTTGGTCGATTACTTGGCCTCAATTCATGCAGGATTAGCTTCATATTATAATCCTGATGATATGTTCATAGGTAACTATGTAGGGGCACTTTACCAAATCAATACAGGATCTACAACAATAGTAGATTGGTGTCATAATAACCCAACTCCAGATCATACAGATGAGGCAATCCGTGGATTAGAGGAGTCTAAAATTAGAGCAATATTTTTGCATGGATCACCCAAACATGAACCTAAAGAAGGGCAGCCTCATTTTAGTGAAGTGCCGCACCCGAAAAGTGAAATTGATAGACTAAGAAAAGGTGCTTTTGCATCAGATGATCAGTTAATTAATCTTGGTATGGCAATACTAGGACCACAACAATCAACACTCGATGTTTGCAAACATGATTTTAAGTTAGCAAAAGATTTGGACTTAATTGTAAGTATGCACATTGGAGGAAAATTTATGACTCCAGAAGGATTTGATGTTCTAAAAGAAATGAGACTCCTTAATAAAAAAACAAATATAGTACACGCAAATAATATTCCAAACGATATGTTAGATAAATTAGTTGAATCTAATTGCACTTTTTCAATTACACCAGAGGAAGAATTGCAAATGGGTTTTGGAAATCCGCTTACAAAACGTCTAATTGATAGAAATGGTACATTTGGATTTGGTTCTGATATTGAGTCTGCAATGGCTGGTGATATGTTAAATGTGATAAGATTTGCACTACAAGCAGTTAGACATGAATATACACTAGAAAATTATGCACTCCATAATGCGCCACCATCGGATATAAAAGTTACAACAAGAAAAGCTTTTGAGTGGGCAACTATTGATGCAGCTAAGTTGTTTGGAATTGATCACAAAGTAGGATCTATCACACCTGGAAAAAAAGCCGATATTATTATGTTTAATAAGAAAAGCGTTAGTTTTACACCGATACACGATCCAATATCTACAATATTATTTCACTCGAATTCAAATGATATAGATACTGTAATCATTGGCGGGACTTTTTTAAAAAAATCAGGAAAATTATTAGCTCCCAATATCAGTCAAAGCCTAGATAGATTATCGGTGAGTGGCCATAGAATTATGAATGATTATCGTAAAAATTTATTAAGTTAAACCCATAGTTAAATGAAGAGAATATATCTTTCAATACCTTTAGCTTTAGCCATCATCTTTCTTCTCATCTTAACAAATCCATCAAAAGATGATTTTGACTCATATATATCAACTCATATTAATAAATTTGCAATCCAGTCTGGAGAGGGTGAGGAAACCGCTAATTTAATATCAGGTTTTTCATATTTACTATTACAATCAAACCCCAATATTATTCATAAAACTAATTATTTTCTCTTCACGTTATATAAGTTAGATACAACACTGATCAGGTCGTTTGGAGGAGATGTGGATGATTTAATCGTAATCGGGTTATTTAATAATTTTGTAGTCTTAAGTAAATTTTAATACAAATTATGAAACAGAACCACCCCAAAAATAGTAGCCCAAACCCATAAAAAATAACGAGTTACCGTATAGTGCATGTTCGAATGTAACAAGTGATAAAGATTTTGTCTTTTTGTATGTGTTGGCAAATATTATACCACCAAAAATTGATAGAAATGGTGCGATAAAATTTATAAATAAGACATGTGCATAGGTAAAAATTATGGCGCTCATAATAACCTGATATTTTGTTGGTACAATACTCTCATACCTATTAAAGAAATATGTTGTACATATGAATTCTTGTGGTAGTGCTGAAAATATTGGATATACAAGT
>CALJEH010000100.1 GCA_938074435.1 uncultured Alphaproteobacteria bacterium
ATAAGATTGATGCATTATATGAATGCAAGATTCAATTAATATGAAAGCTTAATTATGTCTATTAACTATGAATTCTTAAGAGACTTATATACAGAACCAAGACCAACTTCGTTAGCTAAAGTTCAGTATAAAATAGATCACCATTGCCGTGAATTTATAAGCAAATCACCATTTATTATATTAGGTACAGACGGTGATGTATCTCCAAAAGGAGACTTTCCAGGTTTTGTAGAAGTACTTGATGATAATACAGTAGCAATACCCGACAGATCAGGAAATAATCGTTTAGACTCATACATTAACATTCTATCTAATCCTAAAGTTGCTATCATGTTTCTGATACCTGGGATAAGTGAAGTACTCCGAATTAGAGGTACAGCCGAAATCTCAAGAGATGAGAGGTTGCTGACAAAAATGACTGTAAATGCTCAAGAACCTAAAACAGCATTAATTATTAAAGTTAATGAAATATACTTACATTGTGCAAAAGCTATAGCACGATCAGATATTTGGAATCCTCATAAGTTAGAGAAAAACTATTCCACTCGAGAAATGTTTGCTGAACATGTTGGAAAATCCAAAAAGGAATTTAGTGATTACTATGATAATGCAACAGATGAAATATTAACAAATGAGGGACGAAAATAATAATCTGTTAATTAAAAGAAATTTCTACTTATTGCTACAGTAACAACACCAATAATCATCGACATAAAAATATTCTTTGTTTTATACATACATATTGCAATTAATATCATTGCAATGATACCAGCTAATCCTTCTTTTAAAATCGCTGGAGTTACAAATGATAATAATAATGTTGGAGGCAAATAGTCTAAAAAAATCCGTATCCTACCTTCATCAGATATTTTGCCTGATAATAATAAACCAGATAATCTTAATCCATAAGTTCCAATTGCTACCGAAAATATGATAATTAATGCATAGACTTCATTATTAGACATATCTTTTACCATCTAAAAATACTCCGACTAGAGAGCCAGCAATTGCACCAAATACAATATATAAATTACCACCAAATAAAGATTCAGAAATATATGCAACAGTAGCCGCCGATGTCCATGGGATAAGATTTGTTTTATTCTGATATAAGTTAAAACATAAAGCAGTAAAGATTGCTATGAACGCAAAATCAAGAGCGTATTTTGATGGATCATTAATAAAGCCAGCAAAAATATAGCCTATGTATGTTCCAATAGACCATATAGAAAATAAACATATTCCTCCTCCAAATAGAAATAGAGGAGTTATTGTTTCATGTTTGCTTCTTTCAATTGTAACTGCCCAGTTTTCATCAGCAACAAGGTGCATAAATAAGAACTTATCTTTTAAAGAACTATTTTTGAATAGAGAATTAAGTGATGCACCTATTAAAAAATACCTTAGATTTATGAGTAATGCGGCTATAATAATTGTTAATACTTCTGTAATATTACTCCACATATCCACAATTATAAATTGAGATGTTCCTGCAAATATAAAGACATTCATCAAAGTTAACTGATATATCTCAACTCCTTTTTGAGCACATATCATTCCTAATACTGCTCCATAGGCGAATACACTTATTCCAATTGGTGCGTTTGCTCTTGCACCTCTGAAAAAATCATTTGATAATTTATCTGTCATAGAACTGTAAATACGCATTACTAAAAAAAAATTATTTATATCCCAAAATTTAAACCTTGATATTAACAAAAGATTAATCTAAATTTTCCTATTAGGGATTAATTTAGGGATATGTGCTTTTATAATACAAATCAAATTTTGCATACCTTAAATTCATCTTTATAAATTATTAACGTTAATAACAAAAGGGAGGTTATTATGAAAATATCTCTTATTATGAAGGGAATTACTGCTTCAGTATTTGGTGCAGCATTGCTCCTTACAGGAACAACAGCAAATGCTGCTTGGAATTGTAAAGAAGTAACATTCATCGTTCCTTATTCACCAGGTGGTGGTTCTGACCAAATGGCCAGAAGACTACAACCAGGTCTAGAAGAAGCTTTGGGTGTAAGTGTAAACATCGTCTATAAAACAGGTGGCGGTGGTGCTGTTGGTTTCAGTGAATTACACCGTTCAAAACCTGATGGTTGTACAATATCAAACGTGGTTGTACCTAATGTGATTATTTCATCACAAGGTGAAGGCGTTGGATATAAACCAGATGATTTTGCATACATTGGTATGACAGAATCTTCAGCTGGTGCTCTTATGGTTCCACAAGATAGCCCATATCAAACAATTGAAGCATTTATTGCTGGTGCAAAAGAAAAACCAGGAATGCTTACAGTTGCTGGTACAGGTGGTAGTGGTGCTGACAGATGGGCGCAATTAGCTGAAGTACTTGGTATTGAAGCGACTTACGTTCCAGTATCAGGTGGTGTTGGTAAAATGATGCCTATGCTTGCAGGATCACATGTTGATGCAGCTGCAACAGGTGCAAACCATGCAACTAAACATAAAGCAATTGTGAATGCAATTCTTCTAGCAGGTCCAAATGAGGTATCAACTTTACCTGGTGTACCTACAGAACCAGATTGGAATTATGTAGTTACATGGGGTATAATGGCACCTCCAGGAACTCCTGCTGATTATGTTGAGGCACTAAATGCTGCTCTAAACACTGCTGCAAGTGCACCAGAAGTTAGAGATGCATTGTTAAAAGGTGGTTATGTTCCTCACATTCAAACTGTAGCTGAAGTTAATGCTTTCATGGCTGATGAAATTGCTAAACTAGCAGACTGATCTACTATTCTTATTGTCTTGGTGGGTTTTTTTACTCACCAAGATATTACTACATAATTTAATAAGTATTTTTTATTTTGGGGTGATAAAATGATAGAAGCATTCTTTATGGCAATTAGTCCATCTTATTTGTTTTATATGACAATTGGAGTGCTATTAGGTCTTGTTGTGGGAACCTTGCCCGGTTTAACAGCAACCATGGGGACAGCTTTGCTTGTTCCATTTACTTTTGGTTTACCAACTGGTGAAGGTATAGCCATGTTGGGTGGTTTATATGTCTGTGCTATGTTCTCAGATGCAATACCAGCTTGTTTAGTCAATACACCTGGAACTCCCGCGGCAATGGCTACAGGATTTGATGGACACCCCATGGTTAAACAAGGTAGAGGGCAGGAAGCTATTGTTGCGGCATGCTTTGGTTCTGCATTAGGAACAATATTCGGCGCTATATGTTACTTATTGCTTGCATGGCCAATGATTGCCATTGCTCTTAAATTTGGCCCCCCTCAATTCTTCTGGTTAGGTATATTTGCTCTTACTATAATTGGAAGTTTAGCTGGTGACTCTATACTAAAAGGTTTGGCAGGAGCTGCCATTGGTATTATGATCAGCTGTATAGGAATTAGTCATGCTGCTGAAGTAAATAGATATACACTAAATATTCCAGAATTAAGGGGTGGCGTCTCATTGGTAGCGGCTCTGATTGGTGTCTTTGCAGTTCCACAAGTACTGAATATGATATTAAACATCAAAAAAGAAGAATTTGTAGCAGAATATAAATCAGAACCCGGTGTTATCTTAAGCACAATTAAAAAAGTTATGTCAACGCCAATACATAATTTAAGATCTGCTGTTATTGGAGCATTTATTGGAATACTTCCCGGTGCTGGAAGTCCAATTGCTGCAATTGTTTCTTACAATGAAGCACTTAGATGGAGTAAAGATAAGAGCCAATATGGTAAAGGTGACATAAGAGGTGTAACTGCATCAGAAATTGCTAACAATGCTGCGGCACCTGCAGCTATGATACCACTCGTTACATTAGGGGTGCCTGGCTCCGCTCCTGCAGCTGTTATTGCTGGTGCATTGATGCTAAGAGGATTAAATCCTGGACCAGAACTTTTTGCTACCGATGGATCATTGGTTTATTCATTTGGTTGGTCATTATTAATTGCAGGTATTGTTGTATTTTTTATTGGTATGTTTGCAACGCCACTATTAACAAGAATTATCAAAATCCCATTAAGAGTTTTGGCACCACTTATTATGTTCTTAGCCATTATTGGTGCTTATGCAATTAGAAATAATATTTTTGACGTTTATCTGATGCTACTGATTGGTGTGTTTGTCTTCTTAGTAAGACGTATCGGTTTCCACCCTGGACCTATTGGATTAGGTTTTATATTGGGACCAATAATTGAACCGAACTTAGTGCAAGCTTTATACATATCTCATGCAGTAGGTGTACAAAAAGTATTCTTCAGTGGATCTGTTAATTTAATATTGATTGCACTTTCAATTTTATCTGTTAGTGCTGTAGCCATTTCAAAATTCAGATCAAAAAATAATACTAATTAGTGGTGATAGTAAAATGAGATTAATTTTAAAATACATACAAGATAGCGACATTGTAACAGCAATCATATCTATTACTTTAGCAATATTATTCTATAGTGGGACACCCCATGATATCTGGGATGGGTACACATATATAGATTGGGTATTTCCATTATTGTCAACTTTTACACTAGGATTTGTTGGAATAGCTTTTTTGATAATTTCTATCTATAAAATATACAAACAAAACACTATTGAAGATCTAAAAGTTGAAAAGTCACAACTTGACTCAATAAAAGATGTATTAGTTTACTTAGGAATTGTATTTTTATTCTTGGTATTACTTTTTGTTTTTGGTTTTTGGCCTGCAGCAATTTTCTTCTTGTGGTCAGGGATCCTATACTTTAGCAAAGAGAAAAATATAAAATCTGTGAGGGCTGCGCTTACTTTTTCTGTAATAGTATGTGCTGTTGCATGGGTCGTATTTTCTTCAGGTTACGCTTTCTATGTTCCATTCCCATCATCAAGAGTATTTATGTAAGGAGTAATTATGACCAGACCTTTTTATAAAATAGATGCCGTTACAGGTGGCGGCCCAGCTCAATATATCAGTGCAGAACATAAACTTAATGAGCCATGGAAAGAACAAGCTCACAATGTTCGACTTATTGGGCATTCGGATCTTAATGGTTGGGGCGATGCCTTCCAAATACAGGTGTCTAATGGTATCTGTTATGTAGCTGCTTCTGGAGTAAACGGTCATGATGGTATGACAATACTCGATGTTAAAGATCCGTCAAAGCCAACAATATTAAATCAAATATCTGACTCACCAGGCGCACGAACCCATAAAGTTCTCAAAATTAATGATAATATTATGATTACAAATTCAGAGCTAAGGCCAAATCTTCGTGATAAATATCCTGAATTAAAAGGTGGTATGAAAATATTTGACATTTCTGATCCAATTAACCCAAAATTCTTGAGATACGTTGAAACAGATGGAATGGGTATACATCGGCCTATTTATGATAGAGATAGGAAATTAATGTATAGTTCAGGTTACAGAGATGGATTCAACAAAAAAATCCTTCTCATCCATGACATGAAAGATCCATCAAATCCTGAATTTATTGGACAAGGTTGGGTTGAAGGTCAAAAAGATGGTGAAGAATATTCATGGGATAACTCTATTGTTCAAAATGAGGCTTGGTGCCATGAAGGAAATCCATGGGGCAATTATGTAACAGCTGGATGGTGGGATGGAGGGATTGTTTTATTTGACTGCACAGATCCATCAAAACCAGAATTTAAATGGAGACATAATCCACATGAAACACACGGATGGGCTGGTTGTTACCATAGTTTTTTAGTTCCTAAAGGTTCAGATTTCGGTATCGTAACACAAGAGACTGTAACAGTTAACTCTGAACATCCACCAGCATTTGTTACCTTCTATGACCTCAGAAATAAAGATGTACCACTTCCGGTAAGCACATATATGCCATTTGATACAGATCCAATTGAAATGCGACCAATTGATAGCAAATGGAGCAGAACCGGTGCTAGACACGGCGCTCATAATATATGGTTGGATATGGAAAAAAATGATCTAATTTATATTGCATGGTTTAATGCCGGATTGAGGATCATTGATTGGAGTAACCCATTTAGTCCAAAAGAGGTTGGATCCTATATCCCAGCTGGAAATAAAGAACGATGCTGTCCACAAAGTAATGATGTTTATGTCGATCGTGAAACAGGCCTTATATATATGTCCGATAGGTGGGGATTAGGTTTGCATATACTAGAATATACAGGTTAAATCATATGACTAGGCCTTTAGAGGGTATTAGAGTAATTGAGTTTGGTAACTTTATTGCCGGACCTTTCTGCGGAATGTTACTTGCAGATATGGGAGCAGAGGTAATTAAAATTGAACCTCTGACAGGTGATTTAGCACGAGCTATACCACCAATAATTGATAAGAAAAGTGCTGCATTCATAACCTTAAATAGAAATAAAAAAAGTTTAGCATTAGATTTAAAGTCTAATCGTGGTAGGTCTCTGGCGCTTGAAATATTAAAAACAGCAAATGCAATAATTGAGAATAATAGACCGGGTGTGATGCAAAGACTGGGTTTGGGTGAAGAGGATGTAAAAAAAATAAATAATAAAATTGTTTACACATCTGTATCTGGTTTTGGACAAACGGGTGAATTAAAAAATAGAGCGGGTATAAATCTTATTATTGAGGCGTTATCAGGAACCTTATCCGTAATGGGTGAAAAAGGGGAAATTCCTCCAAGGCCTGGGTTACAAACTGCAGATATTCTTGGTGCAATGTTCGCTACCTATTCAACTTTATCTGGATTAATTGGGCAGATTAAACATAATCAAGGTATGCATGCAGATGTATCTCTAATCGAGGCATCTATCGCATCCGCTGTTTGGGAGACGACAGAATATTTATCTAGCGGTGTCGTTCCAGAACAATTAGGGCATTCACACAGAGCAAGCGCACCATATCAATTATTTGAAACTGATGACAAAAGATATATTGCAATAGGTGCACCAAGTGATGCGCATTTTAAAAAATTGATGGATATTCTAGATCTAAATGATTTATTAGGAAATCCTAAATTTATTTCATACTCCAGCAGAAAAGAAAACGAAAAAGATCTAGTCCCATTTGTTGCCAATAAAATAAAGGATTTTAACTCATCAAATTTAGAAATCAAACTGACAGAAGCTGGCATACCATGTGGTTGTGTAAGAAATTACGAAGAAGCACTGAGTAATCCTCATAGTATTCAAAGGCAACTGGTAACGGAAATAAATGATGGGCAAGGATCTAAAATTAAGACAGTACGTAATCCAGTCCTAATTAATAATAAACCAATAAAAATAAATAATTTTGCCCCAGAATTAGGTGAGCATAGCTTTGAAATTTTAAGTGAAGTTGGTATAGATGAGGGTGTATTTAGTAAACTTGTGAGTGATGGGGTTGCTATCTAGCTTTTACTTTTTCTATTACTGCGTTTGTCATATCAACAGTAGAAGCTTTCCCTCCAATATCTGCTGTTATATATTTTTTTTCTTTGATTACTTCCAATGTTGACTCCTCAATAATATTTGAAGCTATTATTAATTTTTCTTCATTGTATTTAGTTCCCATCCAAGATAAAAGCATGGATGTTGACATAATCATAGCATATGGGTTAGCTATATTTTTTCCAGCAATATCAGGCGCAGAACCATGTGTTGCTTGAGCCATTGCAATATTATCTCCAATACAAAGACCTGGAGCCATACCAATTGAACCGATTAAACCTGCTCCAATGTCACTTAATATATCACCAAACTGATTTGTTGTTACAACAATATCAAATGACTCTGGATTTGATACTAGGTGCATCGCAGTAGTATCAATAAGCATGTCTTCATAGGTGATTAGAGGATATTCCTTTGAAACTTTCACACATTCTTCAAGAAACATACCGCAACTTAATCTAAATAAGGGTTCCTTATGAGCTGCTGTAACTTTAGCTCTATTTTTACTTAAAGCAATATCAAATGCAGCTTTAGCTACTCTATTAGAACCTTTCCTCGTAATAACTCTTGATGCTATGGTGATTTCTTCATTTGGACGAAATTCAGGGTATCCACCAACAATTGTTTCTGAACTTTGAAGACCCTCAGTTAATTCTCTAACGAAAATGATATCTATATTCTTTGAATGATCATATGACTTTGCAGGTCTTATGGCTGCATATAATTCAAATTGTTTTCTTATAGGTGGCATTTTCCAGGTTGAGTCATTTCTTGGATAATTATTGTGCCCGATTGGACCACAAATCATTCCATTCACTTCATTTAATTTTGATATTGTGTACTCAGGAAAGGTATCACCATATTTGTTATGGGCTAATTTCCCGATAGGCAATTCAATAAATTCTATGCTGTATCCAAGAGTCTTAAGTGTTTCATTTAACACCAACCTGGCCATTGGTACAATTTCATTACCAATGTCATCTCCATTCATTATAGCTATTCTTAGAGACATTTAATTTGATATGTTAATTAAACTTCTTTGATAAATCGGCAATTAACATATCAATAGACTTATTTGATAGATAAGATGTAAATTCTTCTTTCTTTTGAAGTGTAAGTGATAATCCGGCTAGGTTAAGATCAACTACTTTGAATTCATTATCTTTGTTCAATATCAACCACCAGCGAATTGATGCAAGTCTGGAATTATTCTTCATTACATCGCCATCTACAAGAAATTCTTTTCCTTTAGATCCTTTTTCGCGACAATTATCATTTGAAATTGAATACATAATGTCGGGATCATCGTTTGTTTCAAGTCTATCATATATTGTTTTAGAAACCATTTTTTCTATAATTTCATAGTAAATGAGCTCTTGTTCTTCATTAATCTTTCTTGCATATTTGCCAAGCATAATTTTCCCCATAGTAGTAAAATCTACATTTATTGTGAGCAAATCAGAAATATGGGATTTCTTTTGATTATTCGTTAATTCATTAGAATTTAAAATTTCTATAGTACTATCAGTTAATTCATTGGCAAATAATAATGCATTATCACAGCCTTCGTTTGCGAGCGAAGATTCTGGATTAATAATAAGAGCTATTAAAAAAATCTTTAAAATAGTTTTAGTTAATTTGAACATTTTCTAACATAGTTTGTACTAGTTAAAATACTAAGTTGAGATCAATAGATGTGTCAATTGAAAACTGTGAAGGATCATCACCAAAAAGTCCATTATTTATTTGGTTCTCTCTCATTTGTCTGTACATATTTCTAATAGAAACGTAATAGTCTGTACTATCCATTTCGACGTCTTCTAGTGCATCAAGAAGATTTTCCCTGGTTGATACCACTCGGGTTGCTCCATATGTTAAGCCTACAGTAGCATCTTGATCAGTAAAATACCAAGTTAGAGGGTGAGTCAAGAAATCAATAACACGGCCGGTTGTATGCCTACTTGTTGTTGGACCAAAGATAGGTGAATAAGAGTAAGGACCCGATTCAACGCCGTATGTTGCTAATGTTTGGGCAAAGTCCTCACTATGTCGATCATATCCTAAATCTGTAGCAGGATCGCCAAAGCCCAGAAATCCAACTGTTGTGTTTATAACAAACCTATTTACTGTGGTTCCAGCCCTTTCTTGCTCGCCCTGTAAAACATCGTTAATTAAGACAGTCGGTGTTTCCAAATTATGTAAGAAGTTTTTGATTGCCTTTCTACCGCCCTCTGGGACAACATCCCTATAAGTCCTAGCAAGAGGTTTGAAAAGGTTTTTATCTAATTTTTGATGGAATTCAAAAGTTTTCCTGTTTTTTTCTTCATTTGGGTCATACAAAGAATAATCAAAGACTTCTTCGGAGACATCTTTTACTTGAATTTCAGTAAGTGCGTATGGAGAGTTGTATTGATCTTCAATTGTTTGTTCGAAAGATACAACAGCAACAGGCTCAGTCACCTCTTCAACTTCCTGGATTGAAGATGAGGGCATATTGTATTGATCAGCTATTGTTTGTTCGAAAGGGATAAATACATCTGCATTAGCATTGTAAACACTTGAGAGTAAAAAAAGTAAAGCAAATGTTGGACCACAATTGACTAATTTGATAATCTTGTTAATGCACATTATTTGATCTGTTATTTATTAATAATCAAAAAATCAAAACAGTTTTGTTTCTTAATTTATATATGTAAATTTACACTACTATGTTTAATTTTTATTTAATATTATACAATCAAATTCCTTTGATTATCAATGTTTTCAACAGGAAGGATTAAGAGGTTTTCTTTATCCCATTATATTGTATCAATAATATTGATAATTTTCTTGCTTGTAGCATATTTTTAATATAAAGATATAAAGATATGTTTATATATTGATTATGTTAGAAGAAAAAATAAAAACCTTTGCAGCTCTTGCAGACGAAACTCGTCTCAGAATTATTAATCTGTTAATTGAAGGCGAGTTAAGCGTTCAAGATATTGTGTATTCTCTAGATCAAAGCCAACCAAGGGTTTCGAGGCATCTTAGAATTTTAGATGAGTCTGGTTTAATTACCCGGATAAAGGAGGGGGGATGGGTATTTTGTAAGCTAAATAATGACAAGTCCAACAAACATTTACTAGATTATTTACTAAAAGATAAAACTAAGCAAAACTCAAAACAAAAAGACTTTCAAAGGTTGTATGATTTACAAAAATCAAGGTTAAATGCCGCCAATGATTTCTTTTTTAAACAATACAAAGAACAATATTATGTTGATCCGCTTAATCAATTCAGTAACGTTGCTTTAGATAATCAGCTATATCAAATTATTACCGAAAATGTTCATACGCCAATGAGTAATTTTTTTGATATGGGTACTGGATCAGGTAAAATGTTATCACTTTTTTCATCATTAGCCAAAAATTGTGTAGGAGTTGATAATAATCACACAGTTATAAAAATGGCAAAATCAAAGCTTACTCAAGCCAATAGAAATAACTGTAAAATAATTTTTGGTGATATTACACAAACAGAGGGTATGGAAATATACGGTAAAGCTGATCTTATTATCTATCATCAAGTGCTTCATTATTTTGATAAACCTCAAGATTTAATCAAGGCAGCCAAGAACTTACTAAATAAAGAGGGTTATATATTGATTGTTGATTACCTCAAACATCAAAATGAATTTTTAAGAACTAACTTCTCACATAGAAGGCTAGGCTTTGATGAAAATCAAATCAATGATTATTTTCAAAAATCAAACATTGAATTAGTTGATAAAATTAAAGGTGTTTCATTTAAACAACCTAATGTTAGTCAGCTAATAGTTATGGCATGGCTTGGGAAAAAAAACTATGAATAATATCTTTCCAAAAAATGTAAATTTCTCATATGAGGTTTTTCCTCCTCAAGATATTAGCAATAACTTTAAACTCGTCGAAAAAATAAATGCTCTAAGATATAAACCCAATTTCATATCGGTAACATATGGTGCAGGTGGATCAAATAGAGATAAAACAATGGATTTAGTTAGAAGGATACACCAAGATACTGATATAGATGTTGCTGCTCATTTAACGTGTGTGGGCTCTTCTATTAGTGATACAATGAGCTTAGTTGATTATTATCTAAAGATTGGTGTAAATAAGATACTTGCCTTGCGAGGAGATTCTCCAAATAACATTTCAAAACAATATGAGGGACATCCTAGAGGATTCCAGAAAACTGGTGAATTGATAAAAGCTATAAAAAAGCTATCTGATATTCAGGTATATACGGCTGGATACCCAGAAAAGCATCCGGACTCCGTGGATTTAAGATCTGACATTGAAAATTTAAAAGACAAAATCAATAGTGGATCAAATGATATAATAACTCAATATTTTTTCGATAATAATCTCTTTTATACTTATAGAGAATTATTAACTGTAAATAAAATTGAAGCAAATTTAATACCTGGAATAATCCCAATTACTAACTTCCAAAAAATTCGTGAATTTTCAATTAAGTGTGGAGCAAGTATACCAAAAACGTTCGAAGTAATTTTTGATGATCATTTTAGTAATTTAGATAATGAAGAGCAGTTAGAGATCGTTCTATCAATTATCGCAGATCAGGCAAAAGACTTAATCGCAAATGGGATAAATAATCTTCACATCTATAGCCTTAATCAAATATCCTTGATGGATCAAATTATAAACAAATTAAACATTGATAATGTGAAATAAAATGAGTGAACTAGAAAGAATAGCAAAAGAACGAATTGTTATCATTGATGGTGCAATGGGTACTGAAATTCAAAAATTTGAACTTTCTGAGAGTGATTTTCGAGGTAAAGATCTTTTGGACTCTCAATTTGACCAAAAAGGTAATAATGATATATTATCAATTACCCAGCCTGAACTTATTAGAGACATTCACAGATCATATTGTATCGCTGGCGCTGATATTATTGAAACAAACACATTTTCATCAAACTCTATTTCTCAAGCTGATTATGGAAATGAGAAGCTTGTATATGAGATGAATACAAAATCTGCAATGATTGCTAAAAATGTGTCTAAAGATTACTATAAAGAAAAAGGTAAACAGATTTTCGTTGCTGGCGCTCTTGGGCCTACGAACAAAACCGCTTCCATGTCGCCAGACGTTCAAAATCCATCATTTCGAGCAGTTACTTTTGATGATCTTGTAATTTCATATTCTGAAGCCGCAGAAGGATTAATAGTTGGTGGTGCTGATATAATTTTGATTGAAACAATATTTGATACACTTAATGCAAAGGCAGCAATTTATGCTGTTCAGAAAACCTACCAAAAATTAAAAACTCATAAACCACTTATGCTATCTGGAACTATAACAGATCTATCTGGAAGGACATTATCTGGGCAAACAGTTGAAGCATTCTGGAATTCAATTAGATATGCTAAGCCATTTTCAGTAGGTTTAAATTGTGCATTAGGCGCCTCTCAAATGCGGTCACATTTATTAGAATTATCAAATCTTTCGGATAGCTTGATTTCAGCTTATCCTAATGCAGGATTGCCGAATGAGTTGGGTCAATATGACGAAATGCCGCATGAAACAGCTCACATCATAGAAGAGTTTGCAAAAGATGGTATGCTGAATATAGTAGGTGGTTGCTGTGGTACTTCGCCTGAACACATTGAACATATTGCAAATATAACAAGGGGAATAAAACCCAGAAAACCATCTCAACAAAAACCAATACTGAGGTTATCAGGGCTCGAGGCCTTCAATAAGGAAAACAATATTAACTTTGTTAATATAGGTGAAAGGACGAATGTAACAGGTTCAGCAAAGTTCAAAAAATTAATAAAAGAATATAATTTTGATGAAGCAATAAAAGTGGCAAAAGAGCAGATTGATAATGGTGCACAACTAATTGATATTAATATGGACGAAGGCCTATTAGACTCTGAAAAAGTAATGAAAGAATTTTTGAATTTATTGGCATCAGAACCAGATGTGGCAAAAGTTCCAATAGTAATTGATTCATCTAAATGGAGTGTTATTGAAGCAGGATTAAAATGTGTTCAGGGCAAATCAATTGTTAATTCAATCAGTCTAAAAGAAGGAGAAGATGAATTCATTGATGTAGCTAGAAAAATCAAACTTTATGGTGCTGCTGTTGTTGTTATGGCTTTTGATGAAAGTGGTCAAGCTGAGTCAACTCAGCGAAAGTTTGAAATTCTAAAGAGAGCATATGATATTCTCATAAATATTGTGGGATTTGAACCACAAGATATAATTTTTGATCCAAATATATTTGCTGTGGCTACTGGGATTGAAGAACATAATGCATACGGACAATCATTTATAGGTGCTTGTAAGATATTAAAACAAAATATGCCCTTGTCGAGTATTTCTGGCGGCATTTCAAATTTATCATTTTCTTTCAGAGGCAATAATGTCGTTAGAGAAGCAATGCACTCAGTCTTTCTTTATCATGCAATTCGTGCTGGTATGGATATGGGTATTGTTAATGCAGGACAACTTGCTATCTATGATGATATTGAACCTGAGCTAAGGGATTTATGTGAGAGTGTGATTTTAAATAAGTCTGGCTCTGCTACAGAAGAACTTCTTCAAAAATCAATTGAGTTCCAAAATCAAACAACTGGAAAACAATCTAAGAAGATTGAATGGAGAAATGCAGATATTGAGGAGAGGTTATCTTATTCTCTTATAAACGGGATCAATGACTATATTGAAGAAGACGTCGAAGAAGCAAGATTGGTAATTGGAGAACCACTGGCTGTGATTGAGGGTCCCTTGATGAAAGGGATGAATGTGGTTGGAGATCTTTTTGGTGAAGGAAAGATGTTTTTACCGCAAGTTGTAAAAAGTGCAAGAGTAATGAAGCAAGCAGTTTCTTATTTATTACCCTACATGGAAGGAAATAGTGAAATTGCATCAAAAAAAACTGCAAAAATAGTATTGGCAACTGTAAAGGGTGATGTACACGATATCGGTAAAAATATTGTTGGTATTGTCCTACAATGCAATAACTTTGAAGTTCTTGACTTAGGAGTAATGGTTCCAGCTGAAAAAATTATTATGACTGCAATTGATGAAAAAGCAGATGCGATTGGATTATCTGGATTAATTACACCAAGTTTAGATGAAATGTGCCATGTGGCTAGTGAAATTAAAAAACATAATCTAAATATTCCTATACTAATTGGCGGTGCCACAACTAGTAAAGCACACACAGCTCTTAAAATCTCACCTAGTTATGATAATAAAAGTACTATTCATGTTCTTGATGCAAGTAAGGCAGCATCAATAATGTCTGATTTATCATCTAAAGATAGAAAAGATCCATTATTAAATAAAGTGAATGACGAGTATGAAGAAATTAGAAAGCAATACTCATCTAATAATAGACATAGAGGTCTCGATAAACTAACTGATGCTCGTTCTAATAAATTAAAAATAGATTGGGAAAAAATAAGAGTTAAAAAACCATCATATCTTGGTGTTCGAGAATATATTGGTACAAATTTATCAGAATTACGTAACTATATAGATTGGACACCTTTTTTTCAGACTTGGGAGATAAGAGGTGTCTATCCCCGAATTTTTGAAGATCCAAATATAGGTCCAACAGCGAAAAATCTATTTGATGATGCAAATATCTTGATTGGAGAGATTATTAAAAAGAAGCTCATTCAATCAAAAGCTGTAATTGGTTTCTGGTCAGCCAAATCTTTAAATGAAGATATATTTCTTTATGATCCAAAAACGAATAAGAATATTGATACATTGCATTCAATTCGGCAACAAATTTCAAGAAGAAATGATAGAGCAAATCTGTGTTTGGCTGATTTTATTGCTCCACAAGAATCAACGTGTGATGATTATATTGGTTTATTCGCAGTATCCATTGATTTCGACGGAGAAGAAGTAAATAAAAGACTCAATTTATTAGATGATGATTATAAATCGATCCTATTTAAGTCTATATGTGATAGGTTTGCTGAAGCTTCTGCAGAGTTTTTCCATGAAAAAGTTAGAAAACAATTATGGGGATATGATCAAAATGAAGATTTAAGCTATGAAGATCTTATAAATGAGAAATATATAGGGATACGACCTGCTCCAGGGTATCCAGCACAACCTGATCATTCAGAAAAGATTACAATCCTTCGTTTATTAGATGCTGAAAATAAAATAAATATGAAATTAACAGAATCATGTGCAATCATTCCAGCATCATCAGTTTGTGGTATATATTTCAGTAATCCTGAGTCACGCTATTTCGGAGTTGGTAAAATTACAAATGATCAAGCACTGGATTATGCGCGAAGGAAGAATTGGACAGAAGATGAACTAAATCATTGGTTGAAAATCATAAGTACTGATTAATTTAATTTTCCAAAACCACCACCTGATGGTGTCTGAATTATTAATATATCATCCTTGCGAAGATCTATTTGACAATTACCTCCTAAATCTACACTTTTATTATTCCGGATTAAGGTATTTTTTCCTTTTGCGCCATCTTTACCACCCTCCAATCCAAATGGTGGGTATATCCGATTATTCGACAATATTGAACAACTCATCTCTTGTTCAATTTTGAATATTTTTTTTATTCCATCGCCTCCAATGTACTTTCCATTTCCTCCAGTATTTTTATTAATAGATAATTCTAAAATAGTAATAGGATAGGATTCTTCAAAAATTTCAGGATCTGTTAATCTTGAATTAGTCATATTTGTTTGAACAGCATCCTGTCCATCGTGATTACGATGTGCACCTTGCCCACCACAAATTGTCTCATAATATTGAAATTCACTATTACCAAATATTAAGTTATTCATAGTTGATTGGCATGATGCTTTATTCCCAATAGCTGCAAATATACAATTTGCAAGTGCTTGACTGATTTCAACGTTACCAGCTGATACAGCAGCATCGCTTGTTGGGTTCAAGAATGAGTCATCATCTAAGATAACTTCCACTGATTGAAGTAAGCCAGAGTTAAGAGGAATACTATCATTTATGAGGCATCTAATTACAAACATAATGACAGCTTTTGTTATGGGTATAGGGGCGTTATAATTATTTCTGTTTTCAGCATTTGATCCTCTAAAATCAAATATGATTTTATTTTTTACATCATCTATTTTAATTTTTAGCTGAATAGTAAAATTATCGAGATTTAATATATATTCAGACGGTTCAAGTTTCTTAATTACCTCTAATGATGAAAGGTGAGCATTTCTCCTAATTTCTATCATTTGTTCATTAACTGTATGTTCACCATATTTATCTATTAATTTAAATATCTCAATCTCACCAACCTTATTTGAAGCAATTTGTGCGGTTAGATCCTGAATATTCATCTGAGGATTTCTTGCTGGGTATTTGCTGTTATTTAGTACGTCAATAACTTTTATTGGGTGATTAAGATCACTGATTTTAATTTTGAGATTATCAAAAATAATTCCTTCATCTTCCAATTTTTTTGCTTCAATGGACATTGAGCCGGGGAATATACCTCCAACATCTGGATGATGACCTCTTGTAGCCACAAAATAAATAATTTCTTCATTTTCTTTTGAAAATATTGGGGAGATTAGAGTAATATCTGGGAGGTGAGTACCACCTGATCTAGGTGAATTGCTTATAAATATATCATTTTTTTTGATATTACTTTTTGTTCTAATTAAATATTTTACGCAATCATCCATCGATCCCAAATGAACTGGAATATGAGGAGCATTTGCAACAAGTTCACCATACTTATCAAATAATGCACATGAATAATCAAGTCGTTCTTTAATATTAACTGATGAAGCGGTTCTTCTAAGTGTTTCACCCATTGTTTCTGCTACCGACATGAATAGGTTATTGAAAATTTCAAGTGTTTCAGGTGATTTTGTATTTACTTTTTGTTTTTTCGTATATTGTTCCTTTTCTAGAATAATATTATTAACATCATCTTTTCTGGCAACCCACCCATGATTAATAATAATAGTTGAATTTTGATCTATGAGTATTTTGGGTCCATATATGTTTTGATTATTTGGAATTGAATCCAAATGGATAATTTCTGCATTCACCCATTCTCCGTTGACAAAAAAGCTTTTTAAATCATGAGAAGTAGAATTCTTTTTGTTCCTTCTTAAGAAATTAGTTGGTGCTATTTTAGCTGAGGTTTCAACTTGTATTAAATCTATCATTACAGAAGTATTAGGGATAAAACCATATATTCTCTTATATGCCCTCTCAAATCTATTTTTTATATTTTTAATATCAAATTTATCATCATCTATCCGTAAATTCACTGTTTGATCGGTACCTAAATATTTAAGGTAGATTATAGGTTTGTGGGAGATTTTTGAGGTGGAGAAATTCTTACTGTTTTCAGTTTTTAAGGTTGAAATTATGGATTTAATTTTTGATATATTTTTATCGTTAAATTCACATAATATTGTTTTTTGATTTATGTATTTTTCATTTGAATTTGCGATGCCATAAGCGGATAAAAAGCTTGATAATGGGTTGATTAATATTTTTTTGATATTTAGGTTTTCTGCTATCACACAAGCATGTTGCCCGCCTGCTCCACCATAACTTACAAGGGTGTAATCTTCCAAATTAACGCCTTTTTTTGTTGAAACATTTTTTATTGCTCTGCACATCATTTCTACGGCAATGTTAATATAACCTTCCGCTATTTCTTCAATACTTTTCTTTTTATCTATAAGATCTCTAAGATCACTGAATGCACTTACAACTAGTCCTTTGTTTAATGGAGAGGAATTATTTTTACCAAAAATCCTAGGAAAATGATCTTCTAGTATTTTTCCTAAAATGAGGTTTGCATCAGTAATTGTAAGTGGTCCGCCCTTTCCATATGCCATTGGTCCAGGATAAGATCCTGCAGATTTTGGTCCCACAGTCATTCTTGAGTTTTTGTATTCAAGTATGGATCCGCCTCCAGAAGCAATTGTATCAATGTCTATCATTGGCACCTGGATATTTATTTGGTTTATATTTTTATCATTGTTATATTCTATTTCATGATTGAAATGTGATATATCAGTTGACGTTCCGCCCATATCAAATGTTATGATGTTATTTATTTTTGAAGCTTTTGCAGAGGAAAGAGCTCCCATAATGCCTCCCGCAGGTCCGGATAATAGAGCGTTTATTCCTCTAAAATTATTCTTATCTGAGAGTCCACCATTGGATTGCATAAATCTGAGATTTATTTTATTTTTTTCTGTTTGGAACTCTTGTTTAATTGCATTTATATCACTTTGAATAATTGGGTCGACATATGCATTGATTAAACCTGTGTTGGTTCGTTTTATGTACTTTATCGTCTCAGAAATTTCGTGTCCTAGGGTTATATTTTTATGCCCTAGATCATGTAATAAATTTTTTAATCTAATTTCGTACTTGGGATATTTCCATCCATGAATGAGGCTCACACAAATTGAAGTATAGTCATTTGATTTGATGGATCTAAGTTGTGAATGAATTTTATCCCAATTGAATTTTTCCAGGGGTTTGCCATTACGAAGTAATCTGATATCCACTTCAATTACTTTTGAATAAAGAGGAAGTGTTTTTTTGATATGTAAATCAAATAAATCATCCCTATTTTGATAACCAATTTGCAAAGAATCCATATATCCTTTTGAAACTATTAGTAATGTTTTTTCGCCAGTTCTTTCTAGAAGTGAATTAGTAGCCGAAGTCGTTCCGATACATATACTGTCGATACTTTCAATTTGTGAGTCATATTTATTAAGTATATTTGTTATACCATGTATAATTGGATTATTATATTCATCGGATCTTGATAATATTTTTTCTAGGTGAAGTTTTTGTTCAGGCGAAAGGGCAATTATATCTGTAAATGTGCCACCTTTATCAATCCAAAAGTTCCATTTATTTTTTTTCATAGTAAACTTTTATTGTACAAATGATTTGTATTTAAAATTAAATTCAATATTACATAATTTTTACATGATAAAGGATAAATATAAATCTCCAAACTACAACAATCGAGTGAATGGATCAAAAATTGATTATATAATAATTCATTATACTGGGGTTAATGCGCCAAGCCAAAGTATAATTAGGTGGTTCTTGGATCCGTTATCAAAAGTTAGTTGTCATTATTTCATAGATAATAATGGGACCATTTACACTCTAGTTAATGACTATTTCAGAGCATGGCATGCTGGTAAGTCATATTGGAATGGTTGCGGGGATATTAATTCCCAATCCATAGGTATCGAATTGCACAATTCGGGTATAGAGGATTTTTCTGGGAATCAAATAAATTCTTTACTGAAATTATTGGAACTACTCATATCCAAACATTCAATAGAACGACATAATATTCTTGGACATTCAGATGTGTCTGTGGGTAGGAAAATTGACCCAGGTATAAAATTTCCTTGGCAATTTTTAAATAGATCTGGAATAGGGGTTTATTCAGAAATGGGATATACCAAAAAAAATATCTTTAATATAGAGGTGGCTGATCAAACAAAGCTTACAATTATGAGCTATCAAAAAAAATTGATTGAAATTGGTTTTGAATTGTCAGTTTCAGGGATAATTGATGAACAGACGAAAAAGGTTGTTGCAGCTTTTCAGAGGCATTGGAGGTCGGAATTAGTCGATGGTAAGATTGATCAGAATACTATAAGTGTCATATACGATATTCATAGAAAAATAACAGACGCACGCAATTTAAAATCGGAGAACTAGACAGTTTTAAGAGTTTCCTGTAATAATCTAGAGGCTAGATGGCTGGGTGATCGCTATTACATAGAGGAAAGTCCGGGCTCCACAGAGGATCAGTGCCGAGTAACTCTCGGCGGAGGCAACTCTAGGGAAAGTGCAACAGAAAATATACCGCCATAATTATGGTAAGGGTGAAATGGTGTGGTAAGAGCGCACCGCATTAGTGGTAACATTAATGGCATTGTAAACCCCACTGGGAGCAAGACCAAATAGAGATAGTTTGTTTGTCCTTTGAAATACTATCTGGGTAGGTCGCTAGATTTATAGGGCAACCTATGAACAAGATGAATGATCATCATTTTACAGAACCCGGCTTATAAGCCATCTAGCATGTTAAATTGGTTAATAATGTGTTAAAAAACCATTGACATCCATGTTATACCATGATATCCCATAATTACCCATATTATGGAATTATTATGCAATTATTTTTATCAAAATTTCGAAACAAGATAGATAACAAAGGAAGGGTATCAATACCTGCACAATTTAGAAATGTATTGTTGAAAGATAACTCTCAAAAAATATTTTGCTATCCATCTTTGGATGCCGAAGCCATTGATGCTGGTGGAGAAAATTTAGCAAGTAATATATATGAACTAATGGATAATTTAGATCCTTATTCTGACGAACGAGATATTTTATCTACTGCGCTATTTGGATTATCTGAGGAATTGAAAATTGATAACGACGGTCGTGTAATATTATCTAAACCTTTCATCGATCATGCACATATTAATGATGAAGTTATATTTGTTGGATTGGGCGAAAAGTTTCAGATTTGGGAGCCAAATAGGTTTGATGCATATTTGATTGATGCACAAAAAAAAGTTAAAGAGCAAAGAAGCCTGTTAAGTAAAAGGAATGTTGGTAATTGATGTGATGATGAGTAGACAAAATTCTACTGGCGGACCATATCATCACACACCAGTTATGCTCAATGAGGTGCTAGAGGCATTAACATTAAGAGGAGGAAATGTTTATGTTGATGGCACCTTTGGGGGCGGTGGGCATTCAAGAGCAATTCTTGAAAACTCTGATTGCCAATTAATTGCCACAGATAGAGATAAAAATTCAATCCAATATGCTGAGGAGCTCAAAGTTTCTTATGGTGATAGATTTAGTTTTTTCATTTCTAAATTTTCTAAGATACCAGATGTTTTAAGAGATTCATCAATAAGTAAAGTAGATGGTATTCTTCTTGATTTAGGGGTTTCTTCATTTCAATTAGATGATCCAAAAAGAGGATTCTCATTTCAGGTGGATGGACCTCTTGATATGCGTATGGGTGAAAACTCTCTAAGTGCATATGATGTAGTTAATAAATTGAAGGAACCTCATCTAGCAGAGATTATCAGAGATTTTGGAGAGGAGCGTCATGCAAGATTGGTTGCAAAAAGGATATGTGAATATAGGGACTCAAAAAAAATTGAGACAACATCAGAACTTAGTAAAATTATTGAAAATACAATAGGAAATTTTTATAAAAAACAACCAGGAAAATCTATCCATCCTGCTACAAGGACATTTCAAGCTATAAGAATTCTCGTAAATGATGAAATGCAGGAAATTATTTATCTACTCTCAAATATTACAAATTATTTAAAT
>CALJEH010000101.1 GCA_938074435.1 uncultured Alphaproteobacteria bacterium
CAGAGAAATTTATAAACAAAATTATATCCCTGGGTGTTGATGGGATCATTATCGTTGATCTTCCGCCAGAAGAGGATATAGAATTTTGTGATATGGCTCATCAGAAGGGTTTATCTTTTATTAGGCTCGCTACACCAACAACAGACAGAGCTAGACTTAGTAAAATTATGCAAAAAACAGATGGATTTTTATATTATGTATCAATAACTGGCGTTACTGGGTCAATAAAACCAGATATAAGTAAAGTAAAAGATGCTATACATACCATAAAAGAGGAAACTCAGATACCTGTATGCGTTGGGTTTGGTATTAAAACAACAGAGGACGTAAAGAATATAATTAGCTTTGCTGATGGGGTTATCGTAGGATCTGCATTAGTAAATATCATCGAAAACAAAAAATCCGGAGCAAGTATTAAAGAAGGAATCCTCAATAAGGTAAAAGATCTTGCAAGCGTTCTATAATCTTAATAAATGGTGATTAGAAATGAATTGGATCAATAACATAGTAACCCCAAAAATTAAGGAAATACTTACAAAAAAAGATGTTCCTGATAATCTATGGATAAAATGCCCAGAAAGTGGGCAAATGGTATTTCACAAAGATTTGGAGTCTAATCAATGGGTTATTCCTGGATCAAACTATCACATGAAAATTCCAGCAAAAAAAAGATTAGATTTATTATATGATAGTGGGTATGAAATAATTCGAGCCGATAATAAAGTTTTAGATCCTCTAAAATTCAAGGATGAAAAAAGGTATATTGATCGCTTGAAAGATGCCCGTAAAAAGACTGGCACGTATGACGCAGTTGTTATTTCAAAGGGAAATATTGGTAATATCCCAGTTATATGCATCGTTCAAGATTTTGCTTTTATGGGTGGGTCACTTGGTATTGCAGCTGGGGAAGCGATTATTAGAGCAATGGATGAGGCTCTCCATACTTCATCACCTGTAATATTATTTTCTGCAGCAGGTGGTGCACGTATGCAAGAGGGTATTCTATCACTGATGCAAATGCCGAGAACAACTATTGCTGTTCAAAAATTAAATGAGGCAAAAATTCCATATATTGTTGTTTTAACGAACCCTACAACAGGTGGTGTTACTGCATCATATGCTATGCTTGGAGATGTTCATATTGCTGAACCAGGCGCATTAATTGGTTTTGCTGGACCTCGTGTCATAGAGCAAACAATCAAAGAAAAATTACCCGAAGGATTCCAAAGGTCTGAGTATTTATTGGATCATGGTATGATTGATATGGTTGTGCATAGACATGAACTCAGGAATAAATTAATTACTGTCTGCAAACTTCTTTTAAATAAATAGATATCCCCCAAAAAGATGAGATCTAATCAGTTTAATTCAATATTGGACCGTGTTGCTCAATTATATCCAAGATCGATGGACTTGTCGTTGGGAAGAATAAATGGTTTACTTCATAAGTTAGATAACCCGCAAAATAAAATTAAAAACACCATACATATAGCAGGCACAAATGGAAAAGGGTCAACATTATCATATATAGTTTCTATTCTTGCGCAGGCAGGGTTCAAAGTAGACTCATATATATCACCTCATTTAGTTGACTTTAATGAAAGGTTTAGGATCGGA
Organism: uncultured Alphaproteobacteria bacterium; assembly: GCA_938074435.1. GTDB lineage: Bacteria > Pseudomonadota > Alphaproteobacteria > Rhizobiales > TMED25 > TMED25. The sequence goes on from CALJEH010000101.1 coordinate 1,618, forward strand.
AATATTGGTGGTTTTGAACACATAGATGATGAATCACTCATTGAATTACTCAATTACTGTGAAAGAATAAATGGTAAATCGCCAATAACAATTTTTGAATTAATAACTGCTGCTGCATTTTTAAAATTCTCAACCACTGGTTCAGATTTTTTGATTCTTGAGACTGGATTAGGGGGTAGACTTGATGCAACCAATGTAATTGAAAAACCATTAGTTTCAGTTATCACACCTATTGGACTAGATCATCAGCAATTTTTGGGGAGTACATTAGAGAATATTGCCAGTGAAAAGGCAGGTATTATAAAAAATGGAAGTACAACTGTAATATCAAAACAGAATTATGATTTATTAGGATTATATAAAAAATTTATAAAATTAAAAAATAATAAATCAAAAATCTATGGAGAAGATTACTCTATTAAAATTAATCCAACAGGCTTTAATTACCAAGATGAGAAATATAATATTAATCTTCCAAATCCAAGCTTGATTGGGGACCATCAAAAATTTAATGCTGCAACTGCTATCGCAACTATATCATCAATAAACGATTTAAAACTAGACACAGGTTTTTTCTCAAATGGAATAGAGAAAACTATCTGGCCAGCAAGACTTGAACAGATAAAAAGTGGGAAGTTACATCAAGATCTTGGTGGGACAAATGAAATATGGCTAGATGGAGGGCATAATGCTCACGCTGCTTTGGCACTTGCAGATGCTCTGAAAGATCTGGAGGCTAAAAAATTAATCATGGTCATAGGGATGTTATCTACAAAAGACTCCAATGAGTTTTTGGTTCCATTTAAGGATAAACTATTTAAATTAATCGCGATAAGGATACCCAATCAAGAGAATACACAAGATCCCCAAAATATATGTCAAAATAGTAAAAAATTAGGTATAGACTCAACTTCTGCAAATGATATTTTTGATGCGTTTGATAAAGTTAAATCATTACCAAAAGATTCATATAGGATTATAATATGTGGATCCTTATATCTTGCAGGTGAAATAATTAAACTTAACAATTAAAACTAAATATTTTCTTCTATCCAGTCTAATAATGTTGATTTTGGGAAAGCGCCAACTTTTGTTGATACTAATTCCGAGTTTTTAAAGAGAAGTAATGTAGGGATTCCTCTTATTCCATAATTAGTAGGTGTTACAGGATTTTCATCAATATTCACTTTGATTATAGATATACGACCATCATATTCTGATGATATTTCTTCTAGCACTGGACCAATCTGTTTACAAGGCCCACACCACTCAGCCCAGAAGTCCACAAGAACGGGTACATCAGAATTGTTTATTTCATTTTGAAAATTATCATCTGTTATTTGTTTTGTTGCCATCTTACATCTCCTTTATAAATAGCCTATCAGTTGTGTTTAAGAAGTCAATAATCCACTACTATGGAATTGATATAAATCCTCTAAATATGCATTAAATTCATTAATAAATTTTAAGATTCTAGCATCTTCACCGTGCTTATCTCTTAAATTATCAATTTGATTAAATGCTTCTGGTATAGTTAACCATTTCTCACTATTATTACTCATTAACCTATTTGCAAGGGTCTTTTGAAATATCTCCCTATCATTAATCTCTAGCAGTTCTTTGTTATAATTGTAAATAATTTGTTTTCCAAAGTATTTATATCTCTTATCTGTAAATTCCTCACAGATTATTACCTTATCTTTCCATGCAGCTCTATGAAATTTTTTCATTGTTAATTTATCAGAGGAGGTTGGAAATCCTCCCAAATATATACTCTCTTCATCATATACATCTAATTGAGACTCATTTGAGTAGCTCTCTGAATCTTCATTATGAATTTCAATTATTTTTCGTTTAAAATCTGTATTATTTTGAATAACATCTACTCTAGATTCAAGCTCATAAAAGCCAATCTTTTCATAATTCGCAAAGCTTGTGGCATATGCCTTTGGCATGATTATGGGGTGTCTATTATTTCTAATGTACCTAAATAGTTTTTCAGATTTATACAGCTCTTTTAGCTGTTCTTTATCTAAATCTAGATAATCTTTTGGGTCCTTTTTCAAATCAAATAATATATTTAGCTCAGAATTATTTTTATTACTATAAGTTCCAATATGTGTTGTAACAAAAGGATATACATTCCCATAATATGCCTCGTGATGGCAATACATTGTATCGTTTCCAAATATTTGAGAAACCCCTTTTTTTGTAGATGACTGAAGTGACCTTTCCCATAATTCGCTATCATTTATTTTTATTAACCTACAAATTTCAATTGTTGCAATTACATCAGCCAATGCGTCGTGTGCATTTTCATGCTTAATATTATTTTCGGGAGCCAATAGATCTAATTTAAATTTATTCTTGGTATCTGGTAATTTTATGGCCATAGGTGTAAATATAGAAGATGCTTGTACTACATTTAAGGCATCAGCCCGGCCGTTATTGTTAATCTGAGTCAAATAAGCATTTTCATGCAAATTTTGGAATAAAGCGTTACGGAGAAATTCTTCGTCAAAATTGATAGAATTGTATCCAATGAAAATAGCGGGACTCCAATCATCAAATTTTTCTTTCATTTGGTAAACAAGATCGTAGTATGAGAGCTCATGTTTAGCGATTTCATTCATTGATAATCCATTCACTAATAGTGCTTGTGGTGCGGGAATGATAGACTTGTTTAATTTGCATTTTATATTAAACTGATCGAGTTCATTTAAGTCTTCATCACAAAGTATTGCTCCGACTTGTATTATCTGATCCCAATATTTGTCTCTACCGGTAGTCTCGAAGTCATAAAAAACTATTCTCATTTCTTCTCAATCAAATATTTTTCAAAATTACTTAAGGATATTAAATCCCCTGTGTGATACCAATTTGAGTCATGAAGTACACCAGAGCATCTTTTTTTCAATATTAAATTATTCCAGATCATATTGAGTGAAAAAATCTTATTATTTACTTTATTCAGAGTTTTGGTATTTAAAATTGAAACCCCCATAAAGACAAATTTCTCAATATTGCTATGATTTTCTTTTGATATATTTTTATCTTTATCAAGAAAAAAATCACCATTCCCATTATACCCGATTGCTTTTTCTTTTTTGGATAAAGCCAAAACAGCATCAGCGTCATCATAAATATATTTTTCACTCAACCTACATAATAGAACCTTATAATCATTTAAAAGCATTGTATCTGAATTAATAATATATATTGATCGATTATAGTCAGCAGGCACACCATATTTTAATCCCCCTCCAGTATCCAGGAGTTCTGTCTCTTTAGATATAATTATATTAGGGTAATTTTCTTCTATGTATCTCTCTAATTGATCAGAAAGGTAAAAGCTATTGATGTAGATGTTCTCAATATTTATTGATTGAAGGGCATCAATGATATAGCTAATCATCGGTTTACCTGCAATTTCTATGAGCGGCTTAGGACACTTTTCAGTGAGTGGGAGTAAGCGTTTACCATAGCCAGCAGCTAGGATAAATGCATCATTAGGCTTTTCTTTAAAATTATTTAGTCTACTCTTTTTTTTGTTCATCTTTTGAGAATTCAATTTTTGATAAATTTTTTCCAGAAAGTGTAGACTCGAAAGCTTGCAACCTTTTAAATATAGAAATAAGTTCAATAATTGTTGGCCAGGCATTTACGATATACTGAAATGAATTTGAAACTTGACCAAAAGCTGTAAGTATTTGTTGCAAAATCCCAAATGTAATTTTCCCAGCTACTATCGTAGGGATCAATATGAGGTATGAAAAAATGTTATCTGCTTGCAAATAAAAACTTCTTGCAACATTAAAATATAGATAGTGAAAATAAAGGCGGAAATAATTTTTTCTCACATTGTTAAATAATTCACCTATTGATTGGGGAGTTGCTCTATTGGCATCATCTTCACCGTATACTAATTCTTTTCTGAGAGAAGCCTCAACTCTTTGATTTCTGAACTCCAACCCAGGTAATTTAATTCCTACTATGGCTAGAAAGATTGTCCCAAATATAGACCAAAAAATTGCTGCATTGACCAAAGGAGCTGGTATTTCTCCGATCAGAGGTAAGATAGTAACATATTCAGATAATGACAATAATACAGGTAGAAAGGCTATCAAGGTCATGACTGAGTCGATTATTGAAACACCAAGACCTTCCATTATTGCAGCAAATCTCATGGTATCTTCTTGTACCCTTTGAGCTGCCCCTTCGATAGTTCTTAATTTTTGCCATTGACCTGTATAATAAAAATTCATTGCTGTACGCCATCTGAAGATGTAGTGGCTGACAAAAAATCTTGTTAATACAAAAACAGCTAATGATACAAAGGCAATTTGAGCAAAAACTATCATTAAGTAATATAAATCTGATGAAAGTACTTGTGTTTCACCCCCAAGTGCATCCTGAATTGAGTCAAAGAATGGTCTTCTCCAGTTATTGATTGCAACCATGACCTGGACACCAAAATAGGTAGAAAATATTATAAGCGATGATCCTAATATTGACCAGTATTGCCATGGGTGTGGTGCAAATTTGAACCAGAATATTGCAAAGATTAGGGTTGATAATATATAATATATATAAAACCAAATAAATTTTTTCGTTAGAAAAAATCCAAGCCCAATAATTGGCTCATCAGTTTCTTCAATGGCTAATCCAACAAAAGAAGCAATATCATTACCAATCCAAAACCAAATAATTGTTACAAATATTATCCATGCCAATGCAGCTGGAAAAAAAATTTTTGGCATTGGGAAGAAGGATCTAAACATCAAATGTATCCTTAAAATTAATTTTGAGCCAGTTGGTTAAATTATCCAATAAACTACAATTCATTGAACGTCTTATGTAATTAATAACTCTTGGCATATGTATTATATAATTATTTTTACCCTCCAACAAAGAAAGTCTTGCAAAAATACCCAATATTTTCAGTGATCTTTGTATTGCTAATATTTGGTATTGTTCATTGAATGATGAATTACTAAATTGAAAATTCTTAAAGAGAAATTTTTGTTTAAATGCATCAATAATATATTTTTCTTTCACTTCGCTGATTGTAAACCGGGCATCTTGTGCCAGAGATACTAAATCGTATAGTGGGTGGCCTAGGAGGGCATCCTGAAAATCAATTAAAGCACACTTCCTATGCCCTTTTTCATTTTCCAGGTAATGGAGATTTGGTGAGTGATAATCTCTTAATATAAGCGTTCTGTCTGGAGATAGATCTGAAAACATTTTTTCTATAATAGACAAAAAATCATACTTCTTCTCTTCTGGACAGATTGAGCTTTTGGCATAAGGCCAATAATAATCAATGAATAGTTTAGCTTCATGAATAAATATTCTTTTATCAAATTTATTTGGCTCAAAGGCAGTGCCATTTAGATCATTTATATTTGAATAGTTAGAATGCACTAATATCAGTAATGACTCTATAGCTGGAGTAATGAGCTTCTCAAAGTTAAGTTTTATATATAACTCATTATATGTTGTAAGACCAAGATCTTCTTCTAAAATAAGTTGGTTTTTAATATCATATTCATAAATCTTTGGTACTCTTAAACCAATATCATCAAGATATTTATCAATAATAATGAAGTCCTTTATGGACTTGGTTGTTTTTGTTTTTTTTCTCACATCTTCAGAAGCATCCATGAGAACAAAATTCTGGACACCATCATAAACTCTAAAATATTTCCTTTTAGATGCATCTCCCCTCATATTAGTAATTTTTCTAATGTTCAGACCTAAATTTGATAGAAAATTTAATCTATTTTTATGAGCTAAAATATTTCTTTTATATTTTCCATGAAAAAATATTTTGTAATCTCTTTGATCTGATTTATTAATTATTTTTATTTCAATGTGATCTTTTGGCAAAACTGATGGAAATTTATTTGCCCACTCAATAATTGTCACATTATTTTTAATAGAGTCACTTATGTCCAATTCTTCAAGTTCATGTGGGGTATTAATCCTATAAAAATCATAATGAGATATATTTAGATCTTGATTTGAGTAAGTTTGATATAAATTAAACGTGGGGCTGCTAATTTCTTCAATTCTGGTTGACGTGAGATAATTAATCAAGTACTTCGACAATGTGGTTTTACCAGAACCAATTTCGCCATTTAATGCCAATAAAGTCCCTTTTTCTAAAATTGGGGCCAGATATTTTACGAAAGCAGCCAACTCATGAAGTGAGTATGCTTTATGTGTTTCAGCTTTCATGAGCAACTATTGGG
>CALJEH010000102.1 GCA_938074435.1 uncultured Alphaproteobacteria bacterium
ATTCCTAATTACTTTCTCCCTCCCTCTTGTTCCACTATTATTGAATTCAGGGAAATCTTTATTAATCTTTGACAAAACTTGTATTTTATCTAAACCTAGATTATAACCCTCATCGATGGATAATAGTAAAGCAGGATACATTCTAAATTTATATGCCTTTTTAGCGTCCCAAAACTGATAATCATCAAATTTTTGATAATTGTATTCGATTTTTATGCCAGTATTATTGAGTATAGATTTTTCTAATTCATCCGGTCCAAATTGTATAATTGTCCCGGAATCAATAAAGTCATCAATTCTTTTCCATTTGTTAAAGAATCTAGGAAATCTAAACTCTCCAATTAGTTCATCCCAATCTTCGTATAAGTTACCATCTTCATCAGTATCCCAACCCTCTTGAATTTCCACTGTGGCTTGTGAGTGACCAAATTTTCCGCTATCGGATATGTCGTAACCGATTCTTCTTTGATAAGGTGATTTGTACGCGCCACTTCCATTTTTTCTAGTATATTTTGTTTCTACATACACGTTCAGATTTAAAACTAAGATCTCGGCTTCACCAATATCTGCTCCATGTTTTGGGTTTCGATAGTTGGCATAATCTCCATATTCTCTCACTCCCTGAAATCCGGTAAGAAATGTATCTATATCTCCAACTTCAATATCATAAAACTGACCTATCTCTTCATCACTATCCCAATAATAAGCCCAAGGCATCTTATAAGTTAATGAGATTTCTTTGATTCCGGTTTCTTCCATCAGTTTCTCAAACTTTTCCTTTTTACTTTCAGTCGGCTCGCTAATCAGTTCAGAAAACAATTGAATTCCCCTAAGTGTTAGAGTTTTTCCTCCACCATTTATTCCCGTTAAAATCACGGGATTGTTAATGTCTATGGTTGCAGATATTTCGTCTTTCCATTCCCTACCATTTCTCTTAAATGTGAAATCAGATATTTGACCCTCTATTGTCGGCATGATACTACTTGACGTAATTAAGTTTTAAGATTTTAATAGATGTATCCTCATTTCTCGGTACATTTTTATGGCTATATAAACCGAGAATGATTCTACAGGTGGAGCAAAAATATGACAAAAGATGCGACTGAGAGTTTTGAGCGTAGAGTGGCAGCATATTTAGAGATGCGACCGATAATCATTGTGTTGGTGTTGAACTTCCACTTCGAGCAGCGGGGGGTTTTCAACCAATCTAGATTATTTGATTTGAGATGTTTTACAGAGTCCCTTCGTCGTTAACCAATTGACACCTCGAAAATTCTCTCAGAAAAAGGGCAGATTGTAATGGATGATGGTCCGTTTAAATCAGAATTCAAAGGAATGGACGGTATGAATATTGATTGGAAAATAATTCCAGTAAAATGATAATTTTTTGGTCCGCATTCCCGGACTTGAACCGACAGTTGAAAAATTACAACAGGAAAACCGAAAAGAAGTTTGGTGAATACTAAAACACTCGTTTTGTCCATAGTTTGAAACAGATAATAAGTGCTGTTATATAGGTTGAAATATATGAATAATTGAGGAGATTAGACGACATACAAATGTTGTCAATTAGCCGAATTGGTGATAAAAATGAGAGATAATGATTTAGAAGAAAAACTACAGAATGCGATGAATAATGGTGATAATATTTGGGTAATAGGTGATGTCCATGGGTACTTTAATACCTTTCAAGTATTAGTTGAAAAATTACAATTAAAAGAAAATGATATCGTTGTGATGATAGGGGATCTCATAGATAGAGGACCTACATCAGCTCATGTAGTGAACTATGTGAGAACAACTGAGGATTTTTATTGCATTCGTGGCAATCATGAACAAATGATGATAGAAGGATTCGATGAATCAGAATTTTTTATTGAAAGAAATTATGACTCCAGATTTTGGTACCATAATGGAGGTCGGGCTACTGAATCATCATATATTGCACTTCACTCAGATGCCGATACAGTATTATCAAAAGCATCTGATGATGTAAATTGGATGAAGAACTTACCTACAGAAATTGTACTAGATGATTGGAGATTCGTTCATGCCGGATACGATCAAAATCACGATGTTGAAGAACAAGAAGAACACAACCACATGTGGTTAAGAGAGCAATTCTATACCTCAAAAAAACCAATTGACCCTAAGAGAACTATCTTATTTGGGCATACTCCAACACTCAAGTATTTACATAAGGATGATTCCAAGGCAGGTCTAGTTTGGTTTTCTGATGTAAAGCTAGAAGATGAGCGCTCAATGGCAATAGGAATTGATACTTGTCTATATCACGACTTTAATTTACCCAAAGTTTTGGCTGCATATAATATTCAGACAAATGAGATAATTTATCAAAATCTAATTATTGATTAATTATAACTAATATTTTTTGTTATAATTTAATAAAAATGGTATATGAAGAAGTAGATATAAATTTATTGTATTAGGCTAGTAAATAGGTGGGAATCTCGTGCAAACGACTTTCTTAATAGAAGGGTTTATTAACTACAGACCCATACTATGGTTGTGCTTCGCACAACCATAAAAATAAAAAAAGGAGATAAAAATATGACAATGATACAGACCAACAAAAAAGATGATGAAAACCCAAAAATGATGACAGTAAGGGAACGTCTACCTGTACTAGATGATGAAGCAGTAGCGAATGCCATATCTAACGCAAAAATGGCATATGTACTGGGAAGTATGGAAGGTAGAGATGGCCAATACTGGTATGACTCAAGTGCAGGTATAACTCTACAAAAGGTGAACGATAAAACTCTCAGAGCAATAACTGTAGTAGATGATGAAACCCCATACCATGTACTAGCTATGGTAATGGCGACCTGTAACCAACTAGGCATTGAATTACAGCTAGACCCCTATGCAGTAGTCATGGCATATGAACCAGCGGAGGAAACTGAAGTGCCTCCGGTCGAAGAACCTGGGCTGGAGGTAGCCTGATGTGCCCATATTCTATACCTGAAGCGATTACTCTTTGGAGTAAAGCTTGTAATTTTCATCGTGGTAATGATCTCAAACATGTATGCGGTAATCCGGCTGCCTGTCAGCGAACACTAGAC
>CALJEH010000103.1 GCA_938074435.1 uncultured Alphaproteobacteria bacterium
TTATCTCAATAGTGAAGGTGATAAGGTTTATCTATCTGTTCCGGGTGCATATAAAGTTTATTCAACAGATGAAAATGGTATTCATTGTTATGGAGTAGGTAAAAGAAATAGTGGTATGAACTACGTCTACATGGGACCACACATGAAATCTCCTGTATTTAGTAGTATCTATCGTAACCCACACAAAATTGTAAAAATTAAGGCACCAAGAGCATTTATTTCCTAAAATGGGGTATAATTACTTATGTCCCACATATTTTTGGAGGTAAAAAATGGCAACAACAGCAACAGTTACAGTGTCATCGGATATTGCTTATTCAGTAGTTGATGAAGTAGATGCTAATAATATTAATAGATATGCTAGAGCTTTAGATTATAGCTTAATTTATAATTATGGAACAGGGATTATTGGCACCGGAAGTGGTAGCCCTTCAAACTCTCAGGTTAATCTTTTTGTTGCGAGTAGCGGACACATCTCTGGTGGTGAGCAAGAGATTATAGATTTTAGAGCATATAATAAATACACGCTAGGCAGCAATTACACACTAGAATTTGATGAACTAAAAGGTTTAGTTGTAGAAAATAATAATAGTGGAACTGGTATGGTATTGAATTTAGTTGCCACAGGCACTAATGCATTTACAAATGTATTCAATGGTGAGTCTGGCAATATAGCAATTAATCCTTTAGGTACTTACATGTATACAGATATTTATGGAACTACTGTCAACTCTAGTAATAGACTTCTGTATATTAACAATGATACAGTAACAGGTATTGATTATTCAATTATAGCAGTTGGAGTAGATACTGGACTTATCAGTGATGAAATAGGAACTCCTTAAACGAGGTGCTGAATGAAGGGTAGACTTAAAGGTATGAGGGCATATCTCATAGGTCCAATGGATGAATGTGGAGACTTGGGTAAAGGTTGGAGGCTGGATATTCAAAAGTTCCTATGGGGTCTAAAATGTGGAGTTTTAAATCCTTGCGATAAGGCAATAAATGTAGGTGTAGAAGATGAAGAGTTACATTTAAAGTTAAATAAATTAAGAGAGCTAATCAAGTACAATGAAAATGCAGGATGTAGTAATCTTGTTAATGATTGCTATACAGAAATTGAGAAACTAATGAATCCTGTAATTGCTATTGATTTTGCAATGGTTGATAGATCAGATTTTATTGTAATGTTTATTGATAGAGATATGCATATGTGTGGAACTTATGCAGAAGAAACTCTCGCAGTCTCACAAAAGAAACCAGTTGTTATTTGTTGTCGTCAAGGTAAACATGCTATTCCTAATTTCTGTTTTAAAAGAATGGGAAGGCATAATATGATGTTTGGAAACTGGGATGGGGTAAAACAATATCTAATTCAGGTTGATGCTGATCCTTCTTTTGAAGATCCAAGCGGAACTTGGAAATTCTTTGACTACGATAAAGTATATAATGGAAGGTTAAAATGAAACAGTATAACATACCAGACGGTGGGTATGTACCGGTAGATAATATAATTTATTTTATGGAAAATGATATTTCTCAAATTAATAGAATTCCACTATTACAAAACTATGAGGACTATGCAATTGTAACCATCGGTCCTATATATTTGAATGAAGAAATGGATGTAGAGAATATTGTTTTAGATGATGAAATGGTTTGTGATGATGATGAAAAAATTTTTATCATAAATTGTTCTCATGATAATTTTAAAAATAGTGTCAATACCTTCTCTCAAACATTAAATAAAAAAGAGATGAGGCATGTAGGTATGTTGACAAATTATTTTACTGAAAGGCAGGGTGATGATGAAAGTATACAAGATACCGAATGATGTAGATTTGAAAGATATACAAAAAGTTCCCTCTATGGAAAACTATGAAGGTTTAGCATTAGCAACCACTACTGATGTTGATGATGTTGACAAATTTGAATTGGGAAAACTTCTTAATGGTAAAGCTGTAGTTTTTAACTCTAGTAATACCATTTTTGTTTTTAATTGTGCTCATGCATTATGGCAAAATAAAACTTATAAGAAACAAATTGATGCAGGTCTTGAGCTTACACAAGGCGTAGAGAAAATTGTTGATGATACTATTGAAAAGTATTTTGATGGCAGTTTTATTCCTGAGCCTGAGCCAGTTGTTGAACCAGAAGATAGTTTTCCTACTATTGACCATCTTGTTCCAGAACCGAACTTTGCAAAAGAAGATGAAGAATAATCTTCACTTATCATAAATTTGATGGTATAATTGGGGGTAGAGTTTTCTGCCCCTTTTTTATTTGAGGAATTGAATGAAGGTCTTATTAGTTAGTGACTTTGGGATACGTCACAGCCTTGGTGGTGCTCAAAGGAGTAACCGGCTTATTCTAGATGAAGGTGTCCAGAGAGGACATGATATTTCTATTTACCATTACGATACTGACCAATCGGTATTATGGGATACTTACGATGTAGTTATTTCTTCTAATCTAGAAGTTATCTCTAAAACAAATCCAATGGTTCTACAATATTGTGCAACTGCTAATAATCATGTAAGACTTGAACATGACTTCTGTAGATACTTAGATAACAATGTAAGGGAGTATCTCTACGCTAGTTGTAAGAAAACATTCTTTCTAACTAACTATCATTATAAGAAGTTTGTTGAGTACTACGGAGATTACTTTGTAAATGTTGAGATAGTTCCAGATCCAATAAGTAAAGATATATTTTATAATATGAAGTTGGATAGAAGAGATGAC
>CALJEH010000104.1 GCA_938074435.1 uncultured Alphaproteobacteria bacterium
AAATATTAGACAAAAAGAATTTATATGTATAACTTATACAAGTCAGCTGATACATCTCTATCAAGATTGTTTCGAGGCATATTGGGTAATATGTGAGTATCAAAAAATCCACTCATTTCAATGTTAATATTCAGTGATTGGATTATTGTTTTTTGATCAAGGGAAGGGAAAGATAAAAAACGTATGGCAGCAGAATCTATGGGCCACGATGGCACATTGCTAAATTTAGGAATAGCATTTTTTTGTTTGGTTGCAAATGGTTTCTACGTTGCAGCTGAATTCGCGATAGTCAAGTGTAAACCTCTCAGAATAGAACAGATGGCGGCTGAAAATAAATTTGCTGCTAGGCTATGTAAACACATTTTAACAGTTCAAGAAAATTATTTGGCATGCTGCCAATTGGGTATAACCATGGCATCATTAGGTCTAGGTTGGGTGGGTGAACCAACAGTAGCGGCATTAATTGAACCAGTCTTGGGAAATTACTTACCTGACCATCTGATTCATTTTGTAGCATTTATGATTGGATTTATTACATTTTCTTCTTTGCATATCGTTGTGGGAGAACAAGTGCCAAAAATTTTTGGTATTAGAAACCCTGAGATTACATTTCAAGCTTGCGCACATACATTATGGGTTACATATATTTTAGTGTACCCGCTTAATATTGCATTAAAATCAGCTGCATCTTCAATATTAAGATGGATGGGGGTCGCCTCTTCTACATATGAGGATGTCTTTACAGGTGAAGAGATTAAAGGACTTGTTGATGTTTCAGTTGAGCATGGAGTAATGGACAAGCATCAAGCCAAAAGGTTGCAAAATCTATTTGCATTTGACGAAAGAACATTAGAAAGTGTTATGATTCCAAGCGCTCAATCAGAAGTTTTAATCCTAAATGGTGATAATGAAAAGAATAGACGCGTAATTGCTGAAACTCAGCATTCAAGATTTCCTCTATTAGATAAGGATAATAAACTGATTGGAACAATAGTTGTGAAAGATCTTATAGATGCATTATTCAAGGGGCAAAAGGACCCTTGGAATGATTTAGGAAGCTTTTCAAGAAAACCTATGATTGTTCCTGAGACTTCGAAAGTTAAGGATCTGTTTGAAAGAATGAGGCATGAACGAAGTCATATAGCTTTTATGATAGATGAATATGGTTCATTCACCGGACTTGTGACAATGGAAGATCTTTTGGAGGAATTAGTTGGTGAGATTGCTGATGAAACTGATGAAATTGAAAATGAATTTGAGATAATTAATGAAAATGGCTTCTGGCTAGCCCATGGTTTATCCCCATTGATAGACATTCAGCGAGCCCTTGATAATGATAAAATTGATGATCCAAACGCAAATACTCTATCAGGTTTAGTTATGAATGCACTCGAGAGGCTGCCAGTCGCGGGTGATATTGTACAAGCATTCGGTTACAAATTTACTGTTGAACAGACAAAAGACAACAGAGTGGAAAAAGTTAGAATAGAACCTATTTAATCACCAACTATAAATGTAGATTACTGCCATTGTAGTTAAAGAAATTTCCGGAGTCTTTCATATTAAGGTCCAAAATCAGCTTTATGAGGGCTTTCGCACTCTCTTCTGGTGATAATGATGCGTAGCTTCCACCCATATCAGTTCTCACCCATCCTGGGTGGAATGAAGCAACGGGTATCTTATAATTTTTTAATTCACTAGAAAAAGTAACCATTAGATTATTAACAGCAGCTTTGGAAGCTCTATAAAAATAGGCATCACTGCTGCCGTGTTGCTGTGACCCCATATGGGATGAAATGATCGCTATTTTTGGCTTTTCACTTGTTTTTAACTTTTCCAGAAAAGCCCTAATTGTAAAGAATGGACCTGCTACGTTCGTCATCAAGACATTCAGAATTGTACTGGGAGTGTTTTGTTTGTCAAGCATTCCGCCCTTTGCTCCCATGATACCTGCGTTACATATGATCACATCAATTTTATTTATATTAGTAGAGATGTCCTTTAATTTATCTTCATCTGTAACATCTGATTTAAAAATTTCTAAATTATCTTTATATGCACTTTTTAATTTATCTAAATTGGTTACATTACTTGTCTCTCTACAGAGAGCTATCACTTCGTAACCTTTATTCAATACTTCGCATGTGAGGGCATAACCTATACCTTTGTTTGCTCCAGTAATAAGAAATTTATAACTCATTTTTTTGTCACTTATATTTTTGACTTTATATTTAACTTAACATTATCATAATGAGTATGAAAATGAATTTATTCAGTAATAATAGGATTGAACTTTGGGGATATAAAATGAGAATTAAATATTTATTATAAATGGTAACACTATTTCTTACAACTTACCCTTTAGAGGCATTTGCTCTTCCTAGTTGCAGTTATTCGTCAAATTATTTTGATAACTGTTATGGAATGAAAGATTATGATAATGGTGATCAATATATCAGTGATTTCCAGAATAATGAAAAACATGGAAATGGTCATTATAGATATTCCAATGGCGATCAATACATAGGAGAGTTTTTTGAAGGTGTAAGAACAGGACATGGTCAATATTTTTATTCCAATGGAGATACTTATGAAGGGGAAATGCTAAATGGGGAATTTCATGGACGTGGTAAATACGTATATTCAGATGGTAGAGTCGAAACCGGTGTTTGGGAGTATAATATTTATATAATTTCTGATAATGATAAACCAAAAAAAAATTCAACAATTAGCAGTATGGAATTATGTGAAACACTTGGCTTTTCAAAAGGAACAGCAGAATTTAGGAAATGTGTACTCGAAGTAATGAAAAATTAGAGTAAATAAATAAATATACTATATAATTTATAGAATTATAGCTTAATGAGGTTTAAAAATGGCAGTACCTAACATTGAACCATTTTTTGATGGTACAACTAACACAATTAGTTATGTGGTTATTGATGAAAGGACATATTCTTGTGCAGTCATAGACTCCGTCCTAGATTTTGATTACTCTTCTGGAGTTGTGTCTTATGAGCAAGCAGATGAGGTAATAAATTACATAAAATCAAATAATCTAAATGTATCATGGTTATTGGAAACACATGTTCATGCCGATCATTTATCAGCGGCACCTTATATTCAAGAACATGTGGGAGGTAAAATTGCCATATCAGCAGAAATTCAAAAAGTACAAGATATATTCGGCAAGGTCTTCAATGCTGGGACTGAATTTCAAAGAGATGGAAGTCAGTTTGATTTACTCTTAAAGGATGGAGATATTTATGAGATTGGTGAATTAGTTGGCAAAGCGATTCTTACACCTGGACATACTCCTGCATGTATGGCTCATATTATTGGGGATGCTGTTTTTGTAGGCGATACTTTATTTATGCCAGATGGAGGAACAGCAAGGGCCGATTTTCCTGGAGGGGATGCAAGAGCACTGTATCAATCAATCCAGAAGATTTTAACCTTGCCTGATGAAACTAGGATGTTCGTTTGTCATGATTACGGTCCAAATGGTCGGGATATTGCATGGGAAACAACTGTAGGAGAGCAAAAGAAAAATAACATCCATATTGGAGGTTACGTCACAGAAGATCAGTTTGTTGATATAAGAACTGCAAGAGATAAAACACTTGGTATGCCGAAGTTAATAATACCATCTATCCAGGTTAACATGAGAGCTGGTAATATGCCTCCTGCAGAAGATAATGGAGATATTTATTTTAAAGTTCCTGTTAAGGGTTTACGAAAGGAAAATAATGATAATTGATTTAGTTAATTTTACGCCTGTTCAGTCATTTGTAGGAGGATCACTAATTGGGCTTGCCGCTTTCTTGCTGATGTTAACAAAAGGTAGAGTCATGGGGGCAAGCGGGATTCTCACAGGATTGATTACCAAAGATTTTAGGAGTGATTGGCTTTGGAGAATTTTTTTTATCACCGGATGTTTAATCGGTCCTGTTTTACTAATAACACTATTTAACCATGAGATAATTTACAAACCTGTATCCAGTGGACTATTTTTTTTTATTGCTGCATTTTTAGTTGGTTTTGGCTCAGCCATGGGTTCTGGTTGTACATCCGGACATGGTATATGTGGTTTATCGCTTCTATCTAAAAGATCTCTCATATCAGTAATAACTTTTGTAATAGCAGGGGTTGTTACTGTATATATAATCAAATTGTTGGGAGGGTTATAACATGAGATTTATATTTGCTTCTATATCAGGGTTAATATTTGGGTTTGGGTTAGCATTAGCAGGGATGTTAAATCCATCAAAAGTTCAAGGATTTTTAGATATCTTTGGGGTTTGGGACCCATCACTTGCTTTTGTTATGGGTGGCGGGATTATGGTAAATGCCATCGGTTATTACTTCGTTTTAAAGCGTGATAAGCCATTGTTTGCAGAGAAGTTTGCCATACCAACAACAAAAAGAATTGATAAAAACCTTCTAATTGGTAGCGTAATCTTTGGTATTGGTTGGGGTTTGGCAGGTTTGTGTCCAGGTCCAGTTATCAGTAATGTTTTACTGCAACCACAAGACGCACTAATATTTCTAATCATAATGATTTTTGGTCTATACTTAGGAAGAAGAGTTAGGAACCAGAACACAAACAGTGAGTAATAAATATAATAAATAATAGGAGTATCAAATGACAAAGCAAAGAATCAGTTATGTAAATCCAAATGACATTGATGATATTAGAATGAAAGATGAATTTGAGAGGTGCCGAACAAGAGGTACCCCAAGACCTGAGAGTCAAGCTATAAGAGCACATGTACCAGCCACATTTTGGTCATTTGCAAACACATGGCAGACTGTTTTTCATGAAGGAGTAGCCGATCATACAATAAAAGAACTATGCAGAGTATTTGTTTCGCATTCAGTGAAGTGCGAATATTGTGGTAATCAAAGATCAATTCAGTCACAAAATAAAGGTTTGGTTGAAGAGGATTATTTTGATTTGTTAAATTTTGAAAAATCGTCCAGGTATAGTGCGAAACAGAAGGCAGCCTTAAGATATACTGAATCTATTGTTTGGGATCTTAAATGTGACGATAATCTTTGGAATCAGTTATATAAATATTTCAGTGAGGCAGAGATAGTTGAAATTGGTTATTTTGTTGCTATTACGATGGGACAGCAACGCTGGTTAAAGACCCTTAATATAGATCATCATAAGGTATTAGCTGGAACCGATGCTTCAATGATGCCAGGCGCTGAAACGCCAGAATCATGGGTTGAACATAAGTCATCTGATGATTACTGGGCTAAAAACACCAAGACATCCATCACTAATTAATATTTACCTTAGCGGGTGTAAATGAGATTTATTCTTCTTTTATTAGTCTTTTTTTTTACATTGAATTTAGAGAAACTATCAGCATATCCGCTAAATAAAAGTCTCATATGTAAAAATATTAATTTTCAAGAAAACAATACTGAAGAATATTTAAGGACTATCGGCTTTACCTTTAGCGGTATTGGAGAAACATATAGACATTTTTTTGTCGATCGAAAGGCAATTGGTATAAAGAGTCATAAGATCAACTATAAATTGATAGATATTGGATACGGCAATTATATGATAGAAGGCAAGTATGGTGCCTCATATTTTTTTAATATTGATAGACCGGAGAGGTCTATAAATGGTGACAATATTTATTATTGTAATATTCTCCCATTAGATAATTTTGAGTTATTATGGGATCAGATATTTAATAATTTAGAAAATAAATAAATGTCATCAAATATGAAGAAACTTACACCTTTCCAGTTAGAAGTTCTTAATGAAATAAAAAAAATCCCAAGAGGACAAGTAATAACATACAAAGAACTAGCAATCCGGATTGGTAGACCAAAAGCATACAGAGCTGTAGCAAATGCATGTGGTAAAAATTTTGATCCTATAAATATACCCTGTCATCGAGTAGTAAGGAGTGATAACAGATTGGGGGGGTATAGTCTTGATGGAGGAATTGAAATGAAAAAGAGGCTAATAAATAATGAGAAATAATCTGGTCATTTTTTTTATCATTTTAATTACATATTTTTCCCAAATGAGTAATTCAAAAGCAGACTGTCCAATACATGAGGGTATTAATATAACAGATAGTTTTGGCATACAAATTTGCTCCATGCCTGGAGTCGATAATAAATATTTATCACATGCCAAGAAGGTAATGGATAATCTATTGGATTATGATGATGATGAGTTTCCTGATAATCAACTTGTGATTGAGAATATTATGAGAACGGGAAGTGTTTTTGTTATATTTAATACTGAGAGAGAAATTAGGAATTTTGAAGAGATATTTTATTTAGGCGTTGATGAAATAATTGAAAATCAATGCGAAGAACTATCAGACATTGAATGTGATTATATTATTGAAAATAAGCATGGTATTTTTCTGGCTGTTTTTAAAGATGAAATGAATTTATCAAACAAAGGTTGGGACCCAACTAAAGAGGAAGCACTCCACTTAATTACCCATGCGGGTTATGCAAAGGTTTATCCAGAAGATTTTGGACAAAGTGAAGAATCAAAAATTGCAAAATTTATGGATATTGCGAGAGGTGGGAAATATAATAAGGTTCCACGAAAATATCCTAAAAATGCATATTATACGTATTATGACAGAAGTTGTGATTATACTTGTCAAATTACAGAATTTACTTTTTGGGCAATAAGTTCTCTTAGAGGTGAACAAATAGATAGAGAAAAGGATGTGGAAGATGAATGGAAACCAAACACACCAAGTAAGATGAGAGAGTATGATCCAGATTTGGTCAATTTCTTATCTAGAGGTGAGTTTGGTATCCTTTTTTAAACAGTCTTTATTCGCTTAGTTTGATATTGACAGCAGAAATTTTACCTTTTTCTTCTGCTACATCATATGACACTGCTTGATCTTCAAATAGATTCCTTATTCCAGAATTTTGTAAAGCAGATATGTGGACGAATATATCTTTATCTCCATCATCAGGTTGAATAAAACCATATCCTTTTTTAAGATTAAACCACTTAACTTTTCCATTTGCCATATTACGAGTTCTCCTTTAATAGCAATTAACATTTTTTGGGTACAAGCCCGAAGTTTTTCTCTTAATCAGATGTTAAATTGCCGTAGTAACATGGCTTTAAGCTACATATTATTACTTTGAACCGTCACATTATGAAATAGAGCTCAAAACATTTATATACATATCATTTAATCAAATAAATAGATATAAATAATTTCTTTTGTTTACAAATTTACGTTATATATCAAATTGCTTTCAGTAAACTTATGGACTATGATATAGCTCTTTTAGAGAATCTTATAGGAGAAGCAATTGTCTAAAATTGGTTTTATTGGCTTGGGTGATATGGGACAAGTTATTGTTCCAAGATTACTTGAAGCTGGACATACGGTAACGGGATGGAACAGATCACCGGGTAAATCAAAAAGTCTTGAAGATGCAGGTATGATGATAGCAAGCACGCCTGCCGAAGCAGCGAAAAATGCAGATATTGTGTTATCTATTGTCACTGATGGCAATGCAGTAAAGGATGTTTCTTTAGGTGAAAATGGGATAATTACTTCTCTTAATAAGGAGGCAATATATCTCGATATGAGTACAATATCACCAGAAGTTAGTCGTTTCGTTTCAGAAGAGTTTGATAAGAGAGGACTTCAAATGATGGATGCACCACTCTCTGGAAGTCCTGTAACGGTTGTTCAAGGGTCAGCATCAATTATGGTAGCAGGTAAAAAAGAGTGCTATGAAAAAGTATATGACACACTGCTCGCAATAGGACCCAAAGTTTCATATATCGGATCAAACGGCCTTGCAGTGCAGACAAAACTATCAATCAATCTTCTATTAATGGTAGAGGTGATTGCATTTGGTGAAGCTGTTGCGATGGCCGAAAAGGGTGGTGTTGATAGGCAAGTTGTTGTTGATGCAATACTTAATTCTGTTGCTACTTCCCCAGTTTTATCTTACAGGGGTCCATTTATATTAGATGGTAAAATGCCTGAGAAACCTCTTGCTGATGTTGCATTGCAGCAAAAAGATATGACTCTTGTTCTAGAACAATCCAGATTGCTTGCCTCGCCAGCACCTCTTGCCGCAGCTGCAAATGATATGATGAATGCAAGCAGAGGAATGGGCTTAGGGCATCATGATTTTGTTGTTGCACATAGAGCCTACAAAAAAATGAATGGTGGTGAATGATGATAAAAGATCAGTTTATGATAAATATTAGTGATGTTCCGAAAGTTGGAGGACTAAAAGAAGAAGATGGCTGGGTTGATATGCAGGTTCAGTTTCTAATTGATAAGGCTTCAAATGGTTCTCAAGATTTTTTATTAGGATGGACTGTTTTGCCAGCGGGAGCTATGCACGATAGGCATCGTCATTTTCACGTTGATGAGTTTTGGATTGTTATATCTGGACAAGGGGTTATGTATGAGCATGAGGGTGGTGAAAAAATAAGTAAAAAGGGTGACGTAGTGTTTACACCGCGTAATCAATGGCATGGTTTTAAAAATACAAGTGATGAAGATGTTATACTTGTATGGGGTTGGATAGGGAAAGGCTCTCTAGAAGACGCAGGATATGAGGTTCATCCCAATCATGGTTAATCAAGAACAATTAGATGCATTAAGCACTGCAATTGAGAAAGAAATCAAACTTGGTCACAAACAAGTTGGATGGAAATTAGGTTTTGGATCTCCTGCGGGAATGAAAGCGCTTGGAATAACCAGACCTCTTGTTGGAGCTTTATTTGACTCTGGCGAAATTAAGTCAGGTGCTGAGATTGTTCTAAAAAATTATAATGAACCAAGAGTTGAAGCAGAATTGGCTGCCCACATCAGTCATGACATAGACAGTGGTGCATCTCTCAATCAAATAAAAAATTCAGTTTCAAGTTTTGTACCCGGAATAGAGTTTGTTGACTTCCATAGTCCACCAATTAATCCAACATTTGTTCTATCTGAAAATATCTACCAGCGGGGATGGATATTAGGAAAGGATAATAGTACTGGTTGGATTGAAGCCATGGATAAGGAAGAATTGTTAACCTCAATGGGAACTGAAAAGTGGGATCCATTTGATAATATAGAAGCAATCATTGGGACACTTGAAGATAATTTTGATGAATGTAATAAGGTTGCAAACCAAATAGGAAGAGGTATTAAGAAGGGTGACGTAATATTACTTGGCTCAGTATTTCCACCACACCCTGTTAATGGGGAAAGTTTTCATGTTTCTATGTTTGGGCAAGATATTTGTATGAGATTTAGGAACTAGCCTAAATTACTTCGGCATATGCTCAAGATCAAGCTGTTCATCTCTTCTCCGAAGATAAAAAGCATATTTAGGATCAATAAAATCTTTTGAATTATTTAGCTTAAAATGCTTGGCAGCATGATAAACCCATTGAGTATTTGACATAAGTTCTCTGCCAAGAGCAACAAAATCTGCACAATTATCATCGATTATATTATTTGCTTGTTCATAACCGATTATTGCGCCAACAGCCATTGTGCTTATGTTACAATGTTCTCTGATGTTTTTTGCATAATTCACCTGAAAACCTGGAGTGATCTTTGCTTTTGATATAGCAGAAGTACCACTAAGTCCCCCTGATGAACAATCTATTACATCAACACCTAGGGATTTTAGTATATTCACAAGCTCTAGTATTTCATTCCAGGTCGTACCAGCATCTAGCCCATCAATTGAGGAAATTCTATAGAAAAAAGGTTTGTTTTTTGGCCACACTTGATTAATAGAATTAATAACTTCCTTAATTATCCTCACTCTATTTTCGAAATTACCACCATAATTATCAGTTCTTTTGTTAGATATTGGGGATAAAAATGTATGAAGTAGGTAACCATGAGCGCCGTGAATTTCAATCATATCAAATCCAGCTTTATTGGCCCTTTCAGCGGCTAAAGTGAAGTCATGAATTATTTTGTGAATATCATCTTGAGTAGCTTCACGTGGCTCAGGAGAGTCAAGGCTCATCGGAATAGATGATGGTGCTATTATTTCCCATGGTTTTTCTATTGACTGAGATGTGAGTGGCTTTGCGCCATCAATCGGTCTATCACAGCTCGCTTTTCTCCCAGCATGGCCTATTTGAATTCCTATATTTACATTATATTTTTTAAATATTTTAACTATTTCAGATAAATCCGGTATAAATTTATCATCCCAGATCCCCGTGCAACCATGAGTAATTCTTCCTTCAGGGGATACAGCGGTGGCCTCCATAAAAGCACCACCAAGCCCAGATTGAGCAAAACGTGAGTAATGTTGTTTGTGCCAGTTTGTCAGGTGCCCATTTTCAGCCGAATATTGACACATAGGTGACATTATAACTCTATTTTTAAAGCTGATTGATTTAATATCTATTGAATTAAATAGTGGTACACCTGACATTTGACTATTTTTTCTTATTTATAAAACTCTTATAAATTTATAAATACTGTTTTCGTTTTCGATGGCATCAGTGACTTCAGAAACACCTTCAATCATTTCCACTTCACAGATATCATTAAAACCTTCGGTTTCTACAGCGATGGGGTTAAAATAACTATAAACTGGTACAATTGCTCCAAGTGTGAAGCCACAAACCAAACCAATTAATAAATTTTTATTGATCATAATTTATACCTCTATGTTAGATTAATAATAAATAATTCTACCATGAACCTGAACTGAATTACTAGGAAAAATGATAAATAAACACCTGCATTGTATAAGAAAGTTCTTTATTGATGGTAGTCCAAAATATTTCATAAAATCCAATAAATTGATTACAAAAAATAAGCAAAAGAAGTGATTAAACTCTGATTTTCTTATGCTTCATAAGGATTTTACTATCAATTTTCAAATCAAAATATTACTACTGAATATTTTCTCTTGATCTTTTCTTTCTGATGTTTGGATCTAGAAATTTCTTACGTATCCTAATTGATTTTGGGGTTACCTCAATTAATTCATCATCAGAAATCCATGCAATTGCTCTTTCTAAATTCATATCCAGAGGAGTTGTAAGTTTTACTGCTTCATCTTTTGCGTGTGTTCTAATATTTGTTAATTTCTTACCTTTAAGTACATTAACTTCAAGATCATTTGGTCTCGAATGTATACCTATTATCATTCCTTGATATACAGGGATACCTGAACCAATAATCATTTGCCCACGTTCCTCAAGATTAAATAATGCGAAAGCTACGGATGTTCCTTGTCCATTTGAAATCAATACGCCATTTGTTCTGCCTTTGATTTCACCTTTGTGATTTTCATAGCGAGAAAATAATCGATTAATAACTGCAGTTCCACTTGTAGCAGTCATTAGTTCAGATTGATAACCAATTAATCCTCTTGTGGGTGCTTCAAAAATCAATCTAGATCTTCCTATGCCAAATGGTTTCATCTCTAGCATAACTCCTTTTCTTATATTGAGATCCTGCACAACTTGACCAGTGTATTCGTCATCAACATCAATAATGACTTCTTCTATAGGTTCTAATAACTTGCCGTTATCATCATTCTTCATCAATACTTGTGGCTTTGAAACACTCAATTCATAGCCCTCTCTTCTCATAGTTTCGATAAGGACTGATAATTGCAATTCTCCTCTTCCTGAGACGAGATAACCACTATCATTTTGTGATTTTTGGATTTGAAGAGTAATATTTCCTTCCCCTTCTTTCATTAATCTATCTCCGATCATTCTACCGGTTACCTTATCTCCCTCTGTACCAGCTAATGGACTATCATTTACGCTAAATGCCATTTGTACAGTTGGTGGATCAATTGGTTGCGCATGTAAAACCATGTTATTTTCAAGCGCACAAAATGTATCTGCAACCGTTCCTTTTGTTAATCCCGCAATCGAGATGATATCCCCTGATGTTCCTTTTTCAATTCCAGCTCTTTCAGTACCCCTAAATGCTAAAATTTTTGTAATCCTACCAGTCTCAATTAAATTCCCATCATGGCTTAATACTTTTATTTGCTGGTTCGTAGTTACTTCTCCAGAAAAAACTTTTCCTGTAATTAATCTACCTAAATAAGGATCGTTTCCTAAAATTGTCCCAAGCATTTTAAATTCCCCATCCTCAACCTTTGGTGGAGGGGTATGTTTGATTATCAAATCAAATAATGGGTTTAAATTATCATTTTTAATTTTTAAATCATTTGTTACCCAGCCATCTCTTCCCGAACCATATAAGATTGGAAAATCAAGTTGATGCTCGTCAGCATCTAATACAGCAAACAGATCGAAAATTTCATTTACGACCTCATCAGCTCGGGAGTCATTTTTATCAACTTTGTTTATTACCACCATAGGTCTTAATCCTATTTGGAGTGCCTTTGCTAATACAAACTTTGTCTGCGGCATTGGACCTTCAGCTGCATCAACAAGAAGAATAGCACTATCAACCATGCTAAGGATTCTTTCAACTTCTCCACCAAAATCAGCATGTCCTGGAGTATCAATAATATTTATTCGGACTTCATCCCACACAACGGAGGTACACTTTGCTAATATTGTTATTCCTCTTTCTTTTTCTAAGTCATTAGAGTCCATTATTCTTTCCGCAACCTTCTGATTTTCCCTGAAAGCTCCCGACTGTGATAATAATTTATCGATGAGTGTTTTTTTACCATGATCGACATGTGCAATAATTGCTATATTTCTGAGATCCATTGTATGAAGTTTCTAATTATTTAACTCAAGGTTGAAGAGGATTTATTAACCATCTTACTAAGGTATTATTTATAAGATGTAAATTTAATTTATTATTAGCGATTGTGTTTAGTTTAATCAATTTATTAATTAATTTTTTGCAACAATTTTTTTTTCGTATTAAATTAATTATGTAGGAAATAAAAATGGTATGATTATGGACTTCCATGCTCCGTCAACAATTGATGAATTGTCATCTTTACTCAGTAATAGCTCAGAAAAAAAACATCTATTAGCAGGTGGTACAGACCTACTAGTTCAAATGCAATCACAGATTATTGAACCATCTACAGTCATTGATATTAAAAATATAAGTGAAATGATGGAAATTAAGGATGATGTTGATGGTTTTTATGTTGGAGCCGCAGTATCTGGTATGACTATAATTGAGCATCAAGCTTTTTCTGATACATGGCCAGGTGTAATCGATGGTGTAAAGCTCATAGGGTCAATCCAAATAAAAGGCAGAGCTAGCATGGGAGGAAATTTATGCAATGCCTCGCCTGCCGCTGATAGCACTCCTGCAATGATAGCTTCCGATGCAAAAGCAATTATTTTAGGTTCGAAGGGGAAACGAGATATGCTGGTTGAGGATTTTATATTAGGGCCGGGTAAAAATATTCTTAAATCTGATGAAGTTTTGGTTGGTATAAAGTTTCCTAAAAAAAGGAATAACTCAAGTGGAGCTTATCTAAGGTTTACGCCACGCACAGAAATGGATATTGCCGTTGCAGGTGTTGGAGTAAATATCTCGTTAGGGGATAAATTTCAAATAGAGCATGCAAAGGTATCGATAGGTGCCGTTGCTGAAAAAGCGTTAGTTGCCGAGGCTGCGGCGAAAGTCTTAATTGGGAAAAAAGTTGATGAGGAAGTAATTGAGAAATTCGTGAGCGAGGTAAGGAATTTGGCCAGACCAATTGATGATAAGAGAGGGACAGTAGAATTTAGAAAACAGGTAATTGGAGTACTTGCAAAACGAGCATTAAACATTGCATTGGAGAGAATAAGTCATGGCTAGAAAACATGTAGTAACGACTATAAACGGAGATGAGTGTGATTTCCTATGTGAGTCTAATGAAACACTTTTATCAGTAATTAGAAATCAACTCAGGCTTACCGGTACAAAAGAAGGATGTAGCACAGGAGACTGTGGTGCATGTTCTGTAATACTCGATGGACGATTGGTTTGCTCATGTTTAACACTAGCTGTGGAAGCTGAAGGTAAGGTGATTGATACTATTGAGGGTATGTCAGAGGATGGCAACCTACATATTTTGCAACGTAAATTTATTGAACATGCAGCATTACAATGTGGCATCTGCACACCGGGTTTTTTGATTGCAGCAAAAGCATTACTTGAGCGAAATCCAAATCCTACAGAAACAGAGGTGAGATATTGGTTGGCAGGAAACTTATGTAGATGCACAGGATATCATAAAATTGTTGAGGCAGTTATGGATGCCGCTACTGAATTGAGAGGATAGTATGTCAGATTTCGTAGCATATGAAGACAAAAAATTAAAAACTATTGGGACACGTCCACTCAGACCAGACGGAGTTGATAAGGTAACCGGTCGAGCAAGATATGGTGCCGATATTAACTTACCAGGTCAGCTTTATGGTAGTGTTCTGAGAAGTCCCCACGCACATGCCAAGATCAAGTCAATTGATGTTTCCAAAGCAAAAGCCCTCACAGGAGTGAAAGCTGTCATTACGAGCAAAGATTTTGAAGATATGCCATCTCAAGTAATCCCTGTTGGTGAATTGGTCGCAAATTTTAGAGATGTAACTCGTAATGTTATGGCAAGGGAAAAAGTTTTATACGATGGTCATGCTGTTGCAGCCGTTGCTGCGACATCTGAAACGATTGCTAAAAAGGCCATAAATCTTATAAAGGTCGAATATGAGGTATTACCTCATGTAATAGATGTTGCAGATGCGATGAATGAGGATGCACCATTGCTTGATGAAAATCAGTTTACGCAAGGTGAGATCAGAGTGCTTGGTGGTGACTCAACCAAAGAACCAGTTCCAGATAAACCTTCAAATATTGCTAAAAGGCTAACTTTTGTTAAGGGTGATATCGATTCTGGATTTAAAGATGCACATTTAATTCTAGAAAGAGTATTTGCAACAAAACCTGTTCATCAAGGGTATATTGAACCTCATGCATCAGTTGCTTCCTACACGGAAGATGGTCAGGTTGAATTATACACATGCACACAAGGGCATTTCACTATAAGGGCTCAGTGTGCAAAATTGTTAAGTATGGATGTCTCTAAAATCAAGGTTATTCCAACAGAGTTGGGAGGTGGATTTGGTGGTAAGAATAATGTCTATTTAGAACCCCTCGCAATAACTTTATCCAAAATAGCAAGGCGACCTGTAAAGATGGTTATGTCTCGAAACGAGGTTTTCAGAGCCAGCGGCCCAAGCCCAGCTGGTCGTACATATGTAAAATTAGGATTGAATAAAAAAGGAAAAATAATCGCAGCAGATGCTCAAATAGATATGCAATCGGGTGCGTTCCCAGGGACTCCATTAGGCCAAGCAACAATCACATGTTTTACAAGATACGATATTGAAAACGTACGAGTTATTGGTCATGATGTGATTTCTAACAGACCAAAGGTTGCGGCATATAGAGCGCCGGGTGCACCCGTAGCAGCTTTTGGTGTTGAGAGTGTAATTGATGAAGCAGCAAAAAAGTTATCAATTGATCCAATAGATATCAGAATACTTAACGCTGCCAAAGAAGGAACGCAAACTTATTATGGAGTGAAATTTCCGCGGATTGGATTTGAAGAAACACTTATCAAAGCAAAACAGCATAAAAATTACCAAATTCCATTAAAAGAGAATCAGGGTAGAGGTGTGGCCACAGGCTTTTGGATGAATATTGGAATGGATACAACTGCCTCATTAAATGTGAATGATGATGGGACTATTGCTGTATCTGTTGGTACAATAGATGTGGCTGGTGGATCGCGTGCATCCCTTGCCATGATGGTTGCAGAAGAATTTGGAATTGACTCTGATAAAGTAAGAGTTACAACCGGCGATACCTCTCAACTTGGTTTTAATTTTGTTACTGCAGGGAGCAGAGGGACATTCGCAGGAGGTATTGTTTCTGTTTTGGCTGCAAGAGATGCTATAGAAGAGTGTAAACTAAGAGCGGCAAAAACGTGGAATGTAAAAGATGAAGAAGTTGTTTGGGAGAATGGATTTGCAAGACCTGCAAGCACAAATGTAGGACCATTTGAACCGCTTTCTTTATCTGAGATTGCTAGAAATGCGACTAGAACAGGGGGGCCAATTGCTGGTCATTGTGAAAAAAATGTTCAAGGAGCTGGCCCTAGTTTTGGGACCCAAATCGTTGATGTTGAAGTCGATAAAGAAACAGGAAGCGTGAAAATTCTTCGTCATACAATTGTACAGGATGCAGGGAAAGCTATCCACCCTGCTTATGTAGAAGGTCAATATCAAGGTGGTGCCGTTCAGGGCATAGGATGGGCATTAAATGAGGAATATATTTATGGAGAAGATGGTAGACTTCAAAATCCTGGATTTCTTGATTACAGGGTGCCGGTTGCCTCAGATGTTCCATTTATAGATGTTGAGATAGTTGAAGTTCCCAATCCATATCATCCATATGGTGTAAGGGGTATTGGTGAAGTCCCAATCATACCTCCAACAGCTGCAATTGCAAATGCTATCAATGATGCCATAGGTGTGAGGTTTGAAACACTTCCTCTGTCTCCTCCAAAGGTATTATCCGCAATAATTGGAAATTAAACGCTTTTTACTAAAATATTATTTTAATTGTAAGTATCATCGTTACGTGATAGACAAACTAATGTATAAGTATTTAAAAATTTCAAGTATTACTCTAATAGCTGGTTCCGTCATGGCTGCAATGGTCAATGCTGCTGATGCACCTGATGCAGAGGTACCATATGAAAATCAGTCAAGCTGGACAGACCGTCTAGAGATTAGTGTTGGTCTAACAGAAGACCTTGAACCAACAATATCAGCTTTGACTGTGCAGCCTCTTCAACAAGATGCAGACGGTCGTAACACTGTTTTTACTCAACTAAGTCATTTTAGCTATGAACAATTTGATGATCGTAAGAATACAACGAACTTAGGTCTAGGTTTCAGGAATGTCTCAGAAGATAATTCACTTCTGATTGGTGCTAATATTTTTTATGATTACGAATGGGAAGAAGGTCATCAACGTCTGGGGTTCGGGCTAGAAGCAAAAATGGATCGTCTTGAGTTTACTCTCAATTTTTATGATGCAATCTCTGATGAAAAAGCGATTGATGCTAATGTCGATGAATTAGCACTTGATGGATATGATGTCACATTAAGAACACAACTACCATATATGCCTTGGGCAACACTCGGACTTCAATACTACGAATGGGACAGTATAGACTTTGATGATATTGAAGGCACAAAGATTTCTCTTGATATGAATTTAACAGAAAATATGGATCTTGAACTTGGTTTGTCAGATGATAATGATTCAGACTCTACTATTTTTGCTAATTTCACATATAACTTTGTTGGAAATAGTTCAAGACCTAATATGTCAGACGGTTATGATACAGAGGCATTTGTTACAGGCTCTGATATGAGGGATCACAATCTTGATAAAGTGAGACGTCAAAATAAAATTATAACAGAGAGAGACTCCTCTGGTGTTACAATCTCCAGGAAAAACTAGGAGCTATTCATGAAATACATAAATAGAAAATTCTTAAAAAATATATCTCTAACAGTTGGATTGCTCTCACTATTCTTTACTACTAATAATGCCAATGCTTGTCATGATTGTTATCCTGTACTCGGAGATGCTACAACATATGAAATCACAATAACAAAAATTGAGATTTGCGAAAGCTCTGCATGTACAACTCCTCTAACGATTGGAAGTTCATCAAAAGAATTTAATATTGCATCTGCCGCAGTTGGCGCTGAAATTGGAACATATGCCCCTTTAAATACAATTCCAAAAGGTACGACTGCTACACATATGAGAGTGACAATGTCTCGAGCAATAGATATAGCTGGGGTAGTTGATGGTGTTAATTCACAATTTTTTGGCCTCCCTACTTACAAATGTGGTACAGATTCTACCGATACTACATCAACCATTATTTCAGGAGGCGTTGGCGAAGTGGGAGGAAATGGTACATCTGTACAAACACTTTATGTACCTGATGAACTGGCAATTTGGTGGGTGACACCTGCTGCAGGAACCTACGCGGCTGCTGGAATTACACTTATCAGTGCTACCGAAATGAGAATGTTACAATCACTTGGTAAAACCGTTACTATGGGAGATATCCCTCCTGTCATTGATATTGCTTTTTATACAGAAGACGCACTTTCGGCACAAAATAATGGTGCAGAAGGGTGTCTAATGCTGCCTGGCGTTCCGACTGTTGAAATTACGATTACTGAATTTGATTAAAATTTAATTTTATTAACATATCCTATCACTACTTTTTTATTGAATAACTTATCGATTCTTTCTAGAGTATTTATTTGTAAAAAATAGTTATTTCATTATGAAAAATATTGATTTTTGGTTCTCAATTGGAAGTACCTATACATATTTAACTGTCAGCAGATTAAATGAACTATCTAAACAAGAAGGACTTGGATTTAATTGGCACCCATTCAGTGTTCGGAAAATAATGATGGATATGGATAATATTCCCTTTACTCCACCTTCCAAGAAAATTAAATCAAATTACATGTGGAGAGATATTGAAAGAAGAGCTGTTTCTTATGGCTTTAATCCAAAAATACCTGCCCCATATCCTCTTACCCAATTTGATTTAGCCAATAAATTAGCCATTCTAGGTATGAATGAGGGATGGGGTATAGATTATGTCATATCCACTTACAAAAGATGGTTTGAACAAGGAAAAGAGCCAGCAACAGAACCAAATCTCTCTGAGATTTTACAAGAATTAAAATTAAATAAAGATGAGGTCATAGCTCAAGCACAATCTGCAGAAATAGAAAAAAAATACCTAGAAAATACAGAAAAGGCATATAGTTTGGGTGTTTTTGGAAGTCCTACTTTTATTTTTGCAGGGGAAGTTTTCTGGGGAGATGATCGTCTTGAGGATTGCATAAAGTTGGTAAAATCAAACACATAACTTTGATATAATGGTGATAATCTCCGGATTTCAGAAAATAAACACAACCACAAAAAATTAAAAGAGAGGTCTTCCTCTCTTTTTATATTCCTAATGAGCTATAACTTTGGACCAATCTTTTAATTGCAATTATCATTGCAGCAGTCCTTAAATCTTGTATACCTTCTTCTGAGTTCCATAATTCACTCATACTTTTATAAGTTTCTGTCATAGTATCTTCCAAACCAGAACGAACAAGATCTAGCTCGGAGATACCTTGAATAGAACTTGATCTAAATTCATTTGGAAATTTTTTACCAGTCATAATTTCAATACCATCTATCATGCTCTGCATCTGACTTGCTTCAACTCTTCTTTGAAGTCTCCCTAACCTAATTCTACTCAAATTTTTAATCCACTCAAAGTAACTTACCGTCACACCACCGGCGTTCGCATAGAGATCAGGAATAATAATTTTTCCTTTTCTTGTAAGAATATCATCTGCTTCCGATGAAACAGGACCATTCGCCGCTTCTATTATCAATGGCGCTTGAATGCGCTCAGCATTATCTCTATTAATTGCAAATTCCATTGCGGCAGGAATCAAAATATCTGCCTCTTCTTCAAGAATTTCTGAACCACTCTCAACAAATCCTTCATATCCTTTGATTGTACCTTTAGTAATCAAATGTTTTTTTAACGACTGGATATCTATACCCTCATTATTAATGATAGCTCCTTCTCGTTCGATGACATGAGTAATAATCGCATTATCTTCTGTAGACAAAAAATAAGCGGCATAATAACCTACATTACCTAATCCCTGGACAATTATTTTTTTACCTTCCAGGCCTTTTGTTAAACCTGTTTTACTTACATCTTTATCATTTTCAAAAAAGGCTTTTAGGGCAAATTTTATACCTCTTCCAGTTGCCTCAGTTCTACCAGCAATGCCACCTTTGTTTATAGGTTTTCCTGTAACACATGCCCAGGCATTTATGTCTGTTGGATTTAATCTTTTATATTCGTCTGCTATCCATGCCATTTCACGCTCTCCAGTTCCTACGTCAGGTGCTGGAACATTTTGCGACGGATGAATTAAATCTCTTTTAGCCAATTCTTGGGTGAAGCGTCTTGTTATTTTTTCTAGCTCTTCAGGTTTCCATTCTTTGATATTAATAATTAATCCACCTTTAGATCCACCAAATGGGACCTCAACAAGTGCACACTTATATGTCATCAATGCAGCAAGTGCTTCCACATCTTCCTGATTAACTAAAATATCATACCTTATTCCTCCTTTTACAGGCTCAAAGTGATCAGAGTGAACGGAACGAAATCCAGTAAATGTATAAATTCGTCCCCTAAGCCTTACCCCAAATCTGACCAAATATGTTGCATTAGCCATCATAATTTGATCTGCCAAATCATCTGGCAAAAAGTCTTTTCCGTATATCTTTTGGATATATTTGGTAGCTTTTTTGAAATTATCTTCAATTGAATTTAAGAATGTATCACTTGTCATTTTATCATCCGCTGTAATTAAATAAGCTTGTTAAAGTAACATGATTTAAATTTAAATCTTCATTTAAAAAACTTAACTCAAAAATTTATTTATGCTAATTATTAAAAACTTGTTTATTCTTACTTTTTAGGACATAGTAATATTTGGTAGTCTAAATGTTTTTACGATGACAGTTAAAAAACATTAGCCAATTGTAAACATTAGCCAATTGTTTATAGTTTAATATCTTTATAATTTACCATATCACCTTTCTAATGTTACGTCGACATTAGGCTAATATGTTGTTTTATATCAACCTTTTTGTTCAGGTAATCATTCTTTGGTGTAAATGTTTACTAGCTTTACGTCACGCAAGAAAAAAAATTTTGTTTATTTGTAAAATTGTGCTGGTTTCAGTATTTAAGTCTAATCTTATACAATTAATTACTAATTAAAAAAAGGATAAATAATGTCAAAAGGAAATAATAAAAAAGGAAACAGAGAAGCAAAAAAACCAAAAAAAATTATTCCGAAAGCCCCCGTCACTGAAGGCTTTTCATCAAACCTCTCTAAGGTAAAAACTAGCTCGAAAAAACAAAAGTAATATGAAATTCGTAGTACTAATTATTGTTATCATTACATCAATATCATTTGCAAGAGCTACAGTAGATAAGTTGATTAAACTGCTAGATAAACTTAGCATCTTAAAGATTGTTTGTATGCCGTATGTAAGGGGGCATACATACTAAGTTCTTTAGATGACACATCTATCTGAAAGAAAGGTTTGAGGAGCGTTGTCCTGCCAAGAATATAATGAACTCATTAGATGCGAGTTGTTAGGAGTATTCAGTGTTAAAATATAGGATAGTCTCTATTCCAAATTTTATTTTCTACACTATCAACTCAATATTACTGGAATGGAAACATTATACCAAAATATCAAAATGAATAAACCAAATGACAGATAAGGAAAAAATTGAATGGCATTTATAAACCCACCACTAATTGACATTTTGCCTGGAGTGTTGGATAGTGAGAAGATCTCAAAAAAAACACCTTCCAAAAGCAACAAGTCTATAGAAATTCTCACAGTTCCAAAACGATTCAAAGAATATAAGCAAAAAAATGTTGCTATTCCTCTTAATCAAAATTTATTTCAAAAGATCCTCTCAGAAGTATATAAAACAGTAATAGTAACGGAAATAAAAACTAAAACTGACCTGATGAAACTTGCAAATAGGAAGCCAGACCTTGTATTTTCAGGGGTGAAGTACTTAGATTTTAATAATGAGAAAATCTGGCTGAATGACTTCTTAGATGACCACCATATTTCCTATATTGGTTCAAGTAGGAAAGCTCTTAATAGGGAATATGACAAAAGTATTGCAAAAAGAATCATAAAGGAAGCGGGTATTGCAACAGCAGAATATTTTACAAGTTCACCGGGTGAACATCCACTCAAAGTTTCTGTTCCAATTGATTTCCCTTTATTTATCAAGCCTCTACAGGGTGGTGACAGTATTGGAATAGATGCTCTTTCGATTGTAAATGACCATATAGGCATGACGGCTAAAATAGCTCATATATTTGCTACCCAAAAATCGCGTAGCCTTATAGAAACTTATCTTCCTGGCAGAGAATATAGTGTTGGTATATTTGAAAATGAGGTCACTAAAGTGCTCACTGCAATGCCAATTGAAATTGAGGTGGACAAAAATTATAATGGGCACTGTATTCTCGATTTTGACACAAAGAAAAATGATATTGAACGAGTCCATAAAGTCGTTGATAAGAAAATTCACAGCCAGTTATCAGCGTTGGGTAAAGCAGCTTTTACTGCTCTTGGTGGGCGATCTTTCGGACGAATTGATTTTAAGATGAGTGGTGAGAACAGGCCACATTTTATAGAGGCGAATCTTATGCCTGGACTAGGCAAGGGTTATTTTTATAGATGTTGCTCTCTAAATCTTGGTATAAGTTATGAACAGATGATCATTAGGATAGCCCAGAATCGGTTAGTTTCATAGGTAAAAACATAATTTTTATAATGGTGAGGACGACAGGATTTGAACCTGTGACCCCCAGATTAGGAATCTGGTGCTCTATCCTACTGAGCTACGCCCCCACTTGATTGATAATAACGAATGTTTATTTCTGGGTCTACAGGCTTTTCCTACCTAATTCGAAAATAAAAATATTATCACTAAACATTAATTTTATCTCATAAAATACATCAATTTTTATTATGCATTTGTATTGGCGTATTGGCGTTTTTTTGAATATAGTTTTAAAAAAATATCGCACACCAAAAGGATGAAATTATGCGTATAAGAAAAGGAGATAAATTAGAAGAGATAGTGCTACCAAAACATGACGGTACACAATTTAAATTATCAGATGTAAAAGGGAAAAGAGTATTACTTACCTTCTATCGTGTTGCGGGTTGCTCTTTTTGTAATTTGAGAATAAACGAACTACAAAAAAGATTTTCTGAATTTGGAGATAACTTTACTCATATTGGGATCTTTCACTCACCGGTGGATAACCTGGGAAAGTATATGAAAAAGCATGGTCAGCTCCCATTTATAATATTAGCGGATGAAGAGTTTGCATATTTCAAAAAATATAATATACAAAGATCATTTACTAAATTGCTTGCGGCTACATTATTGAAGTTCCATAAGATATTTCCTGCAATAATGAGAGGTTATATTCCTTTAACTATAAAGGGTCACATAGACATTGCGGTTGCTGATATTTTAATAAATGAAGATGGAGTTGTCGCTGATGTCTATTATGCCAGAACTGACATTGCTGACCATTTTCCGTTTGACAGGGTTAAAGAATTCTCTCTTTTGTAAAGTTTTTGTAATAAGATACACTTAAACATTGTAATCAAATGAATTGAAAGGAAACATTATGTCAATAATAGAAAAATTAGGTAAAGCAATTGATCAAAAAAATGAAGCAGCTATGGACGAGTTACTGCACGATGATTATCAGTTTACAATGCATTCTAATGGAGCAGTTTTGGGTAAGCAGGATGTGATTGGCTGGGCAATGAGCGATGATATAAACCGTAAAAAAGTTAGAATTATTTACGAAAATGATGAAATTGGTATTGAGCATGCTTTTGTGACTTTTAGTGATGGCAATCAACAAGCTGTAATGGGTGTTTACACATTCAAAGACGGACAAGTCATTGGCTTTGAGACCGGGGCTACAAATATTCCAAAAGAATAGTTGTTTCAAATATTTCCTGGCTATTCTTGGGGAGTATTCAACTCTTGTTAGCATAGGCAGGAAAATTTATTTTTCAATCAGATTATCGGCTATATATCAATGAATACAAAAGTAAATTTTTGACATAATCAAGGTCCATGAGAAATGAAAGGGTTTCTTTAATAAGCCAAAAATATACTTATTACATTACGAGATTTAAAATATGAACTCAATATCAGGATTTGTAAATGCGGTAAGCTCAAAAGGCACTCATTCATTCTCAAAAGAGAAAAGAGATGAAATTGAGCTTATAAAAAATTTTGGTATAAACGGTGACGCTCATTCAGGCAAGTATGTTAAGCATCGTTCGAGAGTGAAAAAGAATCCTATGCAGTTAAATTTAAGACAAGTACATCTCATAACAATAGAGTTATTAGATGAAATGAAGCAATATGGCTATGAGCTCAATCCAGGAGACCTTGGTGAGAATATAACCACTTCGGGTTTAGACCTTATTAATCTACCTCTTGATTCACAAATTATTATTGGAAGTGAGGTTATACTTGAAGTTAAGGGGCTTCGGGAGCCTTGTAAGCAAATTGAGGATTTTAAATCTGGTTTGCTGAAAAAAATGATTGCTAAAGATGTAAATGGTAATCTAATTATAAAGACGGGGATAATGACAACAGTTTTGGAAGGGGGTATTGTAAAACCAAATGATATGATTGATGTTGTTTTACCTCAAAATCCATATCAAAAGCTCGAGATTATTTAAACTTTAATTACTTAGATTCTCGCCAGTTTTGGGAGCCTTCAATAAATAATTTCAAAATATTTGGTTTTTGTTTTATTAGCTTTTGTTCAAATAAATAATCAACTAGTTTGCTAATATTTCTATAATTTTCTTCTCCCAATCCATGTGGGTGTGGGTCATTATTGAAAACTTCCATTATATTGTCCCATTGCTTATCGGACCAAGGTAATAATGTGGAACCTAATCTTCGTTTAAGGGACTTTTTTTTACTTTCGCTGTAAGCTAAAAATAATGGATAGGCTATATTAGGATATTTTTTATATGTGTCCTTGTGGATCATAACACAATGGTTTATTGGGTAAATACCTGTTTTTTTGAAATATTCACTTTCAACCTCAATAAAATTAGTTATTAGAGGTTTTAACTCTCTTTGATCTAGTGTTTTTTGAATGTCCATTGGTTTTGGTGCTATATATACATCTAGTTCACCGTTAATTACCATTTTTTCAGGATCATCATCAACTAGTGTAAGGTTTGCCTCCTTTGGTGCATCAAATCTTTGATTTATATTAGCATACCAGTCTATTTCACTCCAATGTATATTATATTCTTCACAGAGTATTCCTCTTAACCAAACAGCGGCTGTTTGCGAGTAATCTCTGATTCCTACTTTGAGACTCTTTAACTGTTCTATTGATTCTATCTCACTATCTTTTCTTACCCAAATTATGCTATGTCTAAAACCTCTGTTAACAAATACTGGAATCGCGCACATGTCAGCGATATTCCTATCAAGCATCATTGTATAATTAGATAATGAAAACTCAGATACCGAAAAAGGTTGATGATTTAGTATTTTTTTATAAATATCGGGTAGGTTTGAGGGTATGTAGTTAAATTGGAATTCATCCCAAATACCAGATACTTCAAGCGTGAATTCATAGTCACCTCCCAGAATATCAATATTAATTAAATCACTCATTTAGATCTAAAATTAATTTACAATACTAGATTAGCTTACTGCAGCGATAGCTGCTGCATTTCTTCCATTCTTTGCTAGTTGATTTTCTATATTTGTAATTGCTTCAACTTCTTTAATTCCTTTTGAACGGGAAACTTCTTTTGCAAGTCTGTCCAGTGCCTGCTCATAAAGTTGTCTTTCAGAGTATGATTGTTCAGATTGACTTGGGTTCCTGTGAAGGTCCCTTACGACCTCTGAAAGGGAGATTATATCACCGGAATTAATTTTTGTTTCATATTCTTGTGCTCTTCGACTCCACATAGTTTTTTTTGTTTTTGCATTACTCTTTAATATGGTGAATGCTTCATCGATTAAATTTGTATCAGAGATCGCTCTCATACCAGTGGACTCGACCTTACTAATTGGCACCCTAAGTGTCATTTTCTCTTCTTC
Organism: uncultured Alphaproteobacteria bacterium; assembly: GCA_938074435.1. Taxonomy (GTDB): domain Bacteria; phylum Pseudomonadota; class Alphaproteobacteria; order Rhizobiales; family TMED25; genus TMED25. Next base: position 25,807 of record CALJEH010000104.1, read on the forward strand.
AAAATAAATGACATATAGCTCAAGTTTCATCCCAGCAAATTCTTGTTCTAAGATATCTATTATTTTCCCCACTCCATGAGATGGATATACTACATATTCGTTTACTTTGTACTTTCTACTATTTTTTATGTCTGCCATTCAATTTTTCCTTTTTTCAATCCCCTTCACCAGGTTTTTCTGAAAAGTAATTTTTTAACTTATCTTGTTTTTCTTGGTATAGTTCTGCGTCAGATGGTGGATCTTTTTTAATTGTTATGTTAGGCCATATTGATGAATATTTTCTGTTCAACTCAAGAAATTCTTCTGCACCTGGATCTGTGTCTGGTTGAATAGCTTCAATAGGACACTCAGGTTCACAGACACCGCAGTCAATACACTCATCAGGATGTATTACTAACATATTTTCACCTTCATAAAAACAATCCACAGGACATACTTCTACACAGTCTGTAAATTTACATTTAATGCAAGCTTGATTTACTACATATGTCATGAATG
>CALJEH010000105.1 GCA_938074435.1 uncultured Alphaproteobacteria bacterium
ATTGTATCCCAAAATACCAATAGTGATTATATCTGGTCACGGTAATATAGACACTGCTGTAACTGCAATAAAAATTGGTGCATATGATTATCTTGAAAAACCCTTTAAAACTGAGCGTCTTATTCATGTAATTAGAAGGGCAACTGAGACTTATGAATTAAAAAAAGAAATCACAGAGATTAAGAATAAATCTAATTTTGCAAGTGAATATACTGGAATTTCAAATCATGTCATACAATTAAGGCATGGTATTGATAAATTAAGACAAACCAATAGCAGAATATTGATTACTGGATCAATTGGTGTTGGTAAACAGCTTGTGTCACGCTTAATACATAATAAATCAAATCGTTCAAAAAACTTATTTGTAGAGATTAATGCCGATCACTTTAATCCATCTAAAATGCAAGAATATTTATCAATTAATAAAATAGATGAAAAAACTTTTTTTGAAGATCTTAATGGAGGTACGCTTTTTATAAATGAAATTTCTAATATGGATATGGATGCTCAAAGAGTATTATTGAATCTAATTAATAGAAAATCGGATGTTACAAATGATTTCCGTTTGATATCCAGTACTTCAAAGGATCTAAAATCATATATATCTTTGGGATTGTTTTCTGAAGATCTGTTTAATAGAATTTCTATAGATCAATTACATATTCCAAGTTTATCAGATAGAAAGGAAGATATCCCAATTTTAATTGAATATTTTTTAGAGGATACAATATCTGTAAATGAAGACTCTATAGCCATTTTTCAATCATATTCATGGCCCGGAAACATAAAAGAATTGAAAAACGTTATTGATAATATTATATTACGTCTAAACTCTGATGGAAAAACTATAATTACACCAGATTATATACCTATTGAAATTAAAGAAAACAACCCTAATATATCAAACAGCGAGGTTTTAATTTCATATAATATGAAAGAAGCAAGGGATTTATTTGAACGAAATTACATCATTTCTCAATTAGCTAGATTCAATGGTAATATTTCTAAAACCGCAGATTTCATCGGAATGGAAAGAACTGCTTTACATCGTAAATTAAAATATCTAGGTATTGAAAAATAACTCTTGGAGGTTAAGTGAAAATTCTTATTTGTGGTGCTGGTCAGGTAGGATATGGTATTGCTGAGCAGCTATCAATTCAAAAAAATGATGTAACGGTCATAGATAATTACGCTGATTTAATTGAAAATATCAATAAATCACTTGATGTACGGACCATAAAAGGCAATGGATCCTATCCTGAGATATTGGATGAAGCGGGAGCAGGGGATGCTGATGTCATTATTGCTGTAACACAATTTGATGAAGTTAATATGGTTATCTGTCATATAGCGCACATCCTATTTAATATACCGACTAAGATTGCTAGAATAAGGTCAAATAATTTCTTAAATCCTGAATATGAAAATCTATTTACAACCGATAATATTCCAATAGATGTTTTGATTTCACCAGAAACAGAGATAGGGGAATCAATATTAAAAAACCTTGCTCTTCCTGGTGCTTTTGAAATATTGGAGTTTGCAGATAAAAGAATATCTCTTCTTGGGGTAAATATAGGTGAGAGCTTTGATTTAGTTAATCAATCCTTAGGTTCTCTTACAAAACAGTTTCCTGAAATAACATGTACTGTTGTGGGTATAAATCGTGATGATGAAATTATTGTGCCTACTCAAAAAGATGTTATTCGTTTAAATGATAAAATTTATCTCATATGTGATTCAGAACATGTGAAAAAAGTTTTGACAATATTGGGTCATCGTGAAACAGAAGCTCACAATGTAATTATTGCTGGCGCTGGCAATGTGGGCTCATACTTAGCTAAATCTCTTGAGTCAAATAATTCTAATATAAATATAAAAATTATAGAGTTAAATAAGGATATAGCACAAAAAGCTGCAACAGAACTTGGAAAATCAATAGTTCTAAATGGTAATGTCTTGGATAAAAATCTTTTAGAACAAGCGGGAATTAAACGATCTGATGCATTTGTAGCTTTGACAAATAATGATAATGTTAACTTGATATCTTCAGTTATTGCAAAAGAAATGGGATCTAAACAGACACTCACTTTATTGACTGATAATAATTATAATGATCTGCAATCAAAACTTGAAATTGATACATTTATTAATCCTCGGGCTACAACTATATCAAGTATTCTTAGATATTTAAGAAGGGGGAGGATACGAGATGCTCATTCATTGTGTAATGGTGAGATAGAGGTTCTGGAAACAGAAGTAGTAGATGCATCTCCACTTATTGGAAAGACAATAAAGGAAGCGGATATACCTGACGGTCTAAGATTTGGTGCAATCCTAAGGAAAGAATCTGTAATAAGACCTGATGGCGATACAAGGATAGAGTTACATGATCGGATAGTTTTGTTCTCACTAGCAGATAGCATTCATGATGTTGAACATTTATTTAGAACTAGCCAAGATTATTACTGATTATTATGCTCTCGACAGAAAATAATATATATAAATCAATAATTTATCATCCAGAACTAAAGCAATACTACAGGAAAAGTTCCATAGACTCAGAAGATTGTATCAATGAGGCTGTTATGCTAGCGGATTCTTTGGGAATTGTAATTAAGGGTCAGAAAATTATTAAGGTGGATAAACCCAATTCATCTACATTATTTAGTAGTGGTTTCTTGGAATCAGCATCACTTGAAATAAAAGACTTAGAAATAGATTTGGTTATAATTGATGGAAAACTCTCGCCAATTCAGCAAAGGAATCTTGAAAGAGCGCTTAAAGTAAAAATTATTGACAGAACTAGGTTGATATTAGATATCTTTGAAAGAAGAGCTGCGACAAGGGAGGGGGCATTGCAAGTCGAGCTTGCACAATTGGAGTATCAAAAAACAAGGCTTGTAAAGTCATGGACGCATTTAGAAAGGCAGAGGGGGGCATTAGGTTTTGTTGGAGGTCCTGGGGAGTCTCAATTGGAAATAGATAAGCGTCTAATAGGTGATCAAATTATAAAAATCAAAAAGAGATTAAAGGGGTTTAAAAATACAAGAGCACAACACAGGATGCAAAGAGATAAACGTCCGTTCTCAATTGTAGCTTTGGTTGGCTACACTAATGCTGGAAAATCAACCTTATTCAATAAGATAACTGATAGTGGTGTTTTGTCAAAGGACATGTTATTCGCGACGTTGGATACCAAAATGAAAGAAATAAAAAAAACAAGAACTAGAGGGTTGTTGTTGTCAGATACTGTTGGGTTCATATCTGAATTGCCTACTGAACTCATTATATCTTTTAGATCAACATTGGAAGAGGTAAACTATGCAGATATCATAATTAATGTACGTGATATATCATCTAAATATACCAACACTCAAAATGAAGATGTTCTTAACACAATCAAAGAGTTGGGTAGAGAAATTAATGAAAACAACTATATTGAAGTACTAAATAAATCTGATTTATTAAGTAATGAAGAGGTTGATATAGTAAAGATTAATAAATCTAATAATCAGGTGATTGTCTCAGCTCTTGGTGGGGAAGGAATAGAGGATTTAACAAATTTAATTGAAGAAAAAATAAATATAAATACAAAAATTTATCAAATTGAATTTGGGTATGACAAAAGTTCGATTGAGTCATGGTTATATGAAAATACAATTGTTATCAATAAGGTTTACAAAGAAAGCACAATTGATGTTGAATTTAAGTCTACAATTGATAATCGTAATCGACTCCAATCACTACTTAACAAGTCATAGCTAATATAAATTTCGCATAATATATATTATGGAAACTATGAAATAACTTAATTATATTAGTAATTTATAATATGTTCTTAAACTTGCATCCCATCATATGCTGGAATAACATTATTAGGTAGATATTCACATAATCTATCATAATCTAAATCAATGTGCATATTAGTCAATATACCTTTTTTAATATTAAAAGCTTTAATATGGCTTAATGTTTTATCTACATGAAAATGTGTTGGATGTTCAATCCATCTCAGAGCATCAACTATCCATATATCTGAGTTTTCAATGAATTGAATACTTTCCTCTGGTACATCACTTATATCAGATGAATAAGCAATATTATTAATCTTATACCCAAAAGACGTTATATTACCATGAACCTGGTTAAATGGAGTTATTTTAATAATTCCCCCTTCGCCATTTATTTCATAATTTTCTGCATGATTAATTATATTCATGGTTAATATTGGAGGGTATGAGCTACTCATATTTGTGTTAAAACAATAACCAAATTTATTGTACAAGTCTTTGGAGGTATTGGTTGAAGCATAAACATTTATCCTTGATTTATCTCTAAGAGCGTACATTCTGAGATCATCAATTCCATGCGTGTGATCAGCGTGTTCGTGCGTATAGAAAACAGCATTAATTTTTTTTATGTTAGCTTGATTCATTTGATTTCTAAAGTCAGGACCTGTATCAATTACTATTGTTGTTTTTTTATCTCCATTGCATTTCTCAATTAGCAATGAGCATCTTGTTCTTCTGTTTTCTGGTTTTTTTGGATTGCAACTTCCCCATTCATTTCCAACTCTTGGAACACCCGTTGATGAACCACATCCTAAAATTGTTATCTTTATTTGATCATTCATTATTGTAATTTACATTAATCTTATTAAAAAAATTTAAACTATTAGCAGTAACAATGTTAACTATATCATCATATGATATTTCCTTTATTTCAGCTAATATTTTAAGAACTCTAACAACATATGATGGTTCATTTCTTTTGCCTCGAAAGGGTTCAGGAGCAAGAAATGGTGAGTCTGTTTCAAT
>CALJEH010000106.1 GCA_938074435.1 uncultured Alphaproteobacteria bacterium
CTGGGATTCAAACAGGTGAGTTAGTCCATATTCAAAAAGACAAAGCTGTTCGTATGCACAGTTTTACACAAGGGTACATTCAATTATAATGTCTTATTTAAATATCTAAATTTACAACTCTGAGTGCATTTTCTTGGATAAATTCACGTCGTGGTTCAACTTCATCACCCATCAAGCGCGTGAATAGGTTGCTTGCTTCGTCAGCCTCTTGAACTTTTACCTGAAGTAGCGTCCGCATTTCAGGATCCAGTGTAGTTTCCCATAATTGTTCTGGATTCATTTCTCCTAAGCCTTTGTATCTTTGAATTGAAGCCCCTTTTCTACCGTGTTGAAGTACTTTCTCAAATAGTTCTGAAGGAGTATAAATAATTTGTTCAGCATCTTTAAATTTTAGTATCCCAGGTTTTAAATAAACCTCTTGAAGAGTCGCAGATAAATCATTTAATGCGATTGCATCAGCAGAATACATGAATTGCTTTTCAATAACATAACTCTCCTTAACGCCCCTGTTTTCCCTTTCAAATATTAGATCATTAGTTTCGTTTGTCCGTCCTAGCCAATTATTGTGATTTCCATTAGCATTCAGCTGATTATTCAATCTCTTTGCTATATATGTTGCGGTTTCTTCAGAGTATTGCTTATTGTCATATAGTGTATGATCTAATGCCCCAGCTATTGCGCATTGCTCAATGATAAATTTTGGATACTTAGAACTAATTTGGTTTAATATATTATTTACCATACTGGAAATTTTCACAATCTGCTTAAGATCATTCAAACTATGTTCAGCGCCTGAACCACTTTGATAAATTGCATGCTCTAATCCAGTTTCAATTAAATATTGTTCTAATTCTCTATCAATCTTTATATATCGTTCAGACCTATTTTTACTGACCTTATATAGTGGTGGTTGGGCTATATATAAATAGCCCCCATCAATAAGTGGCCTCATCCATCGATAAAAAAATGTAAGCAGTAAAGTTCTAATATGCGCTCCGTCAACATCAGCGTCTGTCATTATTATAATTTTATGATATTTTAGCTTTCCAATATCAAATTCATCTTTGCCTATGCCTGTTCCGAGTGCAGTTATTAGGGTTCCTATTTCATTCGAAGATAACATCCTATCAAATCTAGCTCTTTCAACATTAAGAATTTTACCCCTTAATGGCAATACTGCCTGGCAATCTCTATTTCTTCCTTGCTTAGCCGAGCCTCCTGCAGAGTCCCCCTCTACGATAAAAAGTTCAGATTTGGATGGATCTCTCTCAATACAATCAGCAAGTTTCCCAGGTAGATTTGATATATCCAACACCCCTTTCCTTCTTGTAAGCTCCCTTGCTTTTCTTGCAGCCTCACGAGCAACCGCTGCCTCAATTATTTTTGATATAACATTCTTGGCTTCGTTAGGGTGCTCTTCAAACCAGCTACCCAGAACATCATTTACGCAACTCTCAACAATTGGTCTTATTTCTGATGACACTAATTTGTCTTTTGTTTGGCTTGAAAACTTGGGGTCTGGAAGCTTGACGGATAAAACACATGTCATTCCTTCGCGAGCATCATCACCCGTAATCTGTATTTTATCTTTTTTTGCATGATTAACTTGAGCTGCATAATTATTAATAGTTCTGGTCAGACCAGCTCTGAAACCGGCAAGATGTGTCCCTCCATCCCTCTGTGGAATGTTATTGGTGAAACATAATATATTTTCGTGATAACTATCATTCCAACACAGTGATATTTCAACTAATAAACCATCCTTTTCTAACTGAAGGTTTATCGGGCTATCAATCAAAAGCTGTTTGGACTTATCTAAATATCTTACAAATTCTTCAAGACCACCTGTATAACTCAACGTTACCAACTTATTATCAGTTCCTCTTTTGTCCGATAGATTAATTTGGATACCAGAATTTAGAAAAGCAAGCTCTCTTAATCTATGTTCAAGCGTTTGAAAATTAAATTTTATGTTTGTGAAAATATTCGTTGATGGATGAAATGTTATTTCTGTACCAGTTTGACTATTCTCACATTTGCCAGTTACTTTCAAACTCTCTCTTGGCACACCATCAGAAAAAGTCATCTCATACACAGAATTATTCCTGCATATTTTTAGATCTAATTTTGATGAAAGCGCATTAACCACGGATACCCCTACACCATGTAATCCACCAGATACTTTATATGAATTTTGATCAAATTTACCACCTGCATGAAGTTGTGTCATAATAACCTCAGCAGCAGAAATTCCTTCACCTTCATGTAAATCAGTTGGTATCCCTCTGCCATTATCTTTTACAGTTACAGATCCATCTGGATTCAGAATAACATCAACTTTGTCACAATGTCCTGCAAGCGCCTCGTCAATTGAATTATCAACCACTTCATAGACCATATGATGAAGACCCGAACCATCATCAGTATCACCAATGTACATTCCTGGTCTTTTTCTCACGGCATCAAGACCCTTCAGGACTTTAATAGAACCCGCATCGTAATCTGTATTAATATCGTGATTTTTATCGCTCATAAAAAGGCTGTTTTGTGCTTCTTCTTAAAATATATTTTAGATTAAAAAAACTTGATTCTGCAAGTTTTTAATCAGTAAAGGCGCTTTCTAGATCAGTTTTCCATTACTAATATCAAAAATATCAGTTTTATTGCAAATATGAGTAAAAAAATCAGGTGAAGTGCCAGTAAGCCACGTTTGAGATCCGATGTCTGAAATTTGATCAAATAGGTTTGTGAGCCTCTTATTATCCATATGTGCTGTGATTTCATCTAATAGTAAAATAGGTAAATTATTATTATTATTTTGAAATACTCTTGCTTCTGCAAGAATTAGTGAGATGAGTAGATTTTTTTGTTCACCAGTTGAACAATTTTCAGCGAACATATTATTTTTTTTATATAAAAGCGTAAAATCAGTTTTATGTACTCCGAAGTTTGCTTTAAAGGTTGCTTTATCTTTTTTACGGGACTCGAAGAATAAATTTTTAATATTTTCTTCAATTTGTTCCATATCTGTATGTAGATTGACATTACCAATCTCTTCTCTCATGACAATCTTTGCTGAGGGGAATAAATTTGATCGAACTTCTTCCTCCATAATTTTATTTATTTTGTTTACAGCCAAATCACGTGAAATAAATATTTGTGTAGCTAATTTAGCTATTTGTTTTTCTATATTGTCTAACCAATTATCTTCTAAAACATCCAATCTCGTCAAAAGCTTATTTCTTTGCATAATCAAGCGCTCATAATTTTTTATATTTTCTGAATGGTTTGTTTCTAGAAGATTTATTAATTTATCAAAAAATTTACGTCTATCACCTCTTTGTCCTATGAATAGACCGTCCATTTGAGGTGTTAACCAGATTAAACCAAAATATTTTGTAAATATTTTTGGGCTTTTGTATGAAGTACCGTCTACTCTGCACTGCCTGGCTTTTCCTTTTATAAGGTCATGTTTATTAATTCCAGTACCAAGCTTAAGATTACCCGATTCGCTATGCACTTCCATGAAAACTGACCATCCTCCTCTTCCATTTGAATTCGACTGATCAGCCAAACTTGACCCCCTCAAACCTTTACTTGCTGTAAACATTGATATTGCTTCAAGAACGTTTGTCTTACCAGATCCATTTAAACCCGTTAGTAGAATAAAATCTTTATCGGTTGTGATAGATGAATAGCTGTGGTTCCTAAAATCAGTTAAATTAAGTTTATTAATTCTTGTTAAATTTTTAGTGTTTTTATCATAAACCATACAATTTTCATTTCTGATTATTCAAATAACACATAACTTATTTATCTGATTTACTGACCCCGACTCTGGCTGGTCTCAAAATACGGTCATTTAAACGATAACCTGGTTCTACTAAATGAACAATAATACCACTATCATTTTCTGAGTTGGGCACCTCGAACATTGCCTCATGCATTGTTGGATCAAATTTTTCTCCCAAAGGATCAAATCTTTCAATACCATTTCTAGAAAAAATCTGTGTCAAAGAACGTAAAGTTAGCTCTACCCCATCATAAAGCGTTTTCATTGTATCATTTGTTTCAAAATCGATCTCTTTAACGCTTTCTATCGCTCTTTCAAGGTCATCTGCCACAGTTATTATGTCCCTTGCGAATTTTGTTGTTGAATATTTAATAGCATCTTCTCTTTCCTTTAGGCTTCTCTTTCTAAGATTTTCCATTTCTGCAGCCATTCTCAATAAACGATCATTTAATTCGTCAAGTTGTCCTGCGTGATCTAAATCTGAAATAGAGTTCTCATCCGTAGCTATAACCCCTTCCTCTTCTCTAATGTTTTCGTCTAGATTGTCAGCATCAGTTACTTCGATATGTTCTTCTTTTTTTGATTTTTTATCTTGCTTATTTTCCATTAGAATCCCAACTAATTTTTTAACCTATATAATGCTATATAATATTTACTCTATACCTTTCTAGCCTTAACCTAAAATTTTTTTCATTAACTCAGCCGTATAATTTACCATAGGGATAATACGCCCATAGTTCATTCTTGTTGGGCCGATCACTCCTAATACACCTATTACCTGTTTTTTCTCGTTTTGATAAGGCGCAACAACCATCGAAGATCCTGAAAGTGAGAATAATTTATTTTCAGATCCTATAAAGATTCTAACCCCTTCGGCTTTCTCTGCCATACCAAGTAATTGTATTATCTCTTTTTTGTCCTCTAGATCTTGAAAAAGATGTTTTATTCTGTCTAAATCTTCATTTGCTTCAATATTGGATATTAGGTTTGATACACCTTTTACAATAAGTATTTTATCTTCTTTTTTATAATTCGAACTAGTCCAAGTTGCTAGTCCTTGGGTCAGCAGTGTCGCTGTTTCTCTGTCAAGTTCATTCTTCTTTTCTGAGAGATCGACTTCAATTCTTTTTATTGCCTCATTAAGTGTAAAACCCCTCATATGATGATTCAAATAATTCCCGGCAACCGCAAGACTTGAAGCGGTTAATCCCTCTGAATTATCAATTATTCTATTTTCAACATTTCCATCTTCATCAACCAGTATTACTAGAACTTTTGTTTTATCAAGTAAAACAAATTCAATGTGTTTAATATATTTAGCATCCTTATTTACCGATACTACTCCAGTATAATTTGTCAGACCTGATAGCATTTCGCTTGCTTTGGCAAGAGCATCCTCGATAGACATGTTATTTGCCATTGCCTGTTGTTTAATTGCTGCTTGATCAACATCAGTCAAGCTTCCGATTTCCAACATAGCATCAATAAATAATCTCAAACCACCTTCAGTTGGAATTCTACCTGAGCTAATGTGAGGGGAATAAATTAATTCCAGTGACTCCAAATCATGCATTACGTTTCTAATTGAGGCAGCAGACAGATCAAATTGATCCATTTGAGATATTGTCCTAGATCCAATTGGAGAACCGGTGTTTAAATATTCCTCAACTATTTTCTTAAATATTATTCTTGATCTATCGTCTAGGTCTAAAAGATTTAATTTTCTATCAACCATATAAATTGTTAAACTTTCTGTTTCGTTTAATAAATGTTATACATTATAAATATATTAAATAATAATACATAAATGCAAGTGACTTTAATGCGAAGTTTTAAAAGAAAAAATACTGATTTACGTCCAATAAATATTTTACCTAATTTTGTGAATAACGCTGACGGATCATGCATGATTGAAATTGGTAATACTCGGGTTATTTGCACTGCGACAATTGATAGCAGAGCACCAATCTGGCTCAAAGGAAGTGGCAAGGGATGGGTCACAGCTGAATATGGGATGCTTCCAAGATCTACTAACGACAGAATGCAAAGAGAGGCAAAATCTGGCAAACAATCAGGACGTACACTAGAAATACAAAGGCTTATTGGCAGGAGCTTAAGAGCATCCGTTGATCTTAATGGATTGGCAGAAAAACAGATCATAATTGATTGTGACGTTATTCAAGCAGACGGTGGAACCAGAACAGCTTCAATTACAGGGGGGTGGTTAGCATTAAAATTATGCATAGAAAAAATGCTTAAGATTGGAATTATTTCAAAAAATCCACTTAAAACGCAAGTCGCTGCAATATCCTGCGGTATAGTGAATGGAGAAGTGCTCATGGACCTTGATTATGAGGAAGACTCAACAGCAGCAGTCGATGCAAATATCGTTTTTACAAAAGAATTTGAACTAGTAGAAGTTCAGTCAACAGGGGAAGAAAAAACATTCTTAACTCAAGACCTTCTAATTATGTTAGACATGGTTAAAAATAAATCGACTGAAATTCTTCAGGCACAATTAAATGCAATAAAATAATTATGCTTAGTTTTGATCAAAACAAATTATTAATCGCAAGTCATAATGAAGGAAAAATATCTGAATTCAGAGAGCTATTAAATTTTAGTGACTTATATATTGTTTCATCTAAGGAGCTTGGGTTGATTGAGCCAATAGAGGATGGAAATACCTTTGAGGCTAATGCATTAATAAAAGCCAAGTCTGGCTGTGAACTATCTGGCTTAACAACACTATCAGATGACTCAGGTTTGGCGGTGGATGCTCTCGGCGGAGATCCAGGTATTTATTCCGCGAGATGGGCAGGTCCAGATAAAGATTTTAATTATGCAATGAAAGAAGTTAATAGGCTACTTGAAGAAAAGAAAATTGCTGAAGAAAAAAGAACAGCGAGATTCATTTGTGCACTTTGTCTTTATAGGACAGATGGTGACTATTTGTTTTTTGTTGGAGAAGTTGAAGGTAAGATAGTATGGCCTCCAAGAGGTGATTATGGTTTTGGATATGATGCAATATTCAAACCAGATGATAGGTTTGAAACTTTTGGCGAGCTCACATCTACTGAAAAACATTCTTGGTCAAGAGAAAAAATAGGCTTATCGCACAGAGCCAGAGCATTTGATAAATTTGTCAAATTTTTGATTAATGCAGAAAATTAAAGATGCCAAATTTTGGAATATATGTACATTGGCCATTTTGCCTGTCAAAATGCCCTTATTGCGACTTCAATAGCCATGTCTCAAAACAGTCAATTGATCAGCTAAATTACCTCAGACTTCTAAAAAAAGAGCTCGACTCATACTCAGAAATTATTGGAAATAAAATAATAGGTTCGATATTTTTCGGAGGCGGAACGCCATCTCTCATGGAGCCAAATATAGTTGGTAACTTATTAGATTATATAAGTAAACAATATAAAACCAACCACGCTCTTGAAATTACACTTGAGGCTAATCCAACTAGTGTAGAACAAAATAAATTCATTGCATATTCGTCGGCAGGAATAAACCGGGTTTCAGTTGGTGTTCAGTCTTTAAACGATGTTGACCTAAAAAGATTGGGCAGAAATCATACTGCGAACGAAGCTATTAAGGCTATTGATATTGCATCTAACAATTTTGACTCAGTATCTATAGATTTAATCTACTGTAGACCTGATCAAAAAGAGACAGATTGGGAAAAAGAGCTTCACAAAGCATTAAATTTATCTACTCAACACCTGTCACTTTACCAACTAACTATCGAACCAAAGACAGTGTATGAAAAGTTATTCAAAGCTGGAAAATTAAAATTACCAGACGAATATACCTCAGCCAAACTATATCAAATGACTGAAGATATTTGTGAAGAATTTGATTTGCATAAATACGAAATTTCAAATTTTGCAAAAAATGGTCATCAATGTCACCATAATCTGAATTATTGGCATAGTGGTGAGTGGGTTGGAATTGGTCCAGGTGCGCATTCCAGGATATCAAAGAATATGAAAAGAACAGCAATAATTAATGAGCATGACCCTCAAAAATGGTCAACCATGATAATAAAAAATGAAAATTCTATGATTGAAGAAGAGATTTTAACAACCGAACAAAATTGTGATGAATACTTATTAATGTCCATGAGAACCACGGAAGGAATGAAAATAAAAAGATATAATTCCTTAGGTGGAAAGCTCAATAATGTTAAAGTTGATGAGTTTATTAATGATGGTTTTCTTGAAAAAAGTAACAATGGTGACAGTATAAATATTACTCGTAAAGGATCAATGTTAAGTGATATGATAATTGCAAATATAGCATCATTATGACAAAAAAATGAAACACGAATATAAGAAAATGCAAGATAAAATCGAAGCAGGTTTATATTTAGTGGCAACCCCCATTGGAAATCTAGAAGATATTACTCTCAGGGCTTTACGTATTTTGAACTGTGTGGATAAAGTTTACTGTGAAGATACACGAGTAACAAAAAAATTATTAAATTATTATCAAATAGAAAAAAAATTATACAAATATAATGATTATAGTAATGAAGACGACAGAGAAATAATACTACAAGACATCTTAAATGGGCTGAGCGTTGCAATATTATCCGATGCTGGAACGCCCCTCATTTCTGATCCAGGATATAAACTTGTAAGAGTATTAAGGGATAGGGATATTAATATTACTTCAATACCAGGTCCTTCAGCTTTAACTTCATCAGCGGTCCTATCTGGACTTCCCACAGATAAAATATATTTCATAGGCTTTTTGCCAAATAATATGACTAAAAGGAAAATTGAACTTGAAAAAGTAAAAACGCTAAATACTACTGTTGTAATATTTGAGAGTTCAAAAAAATTATCAAAAACATTAGATGAAATTAAAAATATTTATGGAAATATTGATATCACTATTGTGAGAGAATTAACAAAAATTTTCGAGGAAGTAATAAGCGCCAAAATTGAAGAAATAATCAAGATAAGTTCCGAAAATAAAATTAGAGGAGAGATTGTTGTTCTATTTAATACATCTCAATTTGATTATATTATTGATTATGATGTTGTTGAGGCTGATATCAGAAAATTAATAAATGATTTGCCACTAAAACAAATTACAAATATCATTCATATAAAACATAATCTACCCAAAAAAAAAATTTATGACCTTTGTCTTAAATTAAAAAAACAATAAAAATATTGGGTAACATCAAACATTAAAATATTGGTTAGTAGCATGAAAATTATTGTCCAGATGGATCCCATTGAAAAACTTAACCTTGAGGGAGATAGTACTTTTGCCCTTCTATATGAAGCACAAACCAGAGGGTATGAAATAGATTTTTATACTCCTAACATGTTGACATTAGAAGATGGAATCTTATTAGCCGAAGCTTATCAAATAAGCTTAAAAGATAATCCAAGTAAAATAATCAAATCAAATGAGGCAAAAAGCGTTCAACTCGATAAATATGATGTTGTTTTAATGAGACAAGATCCTCCATTTGATATGAATTATATTACCTCAACACACTTATTGGAAACAGTTCAGGAAAGAGTACTAATTCTAAATAATCCCTTCTACGTGAGAAATTGCCCTGAAAAAATTTTTGTGAATAAATATAAAAAATTTATGCCACCTACAATGATAACAAGAAATACCTCTGAAATTAATAGATTCAGAGATAGATATGATGAGATTATCATTAAACCCTTATATGGAAATGGTGGAGCAAGTGTTTTTTATTCCAATAAATCCGATAGGAATTTTAGTTCAATAATTGAAAATTTTATGAATATAAGTAATGAACCTTTCATTATTCAAAAATTCATACCAAATGTTAGTCATGGTGATAAAAGAATCATTTTAATAAATGGTCAAATTGCTGGTGCTATTAATAGATTACCCCAAAATGGAGAAATACGCTCAAATATGCATGTGGGAGGGCGGGCAGTTAAAACTGAGATAACCCCCAATGAGAGAAAAATTTGCGATGCGTTATCAAAGGACCTTATAAATTTTGGTCTCTTTTTTGTTGGTATTGATGTAATTGACAATTTTATTACTGAAATTAATGTTACATCTCCAACGGGGATAAGAGAAATTCATAAGCTTAATGGCCAAAATGTTGCTGAAAATTTTTGGAATGAAGCAGAAAAGCTTCTATAAAAAAGTAATGATACTGGTATTTAATGTTTAATTTAAGTCAAAAGATTAAAAAATATATTTCGTTAAAATACAACAATGGGATTTTGCGAATAAAACTAAAACTAAATAAAGAGCCCATAAATACACTCTTAGAGACAAGGCTAGCAGAAACAAAGAATGAAATTAAGGCTGCTCAACAACTAAGATATAGAGTTTTCTATAAAGAGCTATCCGCTCATCCAAATATGATTACAAGATTTACCAGAAGAGACAAAGACGCCTATGATAAAATATGCCAACATATGCTTGTCATTGACAAAAGGAACAAAAAAAGAGGTGTTCCACTCATTGGAAAGAAGAGAGAAAAAGTGGTTGGAACATATAGACTGCTCCCTCAAAGAACTGCTCAAGAAAATAGAGGCTTCTACTCGCAAGATGAATACGCCTTATTACCTTTACTTGAAAAATATCCAAAAAAAAGATTTCTTGAACTAGGGCGTTCTTGTGTCCTACAAACATATAGAAAAAAATCAACCATAGAATTATTATGGCAAGGAGTTTGGAAATATATTCAAGAAAATGATTTTGATGTAATGATTGGTTGCGCCAGCTTTCAGTGTAATGATCCCAGTGAAATCGCACTGCCTCTAAGTTTCCTATATCATTATTGTATGGCACCCAATGAATGGATGGTTAGTGCATTACCTTCTAGATATACAAATATGAATTTAATTGAAAAAGAGAATATTAATACAAAAGATGCTTTAAAAATGCTCCCACCTCTCATAAAAGGTTACCTAAGATTGGGTGCGTACATTGGAGATGGTGCTGTGATTGATAAACAATTTGGTACAATTGATGTATTCGTAATTTTGCCTAAAGATAAAATAGAAAAAAGATTTGTAGATAAATTTACTATATAATAAACATTATTAAATGATGTTTTAGACTTACTTTTATATGGCATTAGATAAAGAAAAAAAATCAGGAGAAAATCCTATCCTTACGCCTATGATGGCACAATACTCAAATATAAAATCAGTTTATCCAGATCACATACTTTTTTATCAAATGGGTGATTTTTATGAAATGTTCTTTGAGGATGCAATTGATGCGGCACCTGTTTTAGGAATTACATTAACAAAAAGAGGTTATCAAAATGGCGAAGAAATTCCAATGTGTGGCATCCCAATATCGACAGTTAATCAGTACATTCCTAAATTGATTAATAACGGACAAAAAGTAGCAATCTGCGAGCAGTCAAAACAAAATATAACTCAAAATAGTAAGAAAATTGTAGAAAGAAAGATAACAAGAATCATTACATCAGGTACACTAACTGATGATAGTTTGCTAAATTCCAAAAATAATAATTTTTTATTATCCATTTATAATAACAAACAAAATATTGGGTTATCTTGGTGTGATATTTCAACCGGGGAAATCTTCTTTTCAACAACAGAAAGAAATAAACTTAATAATGATATC
>CALJEH010000107.1 GCA_938074435.1 uncultured Alphaproteobacteria bacterium
ACTTTCAGTTCTTCGTATAATCCATCCTTTAATTTCCATTCTATCTAAAAGTCTACTAAGAGGAGCTTTTTCCATGTCCATAAGTGACGCCAGTTCCTTTTGGTTTATTCCATCTTTAAAAAATAAGTAAGTAAGTAATAACCACTGAGATCTTGTTAGTCCTATTGAAGCCATTTGACGATCATAAAGAACTCTAAGTAATCGCCCTACATCATGGATTAACAATCCAATATTTTCTTCAAAAACTTCTTTCAAGATTAAACCTATTGCAAAATAGTTTCCTAGTAAACTATTTTAGTTAACATATTTATTAATTAAATCAAAATCAATTTTTATATAATAGGTTATTTCTAAATTTATCTTTTTCTTGCGAGGCATTCCAATTTCTTGAATATTGAGGCGGGTTTGTTTGATTAACTTTAAGAAGTACAAAAATTGGGCCTATAAATGTTTTTGTAAAAAGTTTCTGGGCCTCCAGTAATTCTTTTTCGTTCTTTATAGTTTTAGTAACAGTAAAACCAGAACCTCTAGCTATAGCCTCTAAATCAACACCTAGTGCTGTATGAGATTGTTGACCACCAGTTTCTAAATATGCTGAATTATCAACACATAAAATAATAAGATTTTTAGGCTTCATTATTCCTATAGTCGCAAGAGAGCCTAAAGACATAAGAGTATCACCGTCACCTGAAACACAAAGTACTTTGTCTTTTGGTCTAGATATTGCCAACCCAAGGGACGTCGGAATAGCTCCTCCCATAGCACCCCCAAATAAAAAAGTATTTGGACTTTCTTTTGTAAGAAAACCAATATCTTTTGCAGGGCCAGCTAATCCAGAAATAATTAAAAAATTATCTGTGTCTCCAATTAATTCAGGAATAGCTTTTTTTCTATCTAAATTTGACATGTTCATAAAATATAATTCCTAAAATTTTTTTGATCCAAGTAATTTTTGTGAAAGTAAAACAGCTATTGATCTCTCAGCTTTAAATGCCATAATTAATGCAGCTTGAATTGTTTTTACTACATCATTCTCATCATAAACCTGAAGACATTTAACACCAATAGCTTCTAACGAAGGAATAACTGCTTCACCCATAGCATATTGCCAAGGGTTACCTTCTCCAAATTCACCTCTCATTGAAATGATTGTTAGAAAAGGGAATTGTCCATGCTTTATTAAAGATAATTGGTTGATACAATTTCCAACCCCACTACTCTGCATCAACAAAACCGATTTTGAACCACCTAAATAAGCACCAGCCGCAATACCAATACCTTCTTGTTCTGATGTAAGAGGAATTGCTGAAATAGAATTATCTGATATTGCTCTATCAATTAAAATTTTATGACCTGCATCAGGCACATACGAAAAAATCGTAATCCCATTATTTTTAAGTATATCAAAAAGATTATTCTGCCAGGACATATCAATATGATAAACAATTTAGAAAAGTATTCTATATTAATTTATTTAATGAAATAAGGATATGATTTAATTTTGATATACTTTTGCCGCACTAAATTTTAATTCTGGAATTTTACCAATAGGATCTAAATCTGATTTTGTTAGAATATTAGCTGCAGCTTCTTTAAAACAAAAAGGTAAAAAAATCATTCCTGAAAGAAGATTTTCATCCAACCTTACTTTTATGCTAATTTTACCACGTCTAGTTTCAATAAAAATTTTTTTACTTAAATCTAATTTTAGCTTTCTAGAGTCATCATAATTCATAAAAATTATAGGTTCTGGCTCAATATCATTAAGCACAAAAGACTTTCTGGTCATAGTTCCAGTATGCCAGTGTTCTAGCATTCGACCCGTAGATAAAATAAAGGGAAAATCTTTATCAATATCTTCATTTGGGCCAAGAATTTTAACTGGAATAATTTTAGCTAAACTATTAGTTGTTGGGAAACCATCTGTAAATATTATCTCTTCGCCTGGTTCTGAAGGATTTTTTACTGGATAAGTGACAAATCCATCACTTTCTAATCTTTCCCAAGAAATATTATTTAATGATGGCATTACTAATTTCATCTCAAGGAAAATATCTTTAGGTGAGTTATATTTCCAAGATAATCCCATTCTGTTAGCTATTTCTTGAATTATCCACCAATCTTGTCTTACGTTACTTGGAGACTTTACAACAGCTCTACCTAGCTGAACTTGTCTGTTTGTATTGGTATAGGTGCCTGTTTTTTCTGCATGTGCAGATGCTGGCAAGATTATGTCAGCATTCCAAGCGGTCTCTGTCATAAAAATATCTTGCACAACTAAATGTTCTAATTTTGCAAGTGCTTTTCTTGTATGCATTTGATCAGGATCAGACATTGCGGGGTTTTCACCTTGAACATACAATCCTTTAATTTCTTTATTATAAATTGCATCTATTATTTCTACTACTGTTTTCCCTTCATCATATTCTAGAGGAGTATCCCAAAGCTTTTGCATTTCAAATTTATAATCTTGTTCATTAACTGACTTATAGTCAGGGAAAGACATAGGTATCAAACCTGCATCAGAAGCACCTTGAACATTATTTTGACCTCTGAGTGGATGTAAACCTGTACCAGGTTTGCCAACATGACCAGTTATTAAGGAAAGATTAATTAATGAAAAAGCATTTTGGGTTCCATGAACATGTTGTGAAATCCCCATACCCCAAAATATGATAGATGACTTTGCCTTGGCATATATTCTAGCTACATTTTTTATTAACTCAGAATTGACACCACATAAATTTGATAATGAATTAAAATCTAAACTTTCAATTTCTTTTTTTAAGATATCAAAACCTTCTGTATGGTTATTAATATAATTTTCATCATATAAATTTTCTTTTATTATTATAAATATTATTGCATTTAATAAGGCTAAGTCTTGACCTGGATTAAATTGTAAATGATGAGTAGAATATCTAGATAAACTCTGTTTTCTTGGATCAATAATAATTAATTTTGTACCCCTCTTTGCAGCTTGCTTGATATATGAAGCTGCAACTGGATGGTTCTGTTCAGGACGAGCACCTATTAAAATTATACATTCAGCATCCTCCACAGACGTAAATGGGGCTGTTACAGCTGCAGAACCAACTGACTGTAACAAAGCAGCAACCGATGATGCATGACATAATCGAGTACAATGGTCTACATTATGAGTTTTGAAACCAGTTCTTATTAATTTCTGAAAAAGATAAGCTTCTTCATTAGAACCTTTTGCAGAACCAAAACCTGCCAATGAATTCTTATTATTTTTTAATATTTTTTTAAATTTAGATGCAGCTAAATCTAATGCCTCTTCCCAGGTCGCTTTTCTAAAATATTTATATATATCTTTCTCATCAATGGACAAATCCCATGATTTTGTTTCCCGATTAATTCTTATAAGTGGATCTTTTAGCCTTGCATGGTGATTTATATAGTCGTATCCAACACGCCCTTTGATACAT
>CALJEH010000108.1 GCA_938074435.1 uncultured Alphaproteobacteria bacterium
ATATATATATATATATAGAATGAAATTAAGGTTCTTTAAAAGATAAAGAGATAACTTACTTGATATCAATGACAAATTTACCAAATCTTGAATTTACTGCTGAGTTAGCAATAGAAATGCAACCTTATTACGAGAAGGTTAGGAGAGTTATTCCAGAAATAGAATGGCCTATGCATGCTCCATATATTAAAGCCATAAATGATATCAAAAAAGAAAAGAATGCTGTTTTACTAGTACACAACTATCAAACACCAGAAATTTATCATTGTGTTGCAGATTTTGTTGGAGATAGCTTGGCGCTATCAAAAGAAGCAGCACGTACAGATGCAGATATAATAGTACAATGTGGTGTTCATTTTATGGCTGAAACATCAAAAATATTAAATCCAGATAAGATTGTACTTTCACCAGATTTAAATGCAGGTTGCTCCCTTGCTGAATCAATTACTGCAGATGATGTTAGATCTCTAAAAACAAAGTATCCTGGAATACCAGTGGTGACCTATGTTAATACTTCTGCTGAGGTCAAAGCTGAGTCAGATATTTGCTGTACCTCAGGAAACGCAAGGAGGGTGATCGAATCTCTTGGAGTTAATAAAGTGATATTTATTCCTGACAAATATTTAGCACAAAATATTGCAAATGAGACTGATATAGAGATTATTACATGGGATACTGGCAGTTGTGAGGTTCACGAACTGTTCACTCCAAATGATTTAATTGAGGCAAGAGAAAACGAAGAAGATCTAAAAATTATTGCTCATCCTGAGTGTCCACCTGATGTGATTAAAGAAGCTGATTTTTCTGGATCAACTGCAAATATGATCAGTTGGGTAACCAATAATAAGCCTAAAAAAGTTATGATGGTAACAGAATGTTCAATGAGTGATAACATTGCAGCTGAAAATCCAGAGATAGAATTTGTAAGACCATGTAATTTATGCCCGCATATGAAGAAGATAACATTGCCAAAAATTCTTGATAATCTTATTTATCTGAATAATGAGATCAAAATTGATCCTATTATTGCAAAAAAGGCATTCAACGCAGTAGATAGAATGATCAAATTAGATATATCATAAGGTATATTCTAGTGAATTCATCGAATAATAGCATAGTAATTGTTGGCGCAGGACTGGCTGGTTTGTTTACAGCAATTAAACTAGCGCCTTTAAATGTAGTAATTGTTGCATCAAAAAAATTAGGTTCTGGTACATCAAGCCAATGGGCTCAGGCAGGCATTGCAGCAGCAATGGGAAAATCTGACTCAATTTCATCGCATCTCAAAGATACAATTGATGTTGGGGGTGGAATTGTAGATAAAAAAATAGCTGAATTAGTTATAACTAATGGACCAAATAGGGTTAATGATTTAATCGCTCTTGGTGTCCCATTTGATAAAGACACGAATAATGAGCTCATTCTTAGAAAAGAAGCGGCACATCAACATAATAGAATTGTTTCTGTTAGAGGAGATATGACAGGAAAGAAAATCATGGAGACCCTCACTCAGATTGTAAAAAAATCGGATCACATCCGTATTATTGAAGGATATAATGCCACAGAGCTGCATCAAATTGACGGTAAAATTGAAGGCATAAGTATACAAAAAGATAATAAAGTTGAGTTGATTAATTCAAATTGTGTTGTATTAGCAACAGGAGGAATTGGCCAGTTATATAAAATAACAACCAACTCAAAAGAAGCACTTGGTGATGGAGTTGGAATGGCAGCGCGAGCTGGAGCCGTTTTATCTGACATGGAATTTGTTCAATTCCATCCAACCGCTTTTGATATTGGCATTGATCCTGCTCCTCTTGCAACTGAAGCTCTGCGTGGTGAAGGAGCATTAATAGTTAATTCAAAAGATGAAAGATTTATCTACAACAGTCATAAAGATGGTGAACTGGCACCTCGTGACATTGTGTCAAGGTCAATTTTTCAGGAGCAACAAAATGGCCAAAAAGTTTTCCTAGATTGTAGGGGTGATTTAGGTGAGAGGATGATTAACGATTTCCCAACTGTATATCAATTATGTAGAAATTCGGGCATAAATCCCAGTGAAGATAAGATTCCCATATCACCCGCCGCACACTATCATATGGGTGGTATATTAACTGATGAGGATGGAAAAACAAATATTAGAGGACTTTATGCTTGCGGTGAAAATGCATGTAGTGGTGTACATGGGGCAAATAGACTTGCATCAAACTCACTCTTAGAAGCTATTGTATTTGGGGATATAATATCAAAAAATATAAAAGAAAACACAAACAAATCAATGTCTAATAGAGAAGTTAGAATAACATTGGCTAAGTCCAAGTCCTTATCTCAACTAAAACTTCAAGAATTGAGATCCATTATGACTGAATTTGTTGGTGTAGAAAGAGATCAAGAAGGATTAGAAAAAGCCTATAATATTGTTAAAGATATGCATAGTGAACATACCTTAGATGGATTTATAAATAATAGTTTGATAACATCGCTATTAATTATACAATCAGCATTAAAAAGAGAAGAACACAGAGGAAGTCACTATCGAAAAGATTTTCCAAAATTAAATGAGAAACTTAACTCTAGAAGTTTTATAACTTATAACGATCTT
>CALJEH010000109.1 GCA_938074435.1 uncultured Alphaproteobacteria bacterium
AATGATAGCCATTATTTACTCCTATCTTTCAATTACTTACAAAGTCTAAATTAATTTAGTACTTACTTTACAACATTATTTATTTAAAACCAGGATAAAGAACTAATATTAAAGTCAAAATTCATGATAATAAATTTTACAACAGAAATAAAAAAGAAATATTGACGTAAATAAGTGAGAATTTTAATAGATGAAATTATGCTAAATCAAAAAATTAAAATAAATCAAAATGATGCTTTAATAATTATTGACGTTCAGAATGACTTTTGTCCCAATGGGGCATTAGCTGTTCCAAATGGCGACCAAATTATTGAACCTATAAATAAAACTATTCCTCTTTTTAAACACATTATTTTAAGCCAGGACTGGCATCCCAAAGATCACAAATCATTTGCATCAAATCACAAAGACAAAAATCCTTTCCAAACTTTAAGTATGCCTTATGGCGAACAAATTTTATGGCCAGACCATTGTATTATTGGAACAAGTGGAGCCAAATTCCATCCTGCCTTAAACGTAAACCTTGCCCAATGTGTTATACGAAAAGGTTACAATAGAGAGATCGACTCATACTCAACATTTTTTGAAAATGACAAAATAAGCCCAACAGGCTTAGCAGGATATTTAAGAGAAAATAATATTAAAAGAATTTTCTTGGTCGGTCTTGCATTCGAATATTGTGTAGGTTTTTCTGCTATAGATGGAGCTAAATTAGGTTTTGAAGTTTACTTATTAATGGATGCTATCGGTTGTTTTAGAAATCATGATTTCAATAATATGGACAATCTACTTACAAAATTAAATGTTGTTACCACAGGTACAGATAAATTATTTGAAACATAACAACAATTTTAAATTCAATTTGGTGTTTTTCTATTAATCTCTTGTTTTAACTTTAAAACTCAATGACCAAAATATGCTTCAGTTAGTTGAGGATCATTTTTTAGGTCCTTAGCTAAACCTTCAATCTTTATAGACCCAGATTCCAATACATATAATCTCTCTGCAAGGGTCATCGCAAAATTTGCATTTTGTTCCGTAATAACAATGGTGGTATTAAATTCATCTCTTAATCTCTTCAACACAACAGCTATTTCTAGACAAATTTTAGGAGCAAGACCAATAGTTGGTTCATCTACTAGTAGTAATCTAGGACTTGACATTAGAGCGCGTCCCAAAGAAACCATTTGCCTTTCACCTCCCGACTGTGTGTGTGTTTCTTGATTGGTCCTTTCTTTAAGACGAGGAAATAATTTTTCAACAATTGCGAGGTTTCTTTTTATATCTTCCCGAGCCGTAAACGCTCCAACCATCAAATTATTATAAACTGACATATAGGGAAATAAATTGAACCTCTCCGGCGCATAACCAACTCCACTTTGTACAATTTCAGGCGTAGTTTTACCAATTAAGGATTTACCTTCTAAACTTATATCTCCTTCGGTCTTGGTTAGCCCCATAATGCTATCTAATAATGTTGACTTACCTGCTCCATTTGCACCTACAATAGCGATAATTTCTCCTTGTTTTACGCTTAGGCTGATATCATGTAATGCTCTTGCTTTTCCATAAAAAGCTGACAATCGATCTATTTTAAGAAAAGTCATCATTCCGTACCAAGATAAGATGTACGAACCGCAGAATCCGCTATGACTTCGGAAAATGCTCCTTGAGCAATTATTTTTCCATAGTTTATTGCGATAGCATCATCGACTAAGGGTTCTAAGGCCTTGAGGTCATGACTAACAATCAAAAAAGTCATATTTTCTTTTCGCATATTTTGTATCAATTTAGCAATTTGATCTATTTCACCAACTGTAAGCCCCGCAAAAACTTCATCAAGTAACATAATTTTTGGATTTGTCGCCATTGTTCTTGCCATTTCTAATTTCCTGAGATCTCCCATCGACAGTGTATCGGGAGTTTGCTGCAAATCATCTTCAGAAAACCCAACACTTAAAGCTAACTCAATTTCACGCTCACGATTTGGGCCTTGAGTTATCATTTTCCAAATACTATCTGGCATCAAACCAACTCTGATATTTTCTAATACACTGAAGTCAGAAAAGGGTCTTGGGACCTGATAAGTTCTACTAATACCTAGTCTAATTCTTGCTGGTGTTGATAATTTTGAAATATTAGAACCATATAGCTCAATAATACCTGAGGTTTGGCGATATTCACCCATAATTTGAGAAAAGATTGTAGTTTTTCCAGCCCCATTTGGTCCAATAAGGCCAGTAGATTGTCCTTCTTCTAAATCAAAAGAAATATCATCAGTGGCTGTTAAACCTCCAAAATTCTTTACCAAATTTCTAATCGATAATGGCTTAACCATCATCCCCATCCTTTTTCAAACGATTGAATTGATTAATCATTATTTGATACAACCCTTTGGGCTGGTACATATACAGCAGAAGTGCAATCACTCCATAAATCAAATATCGTTCTGCACCTGGTAAATATGGTCTCAAATATTCCAATAAAAATGTTAAGAAAAATGCTCCAAACATCGGACCAACTATTGTTGAAGCACCCCCAATTAATGTCGCTACAATAATT
>CALJEH010000110.1 GCA_938074435.1 uncultured Alphaproteobacteria bacterium
ATTTTATACGATAGTTTTACAAATGCGAAATAAGGATTATGGATGGGAAAAATAATATTAACATTATTCTAATAAACTCAATAATAAAGAAGGGCAAAACACCGCGGTAAATA
Source organism: uncultured Alphaproteobacteria bacterium (assembly GCA_938074435.1). Taxonomy (GTDB): domain Bacteria; phylum Pseudomonadota; class Alphaproteobacteria; order Rhizobiales; family TMED25; genus TMED25. The sequence goes on from CALJEH010000110.1 coordinate 114, forward strand.
CTCCTTTGGTTTGTAATATTTTTGCTAATTGAAAGATCTATTTTTGCAATCGTATTAATATTTAGACCGACAGGCGGTGTAATCAAACCAAGCTCAACAACAATTAACATTAGAATACCAAACCAAACCTTTATAGATTCTTGATCCATATTTAAATCAAGATTCAATATTGGAGGCAAGATAAACGGGACAAATATTAAGATTATGGACATACTGTCAAGTATAAATCCCAAAATAATAAAAATTAGAAGAATTAAAAAAATAAGTAAAAGAGGATCTAAAGCACTGCTCGCGATAATATTTGATAGGAATTGAGGCAAATCAACTCTCGCATAGAATATTTTTAAAACTTCTGCGCCAAATATAATTAAATAAATCATCCCAGATAATTTTGCTGTGTTAAGCATTATTCTCTTTAAATTTTTATTATTTAATTTACCTATAAGAACTCCATAAATTATTACTAATAGTGCAGATAATGATGCGGCTGGAACAATCGTAAATATGCCAAATATTAAACCTGTAAGAATAATTGTTATCAATGCTAAGATTGGTAACAGCAATTTAAATACATCAAAGTTTGATATATTTTCTTCTTCAATCGTTCTTGATTCAATGGGGTTCTTTAAAGCATATATAACTATCACGCCTATGAAAAAAATTATTGCTAATAAAAATGGGATTATTGCTGCTTTGAACATTGCAATAATATTAACTTCAGCAATGATTGAGTATACAATTAATACTATTGAAGGAGGAATTAATATCCCAAGGGTCCCACCAGCTGCAATTGAACCCGAATATAGGGCTGGGGGGTAATTGAATTTCTGAAATTCTCGTATAGAAATTTCACTCAGCGTAGATGTGGTGGCAACTGATGAACCGCTGATTGAACCGAAACCTGCAGCTGTAAATATTGTTGCAATTGCTAACCCACCCGGAATAGTTCTAAATATCTTATTAAAAGCTTTAAATAGCCTTTCCCCATATCCAATATTTTGAGCAATTATTCCTACCAAAATGAACATAGGAACTACAGACAAATCATAATTTGAAAACTGGGCAATAGCCAAGTCTCTTAATTGAAAATGTAAAATTTCCATCCCATCCACAAGTCCAACTCCAGCAATTCCAATCAAAATCATTACATAAGCAATTGGTATTCTTAAGATTACCAGTGATGCTAAAGAGATAATGCTTAGAAATATTTGTATGAAATTCCATTCCATCTTATGAGATCTCTTCCTTGATATTAATCATTGCTGCCAATATCAGTAAAAAAAGTGAAATTAATATAGGTGGGTAGCTTAACCAGATTGGGATACTCATAATAACTGTCTCATATCCAAAAGAATAATAATCTATCATTCCATAGATCATTTGGTGAAGGATATAGGTGCTAATAAGAATGATAATGGTACTTTTTATTAAACTTAATAGTAATATAACCCTCTTTTCAAACCTTTCTGCAAAATAATCAAAGGTTATGTGTGCTGATTTCAATTCACAATAAGGTAAAAAATTAAACACAATTACTGGCATAAGAAATTGAATCAACTCATATGGTATATAGGGCACATTGTAGTTAATATTATCAAAGGCGATCCCACACACGTTAATAAGTAATAGAAGAATCAATAAACCTACACCAATAAGTGCCCAGTAAGTAATAATATTTCTTAAATTATTTATATTATTGGTGAATTTCATACATTAAAAAATCCTGGGAACTACTCACCCATGAGTTCCATTGCTTTTTCTAGTATTGGAGCTCCATCTATATTTTCTTTTGATAATTCTTTTAACCAAATATCATGCGTTCCTTTTAATCTATCTTTGATTTCTTCAGTTTCATTATATCCAAGGAATTTATGTAAATTGCCATTTCTCACAGCATAATCAAGACCATAATTGTCGTTCATTTGCCATATATTGCCTGCCTTTTTCCATTGTGAGAGATTTGAATTAGCTTGAAAAATTTTTTTTATATCATTAGGCAGAGTATCCCATTTATCTCTATTCATTGATACTTGGAATGTTAATGTGCCAAAGCGAAACCCATCATAACCTTCAACTTGATATTTTGTATATTCGTTTAGTTTAAATGTTGGAATTATTTCATAAGGAATTAGAGCTGCATCTATCATATTTTTGGATAAGGTTTGGACTACATCAGGCATTGGAACTGAAATAGATTTCGCACCTAACTCATCAAGTGTCCATGAACCTGTCCTTGATGGTGTTCTAACTTTCATTCCTCTAAATGAGTCTATGTCCGTTATTTCTTTCTGTACAGATTGGAATACATTTCCGGCATGAACATGCAAAAAGAGCACCTTCAAACCAAAATAATCTTCGGCTAGATATTCACTGAACATTTCATGCATAACCTCGCCTGTTTTTTCTGGATTATTGGTGTGGATTAGAGGAAGTTCAAATAACTCTGTTCTTGGAAATTGACCTGGTGTGTAACCATTAGATGTCCATATCAAGTCCACAACTCCATTTCTGGCTTGACTCACTAAATCTGCTGGACGTCCTCCAAGTGTCATTGATGGATAAATATCAATTTTGATTCTCCCAGATGATTCCTCTTCTATTTTCTTTACCCATGGCTCTATCATAGAAATGTGGGCAGGCGACGTTTTCGGTAAGAAATGATGGAATTTGAATTTGAACTCTGCTGCGTTTAAATTCATAGGCATACATAACAACAAAACAAGAAATAGGGTTACGCTGAAAATATTTTGTATTTTATATTTTTCCTTATTCATTCAGCCCCCATCAAAATAAAACAAACTCTTGCAAGTTTATCACTATTGTTAACCCAAGCATGGCTCGTGCCACGTTGTATAACAATATCACCCTGTCTGAGGTTAACTTCCTCATTATCGAGTATTAGCGTAATTTCACCCTCCAGAATAATAGCATAATCTAAAGATTTTGATTTATGCATAAATGGATGCCTTTTACTTTTAACCAATGTATTACTTACATTTAAATCTGAAAAGTAAGCATCACTATCAAAATCATTTTTCTTATGAGATTTTTCTGGTTCAAAAGAAGATATACGACAAATTGTCTCAAGAGATTTTGGAAACATAGTAAATACTTGATCTACTTCTTCTATATCGGCAGAATTATCATTTGGGAAGACCTCGGTACGCCAAATATTATTTAAGCTCACTCCAGGACGTGAATTCTTTTCCATTTGGTTATTCACAAAACTATCAGAAACGACAACGGAATCACCTTCCCTATTAAAACCTGTAACAACTCTTCTACACTTTTTTTCCATATTGGTTTGATAACATAAACTAATAATTATTCATATAGAATTTTAAGTTCACATGAGAACTTGTGGTATTTAATATATATGTTTATATATACTAATAAATTGCGCCGGTAGCTCAGCTGGATAGAGTATCTGACTACGAATCAGGAGGTCGGGGGTTCGAATCCTCCCCGGCGCG
>CALJEH010000111.1 GCA_938074435.1 uncultured Alphaproteobacteria bacterium
AATATTGATAATCCTATAATCATGGAAAATGCATAGTGGTAGATTAATCCTGATTGCAACTTAACCATTTTCTTTGTCACACGAATAACCTGCTTTGAAATACCATCGGGACCATATTTATTAATTATGTTTTCATCTCCGACTTTCCAGAATAATCGCCCAATACTTACAGTTGGTTTTACGAATAGGAAATCATAGACTTCATCAAAATACCACTTATTAAGAAGGAATTTGTATAGCACCTCTTGGTCACCAGCAATTTTAGATGGGATATTTGGTCTTCTAATATAGAAATAGTAGGCCAACAACAAACCGAGAACCATCATAATTGTTGGTGTCCATTTTACAATAGTAGGAACATAGTGAAGATCCTTTAAAATATTATTTTCCTTCAGAATATATATAGAGCTTGCCCAAAACTCCTTAAAGTCATGGTATATAAATGAGTCGTAGAATAAATATCCAGATAGAATAGCACCAAGAACCAACACCAGTAATGGCACCAACATAATATTTGGGCTTTCATGAATATGTGACATAACCTCTTCAGACGCTCTTGGTGCTCCATGGAATGTCATAAATACGAGTCTCCATGAATAGAAAGAAGTCATAAATGCAGCTATGATCAGCATAGTAAAAGCATAAGAACTTATAGCAAGATTAGTCGCGAAAGCAGCTTCAACAATTGCATCTTTTGAGTAGAAGCCTGCCATACCAAATACACCAGGTATACCAAAACCAGTCAAGGCAAGAGTACCAACTAACATTAAAACATAAGTCTTTGGAATATGTTTTCTTAAACCACCCATATTCCTCATGTCTTGTTCATTTGACATGGCATGGATTACGGAACCAGCACCTAGGAATAATAATGCTTTAAAAAATGCATGCGTGAATAGATGAAAGATACCAACTTGATAAGCACCTAAACCTAAAGCAACAAACATATATCCTAATTGTGAACAAGTTGAATATGCTATTACTCTCTTAATGTCATTTTGAACAAGAGCAACAGAAGCTGCAAAAATTGCTGTAGTTGCCCCAATGAATACAATAAATGACATAACATTCGGAGCCATTTCGTATAATGGAGAACATCTGGCAACTAGGAATACTCCTGCTGTCACCATAGTAGCAGCATGAATAAGTGCTGATACAGGTGTAGGACCCTCCATAGCATCTGGTAGCCATGTGTGTAAGAAGAACTGTGCAGACTTACCCATAGCACCAACAAACAACAAAACACATATGAATGAAATAGAATTGAATGAATATCCTAGAATATAAATATTTTGATCAGTCATATATTTCACATTTGAGAAAACATAATCAAAATCCAATGACCCAAAGATATAGAATATACAAAATATACCCAATGCAAAGCCAAAGTCACCAACTCTATTCACTATAAATGCTTTCATGGCGGCATTATTTGCAGAATCTTTATGATGCCAAAAACCAATTAATAAGTATGATGCTAAGCCAACTCCTTCCCAACCAAAAAATAATTGCATGAAGTTATTAGAAGTAACTAACATTAGCATTGCAAATGTAAATAACGATAGATAAGAAAAAAACCTCTGCCTGGATGGATCATTATGCATATATCCAATTGAATAAAAATGTACAACAGCAGATACGGTATTAACAACTACTAACATTACAGCAGTTAATGTATCTATTCTTATTGCCCAACTGAGATCGAGATTTCCTGATGTAAGCCATTTTAAAATAACAACGACCTCATCATTTGCACCATCAACCCAGCCGACATTGCCTAAAACAATCCAGGATAAAATAGCAGAAATACTTACAAGTGAAGATGTCAGGATTTCAGAAGATCGTGCTCCTATTGTTTTCCCAAATAAGCCAGTTATTAACGCACCAATAAGTGGTAAAAATACTATAGAGGAATAAATCATTATTAACCTTTCATCTCATTAATATCATCCACTGATATTGAGCCTTTATTCCTAAAATAGATTACAAGTATGGCAAGACCTATGGCAGCCTCTGCAGCAGCGACAGTTAATATAAGCAGAGAAAAGATCTGCCCCATAATGTCATTAAGATAAGATGAGAATGCAACAAAATTTATGTTAACTGATAGTAACATAAGTTCAATAGACATTAATATGATAATAATATTTTTTTTGTTTAGAAATACACCAAATATACCAATAACAAATAATATTGAAGCAAGAACAAGATAATGGTTAATTGTAATCATATGCCACTTCCTGGTTTTACTTTTATATTTTCAATAGACTCCTTTGGATCCCTATCAACTTGCACTGAAATATTTTGTCTTTTTGCAGAGGGCCTGTGAGGCCTGTGGTTAACTGTTAATACAATTGCGCCAATCATAGATGCTAATAATATTAACCCTGCCAGCTGGAAGAAAAGAATATTATCTGTATAAAGAACCATTCCAAGCATTTCTGTATTGCTCATTTGTTCATTATTTTCAGTAGTATATGACATCATCTTAACACTATCCCTATTCCAAGTGAAAAGGACTAGCATTAACTCTGCAAGTAGTATAAATCCAATTGTCATACCTATTGGCAAATAGCTAATCACTGTTGAGGTAATAGATTTAAACTCAACATCAAGCATCATAACAACAAATAAGAATAATACAGCTACTGCCCCAACATATACTATCACCAATATAAATGCTAAAAATTCAGCTCCAAGTAACAGAAAAATACCAGCGGAATTGAAAAAACAGAGAATCAAAAAAAGAACAGAGTGCACGGGATTACGTGATAACACCACCATAAAGGCAGAGGCGATCATAATGAATGAAAATAAATAAAATAATGTACTAACCACGATCATGAATTACCTATACTTAGCATCTAATTCTATATTTTTTGAGAGCGACTCTTCCCAACGATCACCATTAGCAAGTAGTTTTTCTTTGTTGTAATACAACTCTTCTCTTGTTTCAGTGGCAAATTCAAAATTTGGACCCTCCACAATTGCATCAACTGGACAAGCTTCTTGACAATAACCACAATATATACACTTAACCATATCAATATCATAACGTGTTGTTCTTCTTGTTCCGTCTTTTTCTCGAGGACCAACCTCAATCGTTATAGCTTGAGCAGGGCATATTGCTTCACAGAGCTTACATCCAATGCACCTCTCTTCACCATTTGGATAACGTCTAAGAGCATGTTCGCCTCTAAATCTCGGAGAAATTGACCCTTTTTCAAAAGGATAATTTATTGTTGCTTTTTTGTTAAAGAAATACCTCATAGCCAGTCTGAATGTTTTCAAAAACTCAATCAATAAAAAGCTTCTCATAATTCTTAGTGTTTTATTCATATCTTATCCAATTTCAATCATATAAAAACTACATATGTTGCTGTTAGAGCAACCATTAACAGTGATAGCGGTAGAAAAACTTTCCATCCGAGTCTCATTAATTGGTCGTATCTATACCTCGGAACTATTGCCTTAACCATAGCAAAAAGAAAAAACATAAAACATACTTTTAGGACAAACCACACAAACCCAGGGATAAAATCTAAAAATGTAAATATTGGTAACCATCCTCCTAAAAACAATATTGTTCCAAATGCACACATAAGAACAATAGAAACATACTCGCCAAGCATAAACATTAGGTAAGGTGTGGATGAGTATTCCACCATAAACCCTGCAACAAGCTCTGACTCAGCTTCTGGAAGATCAAATGGAGGTCTATTTGTTTCTGCTAATGCCGAGATAAAAAAGACAACAAACATTGGAAATAGTGGAATAAAATACCAATTGAGGAAACCATAGTTACCAGCTTGAGCATACACAATATCACTCAAATTTAGTGAACCACTTAGAAGGATTACTGTAATAATAACAAAACCTATTGATACCTCGTATGAAACCATCTGAGCGGCTGATCTAAGTGCACCTAAAAAAGGGTATTTTGAATTTGAAGCCCATCCACCCATGATAATACCGTAAACACCAAGTGATGATATAGCTAAGATATATAGTATTCCAATATTAATATCAGCAAGTACAAGCCCAGCATCAAATGGAATTACAGCCCAAGCGGATATTGCAAAAACTGTTGTTACAAATGGAGCAAGAAGAAAAACAACTTTATCAGCATTATAAGGAATAATTACTTCTTTAAGGACGAATTTTAAAAGATCAGCAAATGACTGCAGTAGACCAAAAGGACCAACAACATTTGGGCCCCTTCTCATCTGCACAGCAGCCCAAATTTTTCTATCTGCCAATAGTAAAAAGGCTATCGTTATTAACAAAGCTGTAATGAGGAATACACTCTTGAGAGCAATTATTAATAAAGGAATTAGATAATTTATCAAAAGATTATCCATTAATATTCCCGTTGTTCTTTTTTTGCATGCTGCACTCAGCCATTATTTTACTGGCTCTTGTAATTGGATTTGTGAGATAAAAATCTTTAATGGAATTTTCAAATTCTACATCATTAAGTTTGGGATATTTAATCTCAATTTTGGATAACTGTGATTGGTCAGCAGCTTGAATAACACCAACATCTTCAAAAATAGGAAATTTCTTTTGCAAATCTTTTCTTACATCATCAAAACTTACAAAGTTTAGTGACTTCTTGAGTCGTTTTGATAACTCAATAATAATTTTCCAGTTATCTTTTGCATCACCAGGAGGAAAAACTGCTCTATTTATTTGCTGTAACCGTCCTTCTGTATTCATAAAAAAGCCATTCTTTTCTGTGTAACACGCTCCTGGCAAGATGACATCAGCTGAAGTTGCACCTTTATCTCCGTGACTTCCTATATAAACTTTATATTTATTATCCGCATCGATTTCATCTGCATCCATCAAAAACAAGAGATCTACATTTTTTGAATTAGCAATATATTTTGCATTCTTTTTTGAATCTTCTGGCAAGAATCCTAAATCTAAACCAGCAACCCTTGATGCACTTTTATGGAGAATAGCAAGACCATTCCAATCATCCCGGATGGAATTTGTTTTCTTAGCTGATTCAACAATATGGGATAATAAATCATTGGAGTCATCACGGGTAAAGACATCATCCCCAATGAGCCAAATAATGTTTTTACAATTATTTATATCCATACTTTTCAAATTTATTTGTTCAGGTGATTTACCGAGGTGGATGTATTCATAGGTTAGGTCATTTTCTTGACCAATATTAAAGATTTTCAGATTTCCTGTGAGCCACCTCTTTCGAATTCTTGCATTTAAAACAGGACACTCAATTCTTGGATTTGATCCAATTATCACAAGACCATCTGCTTCTTCTATACCAGATATACTAGGATTGAAAATATAAGACGCACGACCAAATTTATTCGTTATGTATGAACCATCTTGCCTACAATCGTATAAATCAGTCCCAAGCTTATCAAATAGTAATTTCATTAAATACATCTCTTCAGCAGTTGTCATATCTCCGGCTATTGCACCAATTTTTGATGGTTTTGTGTTCTTTACTAATTCAACAACCTTGTTTAATGCTTCATCCCATGTCGCTTTAACTAACTTCCCATCTTTACGTATATATGGCTCATCGATCCTTTGTGATTTCAATCCATCCCATATGAAACGTGTTTTATCTGAGATCCATTCTTCATTAACATCTTCGTTGAAACGAGGCATAATTCGCATAACCTCACTACCTTTTGAGTCTATCCTAATATTTGAGCCCAAGGCATCCATTACATCTATAGACTCAGTCTTTGTTAATTCCCATGGCCTAGCTTGAAACTCATAAGGTTTTGATGTAAGTGCACCAACTGGACATAAATCTATTACATTACCTTGTAATTCTGATGACATGCCTTTTTCTAAATAAGTTGTAATCTCCATATTCTCACCGCGATGGATTGCGCCGAGTTCGCCTGTTCCAGCAACTTCAGACGTAAATCTAACGCACCTAGTACAATGTATACATCTTGTCATTGTTGTTTTTACTAAAGGACCAATATACTTATTATCAACAGCCCTCTTATTTTCTTTATACCTGCTTTTATTTATTCCATAGTGTAGAGCTTGATCTTGTAAGTCACATTCACCACCTTGATCACATATTGGACAATCAAGAGGATGATTGACAAGCAAAAATTCCATGGCACCCTTACGGGCATGATGTACTGAATCAGTATTAGTGAACACTTCAGGTAACTCACCATTCGGTCCAGGCCTCAAGTCGCTTAATGAAAAATGACAAGATGCAACCGGTTTTGGTGCACCCTTAACCTCAACCAGACACATTCTACAGTTTCCAGCAATTGATAGTTTGTCATGATAACAGAATCTAGGAACTTCTATATCAGCAAATTCGAGTGCTTGGATTAATGTTAGATTGTCCTCAAATTCAAATTCATTACCGTTTATTAATATTTTTTTTGACATATAAATTTAACCTATTTAGTCAGTCTGTTTTCGATTTCAGTTCTGAAATGCCGTATTAAACCTTGAATTGGCCATGCAGCTGCGTCACCTAATGCGCATATTGTATGCCCTTCTACTTGTTTTGTAACTTCTTGCAACATATCAATTTCATCGATGGAAGCATCACCCTTGACCATTCTATCCATAACTCTCCACATCCAGCCAGTTCCTTCACGGCAAGGGGTACATTGACCACAACTTTCGTGCTTATAAAAATAACTTAATCTTGCAATTGCATTTACTATGTCTGTTGATTTATCCATTACAATTACTGCAGCAGTACCAAGTCCTGACTTTAGCTCTTTGAGGGTGTCAAAATCCATCGACAGGTTTTGACATTGATCCGCTGGCAGACAAGGCACAGATGAGCCACCAGGAATTACAGCAAGAAGATTGTCCCATCCACCCCTAACACCACCTGCATGTTTTTCAAGAAGCTCTCTTAATGAGATCCCCATTTCCTCTTCCACATTACAAGGGGTATTAACATGTCCTGATATACAAAAGAGTTTAGTGCCAGTGTTGTTGGGTTTTCCTAGTGAAGAAAACCAATCAGCACCTCTTCTTAAAATTTCAGGAGCAACAGATATAGACTCAACGTTATTAACTGTTGTTGGGCAACCATAAAGCCCACAATTTGCTGGAAACGGTGGCTTGAGTCTCGGCATACCTTTTTTTCCTTCAAGGCTTTCTAATAGAGCTGTTTCTTCTCCACAAATATACGCACCAGCTCCATGATGTACATAAATATCAAAATCCCATCCTGATTTACATGCATTTTTACCAACAAAGCCAGCCTCGTATGCTTCATCAATTGCCTTTTGCAGCGCCACCCTCTCAAAAACATACTCACCTCTTACGTAAACATAACAAGCGTGAGCGCTCATAGCATATGAAGCAAGCAAACATCCTTCAATAAACTGATGAGGTTCGTGTCTTAATATTTCTCTATCTTTACAAGTCCCAGGTTCTGACTCATCTGCGTTAACAACTAAGTAATGTGGTCGTTCTCCTACTTCTTTTGGCATAAATGACCATTTTAGTCCAGTTGGAAAACCAGCACCGCCTCTACCTCTCAAGCCTGATGCTTTCATTTCCTCTATTATCCAGTCTTTGCCCTTATCCATTAGGATTTTTGTTGAATCCCAATTCCCTCTTTTCAGAGCTGATTTTAAATCTGGGCTATTATGACCATAGATATTAGTAAATATTCTGTTTTCTAATTTTAGCATTCCTATACACTCAATCCTGGTTTGTTTCGACGTTTCACAATATCTTCGATTTCCTTATCTGTTTGAGTTTGTATATTATTATCAACTGGCTCAGATGAGACTCTTTTTTTATAGGATCCGATTTTAGGAGTTTTGTTGTTTCTTAAATCTTTTAAGATATTTATAAGGTCTGTAGGCTCTAAATCTTCATAGTAATCATCATTTATTTGTACAACTGGTGCGTTACAACAAGCCCCCAAACACTCTACTTCAACCCACGAAAACAATCGATCAGTGCTTACAGTATTTTGTTCACCAATTTCATTTTGCAGTATTTTCTTAAGTTCATTTGATCCTGACAACATACAGGGTGTAGTACCACACATTTGGAAATGATATTTCCCCACAGGCTTGAGGTTAAACATAGTGTAGAAAGTTGCAATTTCCATCACTCTTATCTGAGAAGTACCCAAATATTTGGCGATGTAATCTATTACTTCAGGAGACAACCAGCCTTCGTTTTGTTTTTGAGCAATCCATAAAAGTGAAATTATCGCAGATCCGCCTCTACCTTCAGGATATTTTTTTATCTCAATTTCCGCAATTTTCAGGTTTTCTTTCGTGAATGAAAAGTTTTTATCGTTTAATTCTACCATGTATGTATTACCTATCAACTTCTCCAAAGACTATATCAAGTGAACCTAATACCGCAGAAACATCTGCTAGCATGTGACCTTTACACATATAATCCATAGCCTGTAGATGTGCAAAGCCAGGCGCTCTAATTTTACACCTATATGGTTTATTAGAGTCATCAGATACAAGATAAACGCCAAACTCACCTTTTGGAGCTTCTACAGCACGATAAACCTCACCTTTTGGAACATGATAACCCTCAGTATACAATTTAAAATGATGAATTAATGCTTCCATAGAAGCCTTCATTTCAGCACGTTTGGGAGGAAATAATTTATTATTATGGGATGATACAGGACCCTTTTCATTTCTCAATATTTGTATACATTGTTTCATAATTTTTAGAGATTGCTTCATCTCTTCCACTCTTAATAAATACCTATCATAACAGTCACTATTCTTACCAATAGGTATCTCAAATTCTAGTTCTGAATATATTTCGTAAGGTTGCGATCTTCTTAAATCCCAAGGTAACCCCGTTCCCCTAATCATGACTCCAGAAAACCCCCATAATTGCGCATCTTCTTGGCTGATAAAACCAATATCTACATTTCTTTGTTTAAAAATTCTATTGTCAGTTAATAGGGTTTCAATATCACTTATGACTGCAGGATGACTTTCTATAAATGTATCTATATCATCAATTAAATCTTCAGGTAGATCTTGATGCACTCCACCAGGCCTGAAGTATGCCGCATGCATTCTACTCCCAGATGCACGTTCATAGAAACCCATCAATTTCTCTCTTTCTTCAAATCCCCAAAGAGGAGGAGTAAGTGCCCCAACATCCATTGCTTGTGTTGTTATATTTAATAGGTGGGAGAGTAATCTTCCAATTTCTGAGTACAACACCCTAATTGTCTGACCTCTTCTTGGTACATCAATCTTGAGCAGACTTTCAATAGCCAATGAGAATGCATGCTCTTGATTCATAGGAGCAACATAGTCTAATCTATCGAAGTATGGAATGGCTTGTGTGTAAGTTTTATGTTCTATAAGTTTCTCGGTTCCTCTATGCAACAAACCAATATGAGGATCAACCCTATCAACAATTTCACCATCTAATTCAAGAACCAATCTCAACACACCGTGAGCAGCTGGATGCTGTGGTCCAAAATTAATAGTGAATGTATTGTCTTTTATTTTGTCATTCATCTTCGTTTACAATCTCTTTTTCACCTTCTTGAGGATCTCCTAGCCATGGACTTTGAAAATCAAAATCTCTAAACTCCTGACCTAATTCAACAGGTTCATGAATAACTCTCTTTTGCGTATCGTCATATCTAACTTGCGTATATCCTGTCAGTGGGAAATCTTTTCGAAGTGGGTACCCCTGGAAGTTGTAATCCGTAAGCAATCTTCTTAGATCTGGATGGTTGTTAAAGTTTATGCCATATAAATCATAAGCTTCACGTTCATACCAATTAGCAGCTGGGAATATATTAACAATAGACTCAATTGAGTCTTTTTCATCAATTGCCGCTTTTATTCTAATTCTTTTATTCTTTTTCATAGACAAGAGATGATAAACCACATCGAATCTTTTACTGCGATTCGGGTAATCAACACCACATATATCTATAAATGTAGTAAATTGGAAATCTCTAGAGTCCTTGAGAAACTTAACAATATCATTAATTATTTCAACCTTAATATCGATAGATAAATCAGGTATTAAATTAACATTCAGTATGTTTTTTTTGTATCTATTCTTAAGCGACTGATAAATGTCTTCATCTGAAATATTTTCATTATTTTTATCAGGCATCTATAATCTCTATTATCTGTCTATGTTACCGGTTCTTCTGATTTTTCTTTGTAACTGAAGTATACCGTATAATAGAGCTTCAGCAGTTGGAGGACATCCTGGAACATATACATCAACAGGGACTATCCTATCACAACCTCGAACGACAGAGTATGAATAATGATAATACCCGCCTCCGTTTGCACAGCTACCCATTGAAATTACGTAACGTGGTTCAGGCATTTGGTCATATACTTTTCTTAAGGCAGGAGCCATTTTGTTAGTTAATGTACCAGCAACAATCATTAAATCGGATTGCCTGGGTGATGCTCTTGGTGCAGTCCCAAATCTTTCAAGATCATATCTCGGCATTGATGCTTGCATCATCTCAACAGCACAACATGCGAGACCAAATGTCATCCACATAAGTGATCCTGTTCGAGCCCAGTTAATTAGCTCATCTGCGCTAGTCAAAAGAAACCCTTTATCTGATAGTTCACCAGAAAGCTCTTTAAAATAATCATCTTGATTTATAGCTTGATCTTGTATGCTCATGTCAATCCCACTCTAATGCACCTTTTCTCCATTCGTATACAAAACCAACGGTCAAAACTGTCAAAAAGATCATCATTGACACATATCCAAACACTCCTATTGTCCCAAGAGTAATAGCCCATGGGAAAAGAAAGGCTACTTCCAAATCAAAAATAATGAATAAAATAGCAACAAGATAGAATCTAATATCAAATTTCACCCTTGCATTTTCAAATGGTTCAAAACCACATTCATATGTGGAAAGTTTTTCATTGTCTGGATTGGACTTTGCAATTATAAATGAAGACCCCATCAATGCTGCAGAAACGACTATCGCAACACCAATAAATATTAAAATAGGTAAGTAATCAAGAATGACAGGATTCATCTAAAATTCCAAATTAAAATTATGAGTATTATTATTATAATTTAATTGTCATAACAAGTAATTTCATATTAAAGTTGTGATTATATTCAATTTTTAATACATAGACAAAACCATCATCTCAAAATGATCCAAATATACGATTTAGCTGGCAAGAATGATTTAAGATTCAGTCCATACTGTTGGAGAATAAAATACTTACTTAATGTTTTGAAAATTGATTACGAAACAATACCAACAACTTTTAATCAGAGACTTAATAATCCTTTATTTGGTGAATCAAGATTGCCAACAATTATAGATAATGAGCAAATGATCTCAGACTCTTTTATAATAGCCCAATACATAGAAAATAATTACGCAGATAAAACCCTTAAACTAATTAATAATAATCTTGAGGCAATCAGATTGATCAATAACTGGTCAGATCACTTTCTAAACTTTTCGATAGTTGAACGTGTTGCATTTGATATAATCGAATGCCTTCAAGATGATGATAAAAAATACTTTATAGAAAGTAGAACCAAGAGGTTTGGAATGCATCCAAAACAATTTCAGCAACTGAATGTGAGTTCCAAAAAAAATGAATTTGATAAGTGTTGTAATTTCTTAAATAATATTCTTTTGAAACAAGAATTTATACTCGAGGATGGTATCTCTTATGCTGATATAATAATTTTAGGCTCCCTAACTTGGGGTGATAAAGTTAGTAAAAATACAAGTATAAATGAAAAGTTTATTAAGCTTATAGATTGGAAAAAAAAAATATCTGATTTGTGCAGATAGTGGGATATGTCAATCGACAAAATATCCCACTTTACACGAATTCTTAATATGGGCAATCTACGAAATCAGAGTCAATACATGCCTTGATTGCTTTTTCGGCTGACGCAATTTGATCAGCTGATAATTCTTTTGCTGAATTTCTTGCATCTACTAGATATCTATTTTGGCTTTTTGATTTTTTATCACCAGAAACCATAGCCCAAATATAGGCATTTTCTAATGATTCTTCAACGCCTTGTCCACTTTTATACGCTTGTGCAATTGCAAATTGAGCAACAACACTTCCACCTTTTGATGCTCTTGACCACCATTTTACAGCTTCTTCCCAATTATCTTGTCCATCATCTCTAAAAGCATGTATGTGTCCAATTTCCTGTTGAGCTTTAGTTTGCGGATTCCAAAATGGTATACTTGAACCATTTTCAGCAATTGGTTCGTAAATAGCAATTGCTTTATCATAAAATTTACCAGAGCGCGCCTTTGCTCCATCTCTCATATCTCCTGATAGGGAATATCCGAACCAAATAGCCAAACCAAAGACTAAAACAAGTCCGCCTCTCCACAATAAACCTTTATCCATTTTTCACGTCCTATTCTTTAATTAAAATTAATACAATCCATATCTAACCATAATTTTGTAGGCATCACTATCGCCTGCTTGAGCTAGTTGAACTATATAATCATTTATAAAAATACCCTCTGTTATATAATTTACTACTTCTTGCAAAGTTTCATAACCGACAGCACCTGCTAGTTTTATATCACCAACAAAATATGCCGGAGTACCTGATACGGCTAAAGAATAACCTAAAACTTTTGTATTGGCAATGATATCGTTAACTTGTTGGCTCTTAAAATCCTCCTCTAATTTTAAAATATCCAAACCTATATCAGCAGCTATTTTTAGAGCTTGATCATAGGAGACAGCACCCTTAGTTGACAGCAAAACACTATGAAATTCAAAATACTTACCCTGCAATCCTGCAGAAAGTGATAATTTAGCTAAATCATATGAATTATCATTCAAAATTGGATATTCTTTTAACACAACTTTAATATTAGGATTGGAGTCTATGAGTTTAATTAGGTCGGCTAAAGCTCTTTCACAGTAACCACAGTTATAATCAAAAAATTCAACCACAGTTACTTTAGCATCTTTGTTACCAATAACAAAATCATTCCCATTAAAATATAAATCTTCTGAATAATTATTTATAAGTTGAGACTCCAGATATAATTGTTCCAAACGCGATGCAGCATCTGACTCATTAACAAGAAAAATAGTTAAAAAAAACAAAAGAAAATAACGCATATTATTCCTTATCCAAACATGGAGCTCCGCATGGAGCACAAGCATTTTCACTTTGACCAGGTGATGCAAGTGCGAGCACAGGACTTGAGAGATGATCGTACATTACCATTATAAATCCAATGACTATAAGAACCGCATATATCCTTTTAACATTCATTATTTATAACCTACTTTATTTCTATAAATAATACCAAAGTATGTACCAATAAATGCCATTACAAACCAAATCCATCCATGCAAACTTCCAGAGGCGGTTCCACCAAGAAATGCACCAATATTACAGCCAAAGCTCAACCTAGCCCCCACACCCATAAGTATACCACCAATTCCTGCTGAAATTAACTCAGCTTTTGGAGGCCAATTACTTTCTGAAAACAACCCTGTAATTGAGGCCAATAAACCAGCACCAATAATCATTCCAATATTCATCATACTGCTAACATCTGAGAGAACAGAGTGTTCTAATGATCTCTTTGGTCCCGGCCAGTTCCAGAATGTAAAATTTTCTACAGGAATACCCAAAGCAGAAAATATCTTAGCACCCCAAAGAGTAAAGCCATAGGTTACACCCCACGGAGAACCAGAAAACAAAAGAACCATAATACATAAGATTGCTATGATAATGGTACCAATCAGGAATTTCTTTTTTAATTGTATTTTTTTCTTTCGAGCAAAAAATTGAAAAATTAGAAACATGAAAGCGAGAAGTGAAACATTCATCAATGTCTTTACAAAGAGAGGAAAATTATTGCCTATAACAATTTGCCCCAGAGACATAAAATCAATTACAAATGGCAATATATAGGTACCTAGCACCGAACCTATAATAAAAAAAGGTAATGCAACAATCATCCTTCCTGAACCAGCACCAAATGTAAATAATACTCCAGAACCACATCCATTAGCAAGCTGCATACCAAAACCAAACATAAACGCCCCAATAACCAATGATAAGTTAACGGGGGCAATGCTGCCTATAATTCCAGAATTTAATCCTATTAGTGGAATAAAGAAGAGAGAGCAAATTGTAGCAAGCAGAAAATGATAGGAAATCATCGATGGATTTTTATCTATAATAAGATTTCTCCATCCTGATGCAAATCCATATTGAAAGAATAAAAAGGTGATTCCAAGTATAATGCCAAGTGAAAGTAGTATAATACCCTTCAACCCAGAATCAAAAAATGCTAGCAGGCCTGTACTTAGGCCTGCTAACAATAAAAAAGAGAATATTCCAATATTTTGAATTCTGATCATATCAATTTTATATCATAAAATTATTCAGAATATATAAAATATTATCCTATTATACCCTTTAGCTTATCAAGATTCGATCTACCAGATGTTTCAACTGGTCTGATAGGATCTTGTGTCCATTCCACCATTGAACCATCATATAGTCTAACATTCTTATTACCTAGAACTTCCGATAAAACAAACCAGTTGTTGGCAGCCCAGTGACCTGTATTACAATAACTGATAACTTCTGCATCTAGATAATCAGCAAAAACTTCTTTGAGCTCTGAGTCAGATTTTAGAATATTTTGTGCAACGTTGTAGGCATTTTCTTGAAATAGCATTAAGGATTCCGGTAATCTGCCTGCAATACGAGCTTTCGGATGTTTTGCTTCAGCATAAAATTGATCAGCTGGTCGACCATCAAGTAATATGATATCCCCCTTATTACCAACAACCTTTGCAACATCATCTGTGCTGATGTAAAGTTCTGGAACAAATTTTGCTGTAAAATTACCAGCAGATCTTTTAACGAAATCACCAGTCTCAATTTCATTTGGGTATGCAAACTTCCAGGCATTCAAACCGCCATTTAGCACAGAAACATTATCATGTCCAAAAACTTTAAAGGTCCAATAACTACGTGCTGCACTTCCAAAATCACTTGATGAAACACCAGCTGGAATAATTACAACGTGTGTATCATCATTTACTCCAAGACTTCTCGCTAAAATTTGAAACTGTTCTTCTGTTGGGACGAGTCCAACTGTATTATCCACATTTATTCTCCATCCATCTTTACTATAATCTGAATGAATTGATGTAGGGATATGACCATCAAGATACGTTTCGTAACTGCCGCCGCCAATAGTGTTTCTAATATCTATAAGAAGGATGTTACTATTTGTTTCCCCTGATTCTATTTTTTCTTTTAACCAATCAACATCAACTAAAGGTGAAGCAATTAAGTTAGAAGAGAAAAAGATTACTGCAAAAAATGCAAGAAAACTATTTAAATATTTCATATTGATACTCCAAAAATAAATTATATGAGCAGAATATGTGGGCAAATCATATACAATCAATATGCTTATTTACAAATAAAAACAAAAAACTCAAACTTCTAGATTTTGGAGCATTCAATTCTATTAGGGTTAAATTTTTTAGGAAATTTCAGTATTGCAAATTAGTAGAAAATGGGCATAAAATCAAACGCCCATTTTAAACTTTTAATTAATAGATACCCAATTACCAGATTGAGGATATGTATTGGGCTTCCATGAACTCAAGCATCCCTTCATGCCCACCTTCTCTTCCAAGTCCAGATTGTTTTGTCCCACCAAATGGAGCAGCCGGATCAGAGACTAAACCTCTGTTTAAACCAACCATGCCATAATCCAGTCTTTCACAGACCTGCATGCCTTTTTTCATATCCTCTGTGAAGACATATGCAACAAGACCGTATTCAGTATCGTTAGCTCTTTTGATCACTTCCTCTGTGTCATTAAATGTTTGTATTGCTGCTACAGGCCCGAATATTTCATCATTCAAACACTCAGATTTATCAGATACATTAAACAAGACTGTCGGAGGATAATAATATCCTGGACCTTCTATGTTTTGACCACCAACACAAAGCTCAGCGCCTTTTGATAAAGCGTCCTCAACAAAGAACGCAACTTTATCACGTGTTTCTTTATTGACTAATGGGCCAACATCAACAGATTTATCTAAACCATTACCAACTTTTAAGGATCCCATTCTTTCGGTGAATTTGACTTTGAATTCTTCTGCAATGTTTTCATGGACATAAATTCTATTAGCAGCAGTACATGCCTCACCAAGGTTTCTCATCTTGGCAACCATGGCTCCTTCGACAGCTGTATTCATATCAGCATCATCAAAGACAATTAGTGGTGCATTACCACCAAGTTCCATTGATGTCTTTAATACTTGATCACTAGCACCTTTTAACAACTTTCTTCCCACCTCTGTTGAACCAGTAAATGATACAAGCCTTACTCTTTTATCGTGCAGCAAATGATCAACTAATTTAGATGTATTTCGTGATGGTAGAACAGAGACAAGACCATTCGGAACGCCAGCTTCTTCGAGTAATGGCATAAGTTCGAGCATGGTTAACGGTGTTTCTGATGCTGGTTTGATGATTACAGGACAACCAGCAGCAATTGCTGGTGCAATTTTTCTTGTACCCATCGCTGCAGGGTAATTCCAAGGTGTTACAAGGATAGAGATTCCAATTGGTTTATATTGCACGACTATACGTGCTCCCGAGGCAGGTGCATTGGATATTTGACCTATACCTCTAACAGCTTCTTCAGAATACCAACGAAAGAACTCAGCAGAATATAGTGCTTCTCCTTTTGCATCACCATATGCTTTACCGTTTTCTAGCGTGATTATTTTCGCAAAATCCTCAATTCTAGCCATAAATAATTCATATGCTTTACGAAGTACTACTGACTTGTCTCTTGGTGAAACTTTTGACCAACTTTCAAATGCAACTTCTGCTGCATCTATAGCTTTTTTTGCGTCTTCTATTTCAGCTGATGAAACTGATGCTATCACTTCTTCTGTTGCTGGATTAATGACGTCGAATGTTTCTTTATTTGCTCCATCAAGCCATTCACCGTTGATGTATAATTTATTCTTATATTGCATAACTTTCACCTTGTAATAATAAATAAAGCATCTACATAATATATAGTAGTTTTTTAAATGAAAAACTATATTTTTGTAATTTATCATTCAAATTAATAATCTATTAAAATAACTTATAATTAATGAAAAATATCATTGAAATAATAGATCTATCTAAAAAATTTATAGATGGTACAGAAGCGCTTTCTAGTGTTAATCTGGATATTCATGATGGTGAAATTATTGCTCTGCTTGGTCCTAATGGTGCAGGAAAAACAACACTTATATCTGCGGTGTGCGGAATAACCAATATGTCATCCGGCTCTGTTAAAGTTAATGGATTTGATGTAAAAAAAGACTACCGTAAAACACGATCCATGATCGGATTGGTTCCACAAGAAATTGCGCTGCAACCATTTGAAAAAGTAATTGATGTTGTTCGTTATTCAAGAAACCTCTATGGATTCAAAAATGATGACAAATATATAGAAGCTATTCTCAAGAGGCTTTTATTGTGGGAAAAAAAAGACAAAAGAATTGTTGAACTATCGGGTGGTATGAAAAGACGTGTTATTATTGCAAAAGCTCTCAGCCACAACCCTAAGATACTATTTTTAGATGAACCAACTGCGGGGGTAGATGTTGATCTGCGTATTGATATGTGGCAACTCATCAAAGAAATAAGAGCGAAGGGTACAACTATCATACTAACTACGCATTATATCGAAGAAGCACAAGAGATCGCTGATCGTATTTCTATAATAAATAAAGGTAAAATACTTCTTACCGAAAAGAAAACCGAGCTTATTGAAAAGATGGGACAAAAAGTGATATCAATAGAACTGAGTGAACCAATAAATCATGTAAAATACTGTGATGAGTTTGATATCATTAATGACGCTCAATCAAATCAACATATAATTCATTACAATTACTTAAAGAGTGATAAAAACTTTGATAGGTTTATAACAACACTTAAAAATGATGGGCATGTTATTAATAATAT
>CALJEH010000112.1 GCA_938074435.1 uncultured Alphaproteobacteria bacterium
TCTTTATATAAAATATTTGCTTCCCAACGATGTCGATGGCGTTCGCTTATTTTATTCGTATTGTAAATTGAGGCAACTTTTGAACCTTCAGAGAGCACCGCATCATAAGCACCTAATCGCATAGTACCTCCAAGATCCGTATTTTCATCTCTTTTTTCAAAGGACTTCCCTCTTTTCCATTCCGTCATCAAATCAACAACGGGATGCTCAGTAGTACCAAATTCAGTTGTGCTTGCATTTTCCAATCCTAGCAATGATCTTGATAGTTCAATTATTGCCATTTGCATGCCAAAACAAATACCAAGATAGGGGATTTTTCTTTCGCGTGCAAAATTTATAGCTTTTATTTTACCCTCACTGCCTCTTTGTCCAAAGCCACCTGGTACCAAAATAGCATCTGTATTATTTAAATGATCCAAGATATATGTATTTTCTAATATTTCAGAGTCTAGCCAGTCTATGTTCACTTTAATCTTATTCATTAACCCTGCGTGATATAGTGCCTCATCAAGAGATTTATAGGCATCCTTGAGTTGAACATATTTCCCTACAATAGTAACGTTAACACTATTTTCAATTGAATTTGCATTTTTAGATATTTCTATCCATCTACTAAGATCTGGTTTAGTTTTCCTGTTAATATTAAATAATTTTAATACTTCGAAATCAAGACCGTTTTTGTGAAGATTCATCGGAACATCATAAATATTTTTAACATCTACAGCTGGAATAATCCTACTAAATGGAACGTTGCAAAAGGATGATATTTTTTTTCTTTCATCTTCAGGTATCTCCCTGTCACATCTTAAGACAATTATATCAGGTTGAATACCAATTGAGGTAAGCTCTTTGACTGAATGTTGAGTAGGTTTTGTCTTTAATTCACCAGCTGCAGCTATGAATGGGAGTAATGTTAGGTGAATAAATATACAATTCTCATGCCCCAACTCATTCCTAAGTTGTCTTATTGCTTCAAAAAATGGTAATGCTTCAATATCTCCTACAGTACCACCAATTTCACATAACAAAAAATCTACATCCTCCGAATGATCTAAAACAAAATCTTTGATTGCATCCGTAACGTGCGGGATAACCTGCACTGTTCCACCAAGATAGTCGCCTCTTCTCTCTTTTTGAATAATATTTTGATATATTCTACCACTGGTTATATTATCATATTTACTTGCTGAAACCCCAGTGAATCTTTCATAATGGCCAAGGTCTAGATCAGTCTCAGCTCCATCATCAGTAACAAAAACCTCGCCATGCTGAATGGGATTCATTGTTCCAGGATCAACATTTAAGTATGGATCAAGTTTTCTTAATCGAACTGTATAACCATGTGACTGAAGGAGTGCACCAAGTGATGCCGAAGAAAGACCTTTTCCTAATGAAGATACCACACCACCTGTTATGAAAATAAAACGCGCCATGGAATTATAATTTAACAAAAATACTTAAGATGTAAAATCCTAATTTAAATTATCAAAAAGAAAATACGATTAATTAAGGATCGGAACACTAATATCAGATGTGTCCTCAGTATTAATCAAATCTTTTGGGTCAAGATCTTCTGTTACACGATCAATAATAGACTGCGAGTTGTATGAGTTTATAATTGAAAGACTTAGTGAAGTAATAAAAAAAATGACTCCTAATATTATTGTAATCCTCACTAATCCACTAGCCTGACCACGTCCCTTGAGGAACCCAGAGAGCCCTCCTCCTGATCCGCCACCGCCGCCAATACCTAATGCTCCTCCTTCTGATCTCTGGAGAAGAATAGCACCGATTAGTACGATTGCTATTGCAAGATGAAATAATAAAATTAATGAACTCATAAATACCTCGTATTGGTATTAATTACTATAAATATAAAAAATAAACAATATTTAAAACTAAATTAGATTAAATTAATAATTTCTGAAAATTGCGAAGAGTCTAATGATGCACCTCCAACGAGGAGCCCTCCAATATTTGCTATACTTAAAATATCTCTAGAGTTGGAAGGATTCACAGAACCACCATACAGACATCTAGGAATATCTTTTTTATCTGATTTTATTGAATTTAATTTAGAAAATATACAATTAACCATCTCAACAATATCCTTTGTTGCAGCGGTATTGCCTGTTCCTATAGCCCAAATTGGTTCATAAGCAATAATTGTATTATCTCTTGTTGCACTTTCCGGCAGTGATTCCTCAAGTTGAGCCTTTACAAAATTAAATTGATCACCGCTTTTCCTATATAGATCACTTTCACCAACACATACAATGGGAATAAGATTGTTCCTATGAGCTGCCTCGGCTTTTAGTCTAATTATTTTATTTGTATAATTATTTGCCGTCCTTGTTTCGGAGTGGCCAACAATTACAAATTTTGCATTGACGTCACTGATCATGGAAGCAGAAATGGCGCTTGTGTGTGCACCATAATCTTCATGATGACAATCTTGGGCACCAATAAATATTCCTGAATTCTCAGCTAATTTTGCAAAAGTTTCTATTAATGTGAATGGCGGAAATAAAATTACATTCGATTTACTTATATTGGTGACTTTTTTTAATAAGCTGCCTATCTCTTTTTTTGATTCATTTAGACCATTCATCTTCCAATTACCTGC
>CALJEH010000113.1 GCA_938074435.1 uncultured Alphaproteobacteria bacterium
GCTGATGCAATGATAACAAATTTTCACCTACCAAAGTCATCACTATTTGTATTAGTGTGTGCTTATTATGGAATAAATGATATGCAACGAGCATACAAATTTGCAATTGAAAACAACTATAGATTTTATTCATATGGGGACGCATGTTTTATAAAGAAAGATAATAATGTTTAAGTTATTAAGAACAAATAAAAATGCACGATATGGAAAACTCAAACTAGCCCACGGTGAAGTTGAAACTCCAGTTTTTATGCCTGTTGGTACGCAGGGGGCAGTGAAAGCTATGTATACTGATGCACTGAAACAAATTGGTTTTAATATAATTCTAGGAAACACTTATCATCTTTATTTAAGACCAGGTTGTAAGATTTTAGATAAGTTCGGAGGATTAAACAACTTCATGAACTGGGATAGACCAATACTCACAGACTCAGGTGGTTTTCAAATAATGTCTTTGTCTAAATTAACAAAAATCGATAATGAAGGAGTTCATTTTCAATCACACATTGATGGAAAAAAGTTCTATTTAACACCTGATTTATCAATGAAAATACAGCACTCTATTGGTTCAGATATACAAATGGTTTTAGATCAATGTATTGAATTCGATGATAATATTAGCCAGGTTGAACAGGCAATGAATTTATCTTTAAGATGGGCTGAATTATCAAAAAAATCCTTTCTGCAAAGTCCTGGTCGGTTGCTATTTGGTATAGTTCAAGGTGGAGTTGATGAAAGTTTGAGAATTAAATCTTCAAAAGAAACAATTGATATTGGATTTGATGGTTATGCAATTGGTGGTCTGGCAGTTGGTGAAGGGCATAAACTTATGTTGAAAACACTAGATTTTACAATTCCTCAGCTTCCAACTGATAAACCAAGGTATCTGATGGGGGTTGGAACACCCATGGATTTAATTGAGTCTGTAAAGAGGGGGGTTGATATGTTTGATTGTGTCATGCCAACGAGAGCTGGAAGACATGGTTTGGCTTATACAAAGAATGGAAAAATAAATCTCAGAAACTCAAAATATGCTGAAGATAAATTACCAGTTGATGAAACTTCAAGCTGTCCAATTACATCTTGCTATTCAAGAGCATATCTTCATCACTTGTTTAAATCCAAAGAGATGTTAGCTGGGATGATTACCACTCACATAAATCTTAATTATTATAATAGTATTATGGTTGAGTTAAGGGATGCTATCTTTACCGATAAACTTGATGATACCATTTTAAACATATATGAAAACTGGGATAAAAAAGAAAAT
Organism: uncultured Alphaproteobacteria bacterium; assembly: GCA_938074435.1. Lineage (GTDB taxonomy): Bacteria > Pseudomonadota > Alphaproteobacteria > Rhizobiales > TMED25 > TMED25. The sequence continues at coordinate 1,271 of CALJEH010000113.1, forward strand.
ATCTGATTAGTTATTGATGTAATTTAAAATAAAGTATATTAAATATATCATATCAGGGCCCTTAGCTCAGTCGGTAGAGCAGGTGACTTTTAATCACTGTGTCATAGGTTCGATTCCTATAGGGCCCGCCACAAACTAATTTAAGTTTTAATAAAATTATAAGTATTTAATATACGTTTTTTTTAGCTAAGTTTTTTTTTATTGTGGTATATTTAATTAATTATTTAATATTTATAGGAGATGATTATGCCTTTTGAAGGAGTTCATAGAGTTGGTCACGTTGGTATTTGGGTAAAAGACATAGAAAAATCACTTGACTGGTATAGAAATGTTGTTGGCCTCAAGTTAACAGGTTTATGGGGTGAGCCATACAGAAAAGATAGACAATGTTTTGTTAGATGTGAAGATTGGCATCACGATATTGTTTTTTTTGAAATAAATAAAGAAATTGATAGAACCACACTAGATAGTTCCGATACTGGAAAAAGACACACACCAGGTGTTCATCATATTGCATTTGAAATACCTGCAAGAGAAGACTGGTTAAATGCACTTGAGCATTGCAAAAAGAGTGGGATTCCATTCGTTTCAGGGCCATATGTTCATGGACATGAAGCTAAATATGTTGAAGGTGATGATACATTAGGGTTTGTTGGTGGCAGTGGTAGTCATGCTTTTTATATAACTGACCCAGATGGAAATAGATTAGAATTCTATACCTGGATGATGAAAGTTACAAAAGAATGTGTGGCTGCACCAAATCCAGATTTTTAAATTATATTTTTTTTCTTTTGATAATATCATTTGTGCCTCAACTTAATAAAAATGTAGAGGCACATGGTATTGTTAAAGTAAATGGTGTTGAAAATAATAATGGTCACATCATTATACAAATATTTGAAACTGAATCATCTTTTAAAAAATTTGTACCTGATAGGATATATAAAAAAATTGCCACTGAAGGAGTAACTATTATTCCTCTAGAAGATTTTCATGAAGGTGATGTTGCTATTTTTGTTTATCACGATGAAAATGATGATGAAAAATTTAATACATCTTTATTCTGGACCCCAAAAGAAGGTTACGCATATAGCAACTCATATATACCTACAAGTATACCAAAATATAGTAAGGCGCTGTTTACTGTGGAACACAATACTCCAATAGACCTTAATTTAATTTATTAACAAGGCGATTATTAATGTTAGGCGGTTTTTTGGCGCTGTTATCAGCGGCTTCTTTCGCACTTAATGTAACAGCATTAAGAAGAGGGGTTTTAACAGCTTCCGTATTTCAAGCGATAGCAATTACTGTTCCAATGGGTGTGCCATTGTTTCTGGTCATATTATTATTATTTGATTGTTGGACTGTCTTATTAAATCTATCAACAAATTCAATAATTTATTTTAGTATTGCTGGGATATTACACTTTGTGTTCGGTCGATATTCAAACTATCGTTCAACGCAAGCTCTTGGAGCAACCCAAGCAGGTCCCATAACCCAACTGGCTTTATTTGTATCAATTTTCTTTGCTTTCTTTGTTCTTGATGAAAGTATTACAACATATCTCTTATTTGGGGTGGTAATGGTATTACTTGGTCCAACAGTTATCTTGTTAGCCAAAAAGAAGAATACAATTACACAATCAGGTATAACTATTGACTATAGAAATGGATATAAATGGGGGGTTCTTTGTGCCTTATGTTTTGGATCCAGTCCCTTTTTTGTTAAGTTAGGGCTTAGTGACGGTGGTATAAAGGAGAATATCGCAGGTGGTTTTGTATCATATATTGCTGCTACAGTATTTGTTTTTCTTGTTTTGTTACTATCAAGAACTAAATTAAAAGAGATATATAGCTTGAATAATTCTGGTGCAAAGTGGTTTGTTGTAACAGGGTTACTTGTTTTTTTATCGCAATTATTAAGGTATATGGCGTTAGGTGTTGCTCCAGTTTCAGTGGTAGAGCCTATCCAAAGAACTACAGTGATATTTCGTGTTGTGTTTAGTTGGTTGCTTAACAAGCAACACGAAATTATCAACTTAACTGTTTTAGCAGGAATACTTCTATCGATTATAGGTGTTTACCTGATAATTTGGCAGATATAATTACTGCATGAAGAAATCGACATCCTCAGCAGTAAATTCTACTGCTCTGTCTTCAACTTTTGGATTGTCTTTTTCAGCATTCCAAATGTATAGAGCTGTAATTCCCATGATGGCAACAATTACTGCCATAATTAAATATTGATTTCTGTTACTCATCTTTTACTCCATAAAATATGTATGTTTATATATACCAAAGAACACTAATAGTTAAAGTAAATAAGTTAATATTATACAAATATTAATTCACTATTTCCCACATCTTTTCAGTTGTAACAGGCATATTTAGATTTCTACCATCTATGTTATTGCTTTCAAGTGCATCAATAATAGCATTCATGATTGTTGGCAAGGCTCCTGATATACCAGCTTCACCGCAGCCTTTAATTCCTAATGGATTTGTTTTACAAGGAACAGGGTGTGATTTGAAAACAAATTCTTTTGGGATATCTGCAGCTTTTGGCATAGTATAGTCCATGTAAGAACCAGACAACAACTGTCCATAATCGTCATAACATAGATTTTCCATTAAGATTTGCCCTTGAGCTTGGATTATTCCACCAAGTACCTGACCCTCTACAAGTAATGGATTAATCAAATTGCCAAAATCATTTACAGCAACATGTTTGATTAATTTTACCTCACCTGTTTTTGGGTTTATTTCTACTTCTGATATATGACAACCATTGGGGAATGATGATGGAGGTGTATCTTCCGCCAACTCTCCGTCTAATCCTTGTGGAAGATCAGTTGGTAATTGTTTATTTTTAATCAATACCTTAACCTGATCATTTAACTCTAGAATGTTTAATTTATGATTGGTGTTTGGGATTTCAAAGTCACCATTATTAAATTCAACATTATCTGCACTATCCCCAAATATGTGGGCAGCCAACTTCTTGCCATTGTCTATTACTATATTTGAAGCTTTAAGTAACAATGTTCCACCTGAAATGGCACTCCTGGAACCTCCAGTTCCCGTGCCCGCTATTAATTCCTTACTATCACCTTGCAACAGTTTAAATTTTTCCATTGGAATTCCAAGCTTATCAGATACTATTTGTGCAAATGATGTAAGATGACCCTGACCATAATCAAGATTACCACTTACTAGGGTGATATCTCCATTGTCATCAAATCTTATTCTACCCATTTCGACTCCAACGGGAGCGGTAACTTCTAGGTAGTATGTAAGAGCGTGCCCTCTTAATAAACCTCTCGTTTTTGATTCATTAACTCTATCCTGATAGGTGTCCCATTCTGCAGTTTTTAGAGCGTCATTTAGGACACTTTCAAAATCTCCACTATCATATGTTAGCCCTGCAGCAGATTTATAAGGAAATTGATTGTTTTGGATGAGATTTATTCTTCTCAATTCAACTTGATCTATATTCATCTCAATTGCTGCTTTTTGGAGTAATCTTTCCATTATATATACACCTTCTGGTCTTCCTGCACCCCGATATGCACCTATAGGTGTTGTGTTTGTAAATGCTGCAACTGTATTAATATATAATTTTGGTATTTGGTAGGCGCCACAGAAATTATTTCGGATATTTGCAGATTGTGCCATAGGTCCCATTAAACCCAAAAAGGCTCCACAATTTGCAACAACGTTTATTTTTGCTGCGAGCATTTTTTTATTTTTGTCAAATGCTAAGGTAGCGTTAATCCATGAGTCCCTGCCGTGTGTATCTGACAAGAAGGAGTCTGTTCTTGTGTCTCTCCATTTAACACTTTTTCCAGTTTTCTTCGCGCCGACTAGTGATGCAATGTATTCTGGATAGGGACTAGACTTCATTCCAAATGATCCACCAACACTATGAGTGTGACAGTGCATTTTATCTCTTGGTATATTAAAAATGAATTTTGAAAGGATATTTGAAAAACCAAATAGACCTTGAGAGGGAGAGTGTAATTCATATTCTTCATCATCTTTGTGGTATGATGCAAAACATGCTCTGGGTTCCATAGCTGAAACAATTAATCTACTATTTCTTAATTCTATTGTTGTTTTGTATTCTGCGTTTTTGATGATTGTATCGATTTCACCTTCATCACCAAACTGCCAATCAACAGCAATATTATCATTCATCCCTGGATGGATTGTGATATCTGATTTTATGGAGTCATTAGGGTCAACAATCACATCTAACTCATCGACTTCAAAGTTGATATAGTCAGCAGCGTTTTTTGCATTATTTAGTGTATCAGCAATAATAAAGGCAACTGGATGTCCTACATAATAAACTTTATCCTTTGCAAGTGGCAGTAAGGGTGGAACATTTATGGGTTTACCATCTTTACCAAGTAATTTATCTGCTGTAATACATGGGATTGGTCCGATATTTTCATTATCCATATCAATATAAGTCAATACATCAATGACACCTGGTTGTTTTTTTGCTTCATCAACATTTAAGTTTGTAATGTTAGCGTGTGCGTATGGTGATCTAAATACGAATGCATTATTAAATTCTAAATCAGTTTTATAGTCATCTGTATATGTACCTTCACCTTTTAGGAGAATTGGATCTTCAAAACGAGACACAGGTTGGCCTACTGCAAATTTTGTAAATGTTAAATCTTTCAAATCATCCATATCTATAATCCTTATTTAATAAAGTTATTTGTGACTATTTAGTATCATATCTGATGCTTTTTCTGCAATCATTATTGTTGGAGCATTTGTGTTACCCGACACTAATGTAGGCATAATTGAAGCGTCAACTACTCTTAAAGAACGTACTCCACTGACTTTAAGTTCATTATCTACGACAGCCATGTTATCTGTACCCATTTTACATGTGCCCACTGGATGATAGCTTGTTCGACTCATATCTTTTAGATAATCCAATAGTTGATCGTCGCTATCTTTGTCTAATCCTGGATATTCTTCTTGAACTACATATTTAGAAAAGTTTTTATTCTCACAAATTCTTCTCACGATGCGAATTGCGTCCAGTAGCTTTTGTCTATCACTTTCCACTGATAGGTAGTTCGGGGCAATTTCAGGAGGTGAGAGGGGGTCTGATGATGATATTTTAACATACCCTCTACTTTCTGGCCTAAGAAGGGTGCAAACAACTGTAACACCGGGATATTTATGAGGGGCACCTCCGATAGCTGTTGTTGAGAACATGAGTACCAAACTTTGAATATCAGAAGTTTCAAATGTTTCGTTGGTTTTGAAAAAACCTCCAGCATATGCGACACCCATACTCAACATACCCTTGCGTTTGAATATATACTCTAATCCGGAACCAATTCTCCTAAAGAAGTTGTTATAAACATCATTAACAGTAAAGGGTTTATTAAGTTGATATATTACAGGAGCGTTTATGTGGTCTTGCAAGTTCTCTCCAACCCCTTTTAATTCATGGACGGTTTCGATACCATAACTATCCAGTAATTTTTTTGGACCAATACCAGATAATTGTAATAATTGAGGTGAATTGAATGCACCTAGAGATAAAATTATTTCTTTATTCGCTTGTATGACATTTATTTTACCATCTTTTATGTATTCAATTTGTTTTGCTACTTTTTGATCAAATATAATTTTTGTGGCGTGCGCCCCTGTAATGATAGTAACGTTTTTCTTTTTCTTCACATCACTGAGATATGCTTTTGCAGCACTCCATCTTCTTCCCTTGTAAGTCGTCCATTGATATGGTCCAAAACCTTCTTGTGTTTCTCCATTGAAATCATTGTTTGCTTTGAATCCTTCCTCTACTGCTGCATCAACATAAGCTTTTGCTAGAGGGTGATTATCTTTGTGGTCACTAACGTGTAAATTTCCGCTTATGCCATGGAACTCATTTTCGCCTCGTTCTTGTATCTCAGCTTTTTTAAAATAGGGAAGTATATCATCGTAGCTCCAGCCAGTGTTACCTAATTGTCTCCAATGATTATAATCTTCTTTTTGTCCTCTGATATAGATCATGCCATTAATTGAGCTCGAGCCGCCAAGTACCTTGCCACGTGGCGCTGCCATAGATCTCTTAACCCAACCGTCATCATACTTGGTTTGGTAGAGCCAATTAACATTCTTGTTTGTGAATAATTTTGCGTAACCAATAGGGACGTGTATCCATGGGTTGGTATCTTTACCGCCGGCTTCCATCAAGCAAATGTTATATTTACCATTTTCTGATAATCGTGATGCTAAAGTACAGCCTGCTGAACCAGCGCCTACAATTATAAAATCAAATTCGTCCATTTATTTTGTGTTTTTTATTAATAGATTACATGTAAAAATATATTACATAATTTAAAAAAATGTAATATTAATTATACTTTAATTACTAAATCAACAACAAAGGTAGATGCTATGCCAATCAAAAAACCTGCTGAGTTAAATCACAAAGTAAATAAACTAATTGAAAATAGATGGAGCCCGAGAGCATTTGATGGAAAATCCATCAGCAAAGATGTCTTAAAAAGTCTATTTGAAGCTGCGAGATGGGCACCTTCTTGTAACAATTCACAGCCATGGAGATTTATTATTGCGTTAAAAGAAAATGAAGATGAATACAATAAAGCATTATCTTGTTTCAATGATAGGAATCAAAGATGGGTAAAAAATGCTCCTGTTATTGGTTTCGTTTGTGCTTATCAGTTCATGGGTGAAGATAAAAAAAACAGAACATATTTTTATGATACAGGTATGGCAATGGCACAACTTACATTACAGGCATTAGAATATAATCTTTATATACATCAAGCTGGTGGTGTATTATTAGATATTGTAAGGGAAAAATATTTAATACCAGAAGACGTAGACGTTGTTTGCGGTTTTGGACTTGGTTATCAAGGTGAGGCCGATATATTACCAGATGAATTATCCGAGAGAGAATTGCAGCCAAGAAAAAGAAATCCAATTGATGAGTTTGTATTTACAAGTCAATTCAATAATAAATTTGAATAATTTATAGGTGAGTTAATGAAATCAAATAATAAAGAAACGGGTATTGCTGTTATAGGTGCTGGCGGCATTGGAAATTTAAGAGCTCATTCATGCAAGCAAATAACTCAAGTAGATTATATTGCTGTTTGTGATATCAGTGATGAAAAGTTAGAAAAGGTTGCTGAATCCGTCAAAGCAGACGTTGCAACCAATAATTACTCAGAAGCAATTGAAAATGATAGAGTGGGTGCAGTTATTATTTCAACAGACGAAGAGAATCATTATGACGCAACCATGAAAGCTGTCTCACTAGGTAAATCAGTTTTAATAGAGAAGCCATTTGTTCTTGATTTACAAGAAGCGGATGATATTTTGTTAAAAGCTAAGGAGACTGGCGCAGAAGTATTTGTGGGTTACACGCAGAGATTTAGGCGTAAATTTTTGTTGGCAAAAGAAGCTGTTAGAAAAGGTCAACTTGGGGATATAGTTTTTTCAATGGGAAAAATTTATGTTACTAGGGCTGTAGGCGAAGCCGTTGCAAGTAGATCCCCGAACACAACTCCTTCAATAAATACAGGGACTTATCTCGTTGATTTAATGCTTTGGTATAATGAAGGAAAGAGACCTGTTGAAGTATATGCAAAATCAGCAAGTAATGTATTTAAAAGCTATAATCGTGACGATTTTCAGTGGATGCTTGTAACTTATGATGATGGTTCTGTGTCTTCACTTGGAACTAGTTGGCTCCAACCGAGGCATTGGCCTGCTTACACTGCAACAATGGAAATAGATTTACAAGGTACTACTGGTTCACTAAATATTGATGATGCACATAGGGACGTTATTTTGGTTCCAGGAGAATCAATCCCTTGTCCTTATACACCACAATACAATGTAGATGTTGCTTTTCTCGGTTCTGCTATGCCTGGAGATTTCGTTATGGGTGAATTTTTTGGTCCGATGAAAGAAGAAACGGACGCATTTATTAGGCATACACTTGGTATGGGAGGTGTCGGACTTACTACAGGAGAAGAGGCAAGAACTATATTGGCTCTTACAATGGCAGCAGATAGATCAGCAAAAGAAGGAGTTCCTATAAAACTATAGGTCTTAAATATAAAATGGTAAAATTAAATGTTGATCCAAACACATTATCCAGACCAGATAGATATAAGTTAATGTGTGCTTTGGTTATTCCAAGGCCAATAGCATTAGTAACAACCTTATCTAAGGATGGTATTGTTAATACAGCTCCTTATTCATTTTTTAATGTTTTTTCAGACAAACCTTCAATTGTTGCACTGGGTGTAAATGCAAGACCCGATGGTGGACTAAAAGATACTGCTGCAAACATCAATTATAGAAAAGAATTCGTTATTCATATGGTAACATTTGATATTGCGGAAAAAATGAATATTAGTTGTGTAAATTTTCCTCCAGAGATTAGTGAAATTGATGAAGCTGGGTTTACCTTGAGGGATTCACATATGTTAGATACGCCATCAATAAATGAGAGTTTAGTGGCACTCGAGTGCAAGTTGCATTCTATAACAAAACTAGGTGAAGATAGGAATTTAACTTTAGGTGAGGTTGTAAATATTTCTACAAACACTGATGTTTTAGACACAGAAAAGAATTATGTAAATATTAATAATTACCGTCCGATTGCTAGACTTTTTGGTAATATGTACGCACAATTATCAGATTTTTTTGAACTAGAAAGGCTGAATTATGAACAATGGATGGAAGATAAAAAGGACAAATAAATGAACTTCAATTTTACTGAACAACAAGAAGAAATGAGATCACATCTAGAAACATTTTTAAACAAAATATGTCCAGATGACTATGTAGAAAAGTGCGACAAAGAAGGTATTCCTCCATACGAGGCATACAATGAGTTATGTAAAAGTGGTTGGTTAGGACTTATCATTCCTGAGGAATATGGAGGTAGTGGAGGAGATGCTGTAGATCTCGCTATTTTACTAGAAGAAACTGGGAAAAGATTTGAAGAGCTTGCTATGTGGGTTTTTAGAACTATGACCTGGGGTGCATTTGCAATTATGACCCATGGCTCAGATGAGCAGAAAAAGTTTTTTCTTCCTAAGATTGCAAAAGGGGAATTATCATTCGCATTTGGTCTAACAGAGCCATCATCTGGATCTGACGCTGCAGCTCTAAAAACACGAGCTGATACAATTGGCAATGATAAATATTTAATAAATGGTCAAAAAGTTTTTACGTCAGGTATGGATGTAAGTGACTACTGCCTTGTTGTATTAAGGACTTCAAAAGAAGACATGAAACAGAAAGGTATTACAACCTTTATGGTAGATACTAAAAAAAAGGGTATTGAAGTTAAAAAGATAGATACTTTAGGTCATAGATCAATTGGAACAACACAAGTTTTCTATAATGATGTAGAGGTTTCCAAAGATGATATTGTTGGTGAGATTGGTGGTGGATGGAAAATTTGTGACTCTTGTCTTTGGTATGAACGTTTGTCTTTATCTGCAGCGAGAACTGGTGCAGCAACATCTTGCTTTAACTTAGCTCTGGATTATGCAAAAAATAGAGAGCAATTTGATAGGCCTATTGGAAAGTTTCAAGCAATATCTCACAAATTAGCTGATATGAAAGTGATGTTAGAACTGTCAAGGTTATTGTTTTACAAATTTGCAACCTCGATCAATGAACAAAAAGCTAGTAGACATGAGGCAGCTATATTAAAATTATATACAAGTGAGTCATACACAAAAATTACAGAACATGCTATGCAGATATATGGTGGTTATGGTTTCTGCATGGAATATCCGATCCAGAGGTTCTTTAGAGATGCAAGGCTATCAGTTATTGGTGCTGGCACTTCAGAAATCCAAAGAAATATTATTGCAAAAAGTTTAGGTCTATAATGAGTCATCCATTAAATTCTGTTAGAATAATAGAACTCGGGCAGATTATTGCGGGAACATATGGAGGGCAAGTTTTATCAGATCTTGGTGCTGAAGTAATAAAAGTTGAAACCCCAAATGGTGATTTGGGACGAATACCTTCAGTGGCACCAATTAATGGTGAAAGCGGTTTGTTCTTAACATTCAATCGTAACAAAAAGAGTATAGTAATTGATCTAAAAACTGATGAAGGATTAGAGCTTTTTTATGAATTGGTTAAAAAAGCTGATGTGGTCATTGATAACTTTAGACCGGGTGTTCTTGATAGATTGAAAATAAACTATGAAATTCTCAGTAAAATAAACAACAAATTGATACAATGTTCAGTTACAGGATATGGAGAAAGCGGTGAATACGCTAACCTACCAGCTCTAGATATTATAATTCAATCTATTACTGGATATATGGCTATTACAGGAGAACCAAATAGACCTCCGGTAAGAACAGGTATACCTCTTGCAGATCTTTCTGGTGGAATATTTTCATCACAAGCAATTATGGCAGCTTTATACAAAAGAGAAAAAACTGGGAAGGGATCATCAATCAATTTATCAATGTTTGATGGCATGTTGAGTTTATTAACCTATCTAGGAACGGTTTGGCTTACAAAAGGTGAGTTACCTATACCTCCAGGTTCTTCTCATATGTACTCTGTACCTTGGCAAGCTTTTAAAGTAAAAGATGGATATGTTGTTATTGCAACAAGACAAGAAGTTTTTTGGGAAAGAATGTGTGATGCAATGAATCTTCAAGACATCAAAACTGATAAAAGATTTGCAACAAATCCAAAGAGAGTAGAAAATAGAGAAATCTTAGTTCCAATGTTAGAAGAAGTATTCTTAGAGAAGACAGTGAAATATTGGATCGATCTATTTAGAAAGTCTGAAGTTCCTTGTGCACCTGTTAATAATCTTGATGGAGCTTTTGGGGAGCCCCCTGCAATTGAAAGAGATATGATCGTTAAGTATGATCATCCAACGGCAGGTGAAATTAAGTTGCCAGGCAATCCCATGAAGTTTAGTGACGTCTCGGAAACAATTTCAAAACCAGCTCCAACACTTGGACAACATACTGAAGAAGTGTTATCTTCATTGTTGGGAATGGATGCTGAACGTATAAAAGAATTAAAGAGTAAGAATATAATTAAATAAAATAAGGAGTCTGATTATGGTTGGTTTATATTGGGAAGATTGGGAAATTGGTAAAGAATATGTTTCAGCAAGTAGAACAATTACTGAAGCAGATATTGTACATTTTGCAGGAATTTCAGGGGATTATAATCCTCTTCATATTGATGAAGAATATTGTAAAAAAACAATATTTGGTACAAGGATAGCTCATGGACCATTAGTCTATTCAATAGCAGCAGGTCTGCTATTTCAATTACACCTATATGATGATACCTTAATTGCTTTTTTGGGTTTTGATAGTCTTAAATTTACAAAACATGTAATTGCAGGAGATACAATTACTGCGAAAATATCAGTATTAGAAAAAAGAGAAACATCGAAACCAGATAGAGGTGTTATGAAAAGAAGTCTCAAAGTGTATAATCAAAATGATGAATTGGTCCAAGATGCAGTTCAAGCATTTCTCTTGAAAAGAAAACCATAATAAGAAGGCTGAGTAATATGAGCAACTATCCACAAAAAGAAAAAGCGTTAGATGGAAAATTAGAGATCATTTGGGATCAAGAAATTTTGATGTCAGATGGAGTTGTCATGCGGTGTGATATTTTCAAACCTAATGATGATAAAAAGTATCCAGTTATTATGACATATGGTCCTTATGGAAAATGGTTGCATTTTGATCAGATATATTCAGAGCAATGGGAAAGAATGTGCGAAGATCATCCAGACGTTCCTGCTGGATCAACTAATATATATCAGAACTGGGAAGTTGTTGATCCTGAAAAATGGGCAACAGATGGCTATGTCGTTATTAGGGTTGATTCACGTGGAGCGGGCAGGTCGGAAGGCGTTATGGATTTGTGGTCTAGAAGAGAAGCAGAAGATTTTGCGGAATGTATTGAGTGGGCAGCTCAACTTGAATACTCAACGGGCAAAGTGGGCATTAATGGGATATCATATTATGGAATGAATCAGTGGCAAGTAGCATCATTGCAACCGAAAAATCTGACAGCTATGTGTGTATGGGAAGGGGCTGCCGATTATTATAGAGAATTAGGCCATCATGGTGGTATCTATTGTTCATTTACCGAGGCATGGTTCGAAAAACAAGTTCTTACTGTTCAAAACGGTAAGGGCGAAAATGGATTAATGGGAAATATTAAAGGTGATTGGGTTGCTGGACCTAAAACTCTTACTGAAGAAGAACTAAAAGCAAATAGAAAAGATTTTCCCAAACAACAGCTTGAAAATAAATTAGCCACAGATGAATTTTGGACATCTAGAATGCCAGATTTTTCTAAAATCAATGTACCATTATTATCATCTGCAAACTGGGGTGGCCAGGGTTTGCACTCGCGTGGTAACTTTGATGGTTTTACAAGATCTGCTACAAAGGATAAATGGCTAGAAGTGCATGGTATAGAGCATTGGACTGAGTTCTATACAGATTACGGTATTAAAATACAAAAACAGTTTTTTGATTATTATTTGAAGGAAATTCAAAATGGATGGAATGATAGGCCAAGGGTAAGTCTATTGACACGTTATCCAAATGAAGTTTTCAAAGAGAATTATTTTTCTTCTTGGCCTCTTGAAAATACAGATTGGCAGAAGGCTTATCTTGATGCATCAAATCAATCTTTGAATGCTAAAAATGGATCTGAATCAAATATTTCATATAAAGGATTTTCAGAAGGAATTACATTCCTCGCTCATCCAGTTGAAAATGAAACACAGATTACAGGGCCAATATCATTAAAGCTCTATATTTCCTCTGATACTATTGATGCGGATATTTTTGCTGTTCTTAGGGTATTTGATGAGGAGTTAAAAGAAGTAACGTTTCAGGGCGCAATTGATCCTCATACACCTGTATCTCAAGGCTGGTTGAGAGCCTCTCACAGGAAGTTGGATCCAGAATTGACTAAAGAATACCAACCATATCATAGTCATGATGAGATACAGCCATTAGTTGAAGGTGAAATCTACGAATTGGATATTGAGGTATGGGCAACATCAATCGTCATGCCAAAAAATTATAGATTAGCTCTGTCGATAAGAGGTAAGGATTATGCATGGCCAGGTGGAGAGGTTAAAGGACTTGGTAATCTAGATGATGTATTTACTGGAGTAGGTCCATTCAAGCATGGAAACGAGATAGATAGACCAGAAGCAATATTTAACGGAAATATAACACTGTATACAGGTGGTAAATTTGAGTCATATATGCTTCTACCCTATATTAAGTAACTACACTATTTAGCTTTTTTACCTTCGTCAGTCTCTGGTTCCCATATTTTCTCATGAGAATTATGAGTATCTTCATCCCAAATATGTTGTGTTCCCTCTCCAAGAAATACAACAAAAGCTTCTGCTCCATCTGGGTATTCATAAGGTCCATGTAATTGATCCCAACCAAAGATATAATCTCCAGGCCTCAAATCTTTGCCATCAACACACATTCTTCCCTTTAGAACTAGGATGGAATGCCAGCTCTTATGTGAATGAGCTGGCTCAACATAACCAGGAGGGAACTTGACCTTCATATCAATACGCCCCATTTTTTTGTCATGAGCAAAGATTTTAGCTTTTACGCCCTTTGGCAAGGTAAGTAATTCGTTCGCTACATCTTCTTCCCATTCTATTTCTGAGTCATGTATTGCTAAAAATTCATGATCATAACCATCGTTAAATTTGTCAGACATATAAATCCCTTTTTATTTAAGTTTTACAATAAAATTATAGAAATATATAAATATATTATCTACACTCTTCCTCAGTCATATGCATTAATCTTAGAGCGTTCCCACCACAAATTAAGTCGCGGTTTGTATTGCTTAAACCAGGAACTTGATAGACATGTTCTACAGGATCATATTCACCCATGTCAAATGGGTAGTCAGTTCCAATAAGGACATGATCAGGACCAAATCTATTAATTAAATATTGAAGTTGCTCTACTGTGAATACGAGTGAATCAGGGTAGAATTTTTCAAGATAATAGCTTGGTGGCATAGATATATTTTCTCTGCAATCAGGCCTTGCACCATAAGCATGATCCATTCTTCCTGCATATGCAGCAGCAAAAGCTCCACCATGTGAAAGAACAAATTTTAGATTTGGAAATCTTTCTAAAACACCACCAAATATTAAGTAGTGCATAGCCACTGTGGTATCTAGAGGGTTACCAATAATATTTGTCAGGTAATGATTTGAAAATCTATCACTTGCGAATGAAGTTGGATGGATAAAAATTGGAATATCATAATGTTGACATCTATCCCAAAAAGGATCCAATCGTCTAACATCCAGTTCTTCAGCACCCATTTTTGCAGCTATTTCAATACCTTTGAAATTAAGATCATTCATAATACGATCTAATTCTTTTATTGCATTATCAGCATCTTGAAGTGGAACTGCTCCTAGTCCAACTAGTCTTTTCGGATGCTCTGAACATTTTTTTGCAATTTCATTATTGATAATTTCAGATACTTCAGCACCTAGAGTTGGGTCAACTGGTGGATATAGTTGAGGAGGCCATGGAGATACAGCCATTACATCCACTTGCATCCTATCCATTTCCTCAATTCTTTCATCTATACCAAAAAGACAACCTTTTCTATCTACATTTTGTTTTGCATTTATTTCACGTGTTTTTTCTGGTGCAAATTTGAA
>CALJEH010000114.1 GCA_938074435.1 uncultured Alphaproteobacteria bacterium
ATTCTTGTGTATTTTTATCGGTGTATTTCCTGGACTCTTATATTCAATACTTCCATATGAGGTAAAGTACCTGCCATATACAGCAGATCATGTTTCATCACAGTTACAACTGTTGATGTTCTCTGGTTTAGCATTTTTCATTTTGTTAAAATTCCTCAAAAGAACATTAACTATAACACTTGATTTTGATTGGTTCTGGCGTAAATTTGGGCAATTAGTTATTAACGAATTTAATATCCAACTCTTGAGTAGGTTCAATAATATAATAAAATCTATTCAAGGTGTTATAGGTCAAACTTTTGAGAGTGTACATAAGCATAATCGACCATCTGGTGTGCTTGGTAAATCATGGCCTACTGGTTACATGGCTTTCTGGACAACTGTCTTATTAGGTTCTTTTCTATTATTTTATCTATTTGCTTAATTATGATATAATAAGTACATGGACAAATGGAAAGATAAATTAAGTGATATCCAATATTACGTAACCCGTGAAGCTGGAACCGAGCGCCCATTTACTGGACCACATTTAGATGAAAAATCTGAAGGGATTTATCACTGTGTTTGCTGTAACAAACCATTATTTACCTCTGAACATAAATACAACTCAGGTTCTGGTTGGCCAAGTTTCTACAATACCAATTATATAGATAATATCCATCAAGTGGATGATTTTAGTTTGCTCATGAAAAGAACAGAAGTGAAATGTAAAGAGTGTGATGCACATCTTGGACACGTATTCGAAGATGGACCGCAACCAACTGGATTAAGATATTGCATTAATGGTCATGCATTGAGCTTTGAAAAAAAGTAGGTAAATGATGTCAAAGACAAAAGAATTAATTCCAGATAGTGATTGGCAGGATATTTTATCCATTGAAAGCGATTTAACAGATGAAGAGAAATTAGTCCAGAAAACTGCAAAAGACTACTCAGAAAACAAATTAATGCCTCGCGTGAAAGACGCATTCAGGAATGAAAGATTTGACAGGGAAATCATTTCTGAACTAGGTGCTTTAGGGCTAATCGCACCGACTATTCCTGAAGAATTGGGAGGGGCTAATCTCAATAATGTCTGTTATGGTTTAATTGCATTTGAAATTGAAAAAGTGGACTCAGGTTATCGTTCTGCTATGAGCGTTCAAAGCTCTCTTGTCATTCATCCCATATATGAATTTGGCTCAGAAGAACAGAAGAAGAGATACATACCAAAACTTATTAAAGGTGATCTAATAGGTTGTTTTGGGCTCACAGAACCAAACTACGGCTCTGACCCAGCAGGTATGCAAACAAATGCAAACAAAGTTGACGGTGGTTGGATTATCAATGGATCCAAAACATGGATAACAAATTCACCAATTGCAGATATTGCGATCGTTTGGGCAAAAGATGATGATGGTAATATAAGAGGTTTCTTACTTGATAGAGATTTACATGACTTCAAAACCCAGAAAATTGAGGGGAAATTTTCTTTGAGGACATCTGAAACCGGGCAAATTCACTTTGATGAATTATTTGTCGGTGATGACTTTGTACTGCCAAATGTGGTTGGCTTAAAGGGTCCATTCTCTTGTCTAAATAAGGCTCGATATGGCATATCTTGGGGAACAATAGGAGCTGCAGAATTTTGCTGGCATACAGCAAGACAATACGCTTTGGATAGGAAACAATTCAATAAACCAATTGCTAGTAATCAATTAATACAAACTGATCTTGTAGATTTTCAGACACAAATCACGCTTGCTAAGATAGCAGTCCTAAAATTAGGAAGAGAGATAGACAAAAGAAAAGTTAACCCAGCAGCAATATCCTTATTAAAAAGAAATAATTGCCAAATTGCTCTTGATATAGCAAGAAAAGCAAGAGACATTTTAGGCGGTAATGGAATCTCAGATGATTACCATATTATAAGACATCTACTAAACCTCGAAACTGTGAATACTTATGAAGGAACAAAAAATATCCATACATTAATCCTTGGAAGATCGCAAACAGGTATTCAAGCATTCTTTTAATCTAACAATCTGAATTTTAATTTATTTTGATTTAAATTTTAAAATTTAAATGATAATATCCTTCTGTTTTATAATTAACCATAACGGAGAGAAAAATGGCATTTGAGCTACCAGATTTACCATATGCACATGATGCGTTAGGACCCTATATGTCCGCAGAAACACTTGAGTTTCACCATGATAAACACCATCAAGCATATGTCACAAACGGGAATAACATACTAGCAGAGACTGATCTAAAGAATGAAACTCTTGAAACCATAGTAATTAAGTCACATGGCAATAACGCTGGTCTTTTCAATAATGCAGCACAACATTTTAACCATTTGCATTTTTGGAAAATGATGACACCAGGAGGGTCTAAAGTGCCATCTAACTTAGAAAGTAAAATCAACGAAGATCTTGGTGGCATGGATAAATTCAGAGCAGATTTTATTAATGCTGGCGTTACGCAATTTGGATCAGGTTGGTGTTGGCTTGAACTAAAAGATGGGAAACTCAATGTTTCTAAGACAGCTAATGGAGAAAATCCTCTAGTGAATGGAGCTACCCCATTACTTGGTTGTGATGTGTGGGAGCATTCATATTACATTGACTATAGAAATGCTAGACCAAAATATTTAGAAGCTTGGTTTGATAATCTTGTAAACTGGGAATATGTAACCGAGTTACTCGAAAATTCTAATTAACACAACTAAATCTACTAATAGTAGGTGTAAAGTTGATAAATTGACCTCTCATTTTTCAATGAGGGGTTTTTTATTTGAAATAACAAAATATATTACATAATAAAATCAATTACTTATGAATTAAACTAACAGAAAAAGACTTCTGCCGGTTATTATTTGATAAAAAGTATGTTATGTTACAAATATACTAAATGTAGACTAAATAAATAAACAATAGGAATATTATGAAAAAATATACATTACCGTTAGTTGTGGTAATCTTAATCGCAATTGGTTTTTATGCTAATAACGCATTAAAAGATGAAACTAAAGTTGCAGATTGTGGAAGTGTTACTATAGCTAATATGAATTGGGCATCAGCTCAAGCAATCGCTGAAATCGATAATATAATTTTAACACACGGATATGAATGTAATGTTGAATTAGTTCCAGGTGATACAATGCCAACATTTACATCTATGAATGAAAAAGGTGAACCGGATGTTGCTCCGGAACTATGGTCGAATTCGATTAGAATTCCTCTTGATGCTGCAAAGGAAGAAGGCAGACTTATCCCAACAGGATATGTATTTAAAGAGGGTGGTGAAGAAGGTTGGTTTATTCCAGAAGCAACTCTTGCAGCTAATCCAGAATTGAAAACCTGGGAAGATGTTATTGCAAGACCTGACCTATTTCCAAACCCTGAGAATCCAGAAAGAGGAGCACTCGTAGGGTGTCCAGCTGGATGGGCTTGCCAAATCATTAACCAAAACCTTTATAAGGCATACAATATGGAAGCAAAAGGTTGGGATTTAGTTGATCCAGGTTCATCAGCAGGGCTTGATGCATTAATCAATAAAGCAGTTAACGACGGTGATAACCTCCTAACATATTATTGGGCACCAACAGCAATTCTCGGGAAGCTACCTATGTATATGCTGCAGCCAAATGTAGAGCATGATAAGGATGAATGGGAAAATTGTACTGGTGTTGCAGATTGTGCAAATCCAGTTCCTAATGCATTCGGTTTCTCTGCAGTTGAGACAGTGGTAACAGCAAACTTCGCCACAGAAGCATCTGTAGCTATGGATTATATCTCAAATAGATCTTTTGCAAACTCTGCACTTAACCAGCTGTTAGCATGGATGGCAGATAATCAAGCTGACGGAGCAGAAGCTGCAAAATATTATTTGGAAAACAACCAAGATGATTGGTCATCATGGGTCTCCGAAGATGTTAAAGAACGCGTCTTAGCAGCTCTTTAATTAATAAACTCAAACTACCCCAGATGTCACATAGATATCTGGGGTTATCAAATTTATTCAAACCCTCATGTCATTAATAACAGAATTTCCATCTATAAACCCGGAAACTTTGAGATCAATAAAGAAATCTATCGATGCTGGTTTCAAGGATTTTTCTCGTAACTATGGGGATAACATTGAAGGTTTTTTCGATCCTGTCAGGTTTTTCCTAATAGAGTCTGAAAAATTTCTAACAGGAACGCCATGGATTATAATACTTTTTTTGATACTCGTATTATCTTGGATAGGTTCTAAGAATATTAAAATAGTTATATCTGTTTTCATAATATTATCACTAATTGGATATTTTGATATGTGGGATAATACTATGAAAACAATATCAATGACATTCACTGCTGCTTTGATGGCTATAGTTTTTGGTATACCACTTGGTATACTAATGGCTAAATCTAATCTAATGCAGAGAATAATGAATCCAATTCTTGATGTAATGCAGACAATGCCAAGTTTCGTTTATTTGATACCTGTAGTTATGTTACTTGGTATCGGTAAAGTTCCAGGTTTAATTGCAGTGGTTGTTTATTCAGTACCTCCAATGATACGGCTCACTAATTTAGGGATCAGGCTTGTTAATCCTGCAGTCATAGAGGCAGCTGACTCATATGGAGCGTCCAACCTCCAAAAATTGATACACATTCAAATACCTCTCTCTTTACCAACAATAATGGCAGGCATCAACCAAACAATTATGCTTGCTTTGTCTATGGTAGTTATTGCGTCAATGATTGGGGTAACAGGATTAGGACAGCCTGTATTAATGGCAATTCAAAACCAATACTTTACACTTGGAATATTTAATGGCTTCGCAATAGTTGGTATTGCTATAATATTTGATAGAGTATCACAAGCTTATGGAAAAAGAATCCAAGAAAACTATGGCACAAAAGATGACTAATAAACCATACATAAGCCTCAGAAATGTATCAAAAATATTTGGTGAGAATCCTGAATCAGTAGCTGACTTGGTATTGAATGGCATTGATAAAACAACACTTCAAAATGATTATGATCACATAATAGGCTTACAAAATATAAGCATTGATATACCAAAGAATAAAATACAAGTTTTTATGGGGTTATCAGGATCTGGAAAATCCACTCTCATAAGACATATAAATCAGCTCATTAGACCAACCGTGGGCACTATAACAATTAATAATATAGATGTTACAGAATTATCTGAAAAAGAATTACTATTATTTCGTAGAAGAAATTTTGCTATGGTATTTCAGAAATTTGCGCTTCTTCCTCATAGGACAGTTCTCTCCAATACTTACTTTGGTCTTCAAATAAAAGGTGTTAAGACTGACGAAAGAGAAGAAATTGCTATGTATTGGATTCAAAAAGTTGGATTAGATGGTTTTGAGAATTATCATCCCAACCAATTATCTGGTGGAATGCAACAAAGAGTGGGTATTGCAAGAGCTCTGGCAAATGATGCTCCAGTCATACTAATGGACGAACCTTTCTCCGCGCTCGATCCATTAATTAGAATTGAGATGCAAGATATGTTAATCGAACTGCAAAGAGAATTAAAAAAAACAATCATATTTATCACCCACGATTTGGACGAAGCACTGAAACTAGGTGATAATATAGCCATACTTCGTGACGGTAAAATCATACAGTCTGGAACAGGACAAGATATAATTCTAAACCCATTGGACTCTTATATTTCAAACTTTACTGCACAAGTTAACCGATCAAGAGTCATTGAATGTCATAAAATTATGAAAAAAATATCTAAAGATAAACTAACAAATATTACCGCCACAAAAGATATGAAATTAAATGAAGTAGCGATACTTCTTACATCAAATAATATGGCTGAAATTGATATTGTTAATTCAAAAAGATCTTACCTCGGTACAGTATTTTTGACCGATCTGGTCTCAGCTATGATAAATCCTATTGATGAAAAGATGAATATAATATAGCTTGAAACAAGTTTA
>CALJEH010000115.1 GCA_938074435.1 uncultured Alphaproteobacteria bacterium
TAAATACATAATTGATCAAATAATTGGAGTAAACAGGATGGAAAAAGACCCCAAAGTTACAAATATAAAAAATGCTCCGTCTGTTCCCTCAAGAGAAGAAGCAGAAGACGCAGTTAGAACAATTCTATCATGGATTGGTGAAAATCCAAGTAGAGAGGGTTTACTCGAAACACCTAGAAGATTCATAGACGCCTACAAAGAATTTTTTAAGGGATATAACGAAGATGGAATTCAAGTTCTTTCAAAAACTTTCAGTGAAGTTGGTGGATATGATGACATAGTACTTTTGAAGAATATTTCCTTTAATTCATTCTGTGAGCATCATATGATTCCATTTATTGGCAAAGCACATGTTGCTTATCTTCCTTCAAATAAAGTGGTTGGTATTTCTAAAATAGCAAGATTAGTAGACATTTATGCGCATCGCCTGCAAACACAAGAAACTATGACCGCAGAAATAGCCAATACGATTGACCAGTCTCTAAATCCACATGGCGTTGCAGTAATTATCGATGCAGAACACATGTGCATGTCCCTAAGGGGAGTAAAAAAAGATAAGGTATCAACTATAACAACTAGATTTACAGGTGAATTTGAGAAAAACGAAGCCTTAAAAGATAGATTTATGAAACTAACCAACAATTGATCAGAGGCTAGAGATGTCAATTAAATTTGGTGAAAGAAATAGTATTTATGAAGTAGAAGAAGGTGTAATCTTTGCACCAAAATTTGATCAAAACGGACTAATACCTGTTATTACTACATCAGCTCAAACCGGTGAAGTATTAATGCACGGCTACATGAATAAAGAGGCGCTCCAACTCTCAATTCAAAACAAAGAGGCATGCTATTGGAGTCGGTCAAGAAATGCTCTATGGTATAAAGGAAAAACTTCTGGACTGACTCAAAAAATACAGAGTATTCGTATCGATGATGATCAAGATACTATTTGGTTAATTGTTGATGTACAAGGATCAGGTGCAAGTTGTCATGTTGGGTATAGATCATGTTTTTATAGATCCATAAGTCTGGATAACCATGATAATGTTGAGCTGAAGTTTGAAGAAGATAAAAAACTCTTTGATCCAGAAATTGTTTATAAAGGGCAAGAAAACCCAACAAAACTATAGATCAATATCTAAAATTGCCATGTTAAATGAATAGGAAACTTCTCCGTCTTCCTCATCACGAAAAATTACCCCAATGAACTCATCGCCAACGTAGACCTCCATTGAGTCACTTTTTTGCGGTCTATCAATAATCTTTATGACATCTGTTTTGAATTTATCTCTCAGATAATTCTGGATTTTATCTTTTTCTTCGGTGTTCATTTTTATTTTATCTCTTTGTTATGACTAGGTAATAACTGGTCCATATTTTGAGCTGGATATTCCTTATCGTTATTTGCTATAACTTTTGCTGGCACACCGGCAACCGTAGTACCATCTGGAACATCATGTAAAACGACACTCCCTGCCGCAATTCTTGCAGAAGCACCAATGTTTATATTTCCAAGGATTTTTGCCCCTGCGCCAATTAACACCCCACTTTTTACCTTTGGATGTCTATCACCGCACTTCTTTCCTGTTCCGCCAAGAGTTACATTATGCAATATTGATACATTATCGTCGATTTCAGCTGTTTCACCAATTACTATACCTGTTGCATGATCTATAAATATGCCCCTACCAAATTTGGCTGCAGGATGAATATCAACTGAAAATATTCGTGAACTTAAACTTTGCAAATAATATGCCAAATCCTTCCGACCATCATTCCATAGCCAATGTGCAAGTCTATGGACTTGTAAGGATTGAAAACCTTTGAAATATAAGACAGGTTCTATATATCTATGGCATGCTGGGTCACGATCAAAAACTGCTGCTATATCTGACCTAATTGTTTGTTTTATCTCTATATGACTAGTATAAAAATCATCAAATAGCTCCTCAATTAGCCGATCCTCAAGATGAATTGTTTCAAGTAATTTTGATAAGTGCAAAGATAATACTTTTTCTAAACTTTTATTTCCAAGTATTAACAAATACATATACCGTGTAATTGATGGATCTATATTTGAAGCATCTCTTGCTTCTTCTTTTATTTTATCCCATATGGGATCAATCCCAGATAACTTACTAGCGCTTGTCTTATTTATGTTATTTTGAGCCATGGTTCTGCTATTTGTTGTAGCTGTAATTAAATAATTATAGAAAACTTTATATTTTTTATTTAATAATATAATTAAATAGAGATTTAATCAAATTTGTTCAAATAAAAAATATTTTATTTATTATATGCTTCACTAATTATCTCAAAAGGAGATTAAAAATGGCTGAAAACCCAACACCTCATTTTCAAAATACAGAAGGTTACTCAGAAATTGAAATACCTGTTAAAAAATTTAAATGTATAGGTGCTTATCCACCACATGATCATCCACATATTTTTTTAGATATGGGAAAAAACAAGAATATCGTATGCCCATATTGTTCAACCAAATTTACACTAAATGAAACTCTAAGCGCACGCGAGACCACACCTAAAAATTGTATAGTTGAGCAATAACTTATGCGATCCTATGTTTGATATAATAGGTTCTGGGATTGCTGGGTTAACATGCAGCCATATACTTTCACAATCCCATATAAAACATACTATTCTTGAAAAAGAAACTACTTCACCAGAGGAACACTATGGGATTCAAATAACACCTAATGCAACCAATATATTAGCTAAGATCGGACTCCTCGATAGTATTCTACCAAGTATGCATGTAATAAATAATATTGAAATTATATCATTCAGAAACCTAAAAACACTAACCAAACTTCCAGTAAATGAATTTATATTAAATAATAATCTATCAAAATATTATACAACAAGCAGAAAAGTACTACACGACCATCTCTTGAATGCTGTTATAAGAAATGGAACCAATATCAATGATAGAAAAAATATTAGTGATATAATAGACCATGGAGGCCATTTTGATTTGAGGTACAATGAAAATAACACAAAAGTGTCACAAGGAATAATTATTGCTAGTGGATCTTCTAAAAAGCCAATATTTAAAAATATACATATTAAGCAAACTTCGACTAACTTTCTTACACTTCGAGCAGTTATTGAGCAAAAAGAATTTCCATTCCAAGTAAAAAATGACTCAATCTATGTTTTCTTGTCAGAAGATATGCACCTAGTGGTTTATCCATTTTTTGAAGGTAAACTAAATATTGTACTTATAACAAAAAAAGACAACCTTCATTTAGACAGCGCTTCAATAAATAATTTTAAATGTACAGAGAGTACTTTCCATGAATTTCTCAATTCAACTAATTGGACTATTTGGAACCTGAATGACTATAAAACAAAGCTATCTTTGGATAAAAATAGACCAATTTTTGTGATTGGAGATGCTGCGCACACAATAAAGCCTCATTTAGCTCAAGGAGCTTCTATGGCGATTGAGGAGGCATACTTTCTTGCAAAAACAATATCCAATAATAGTGATCCCCAAATTATTCATGAGGTTATGGGAAAGAGAGATGCGAGGATCAGAAAGATTATTAGAAGATCATCTTTGAATAGATTTATATTCCATTCAAAACAACCCCTCTCCTTCTTTAGGGATATCTATTTGAGAAACAAAAAACCAATTTCTCATTTGAATAGTCTGAAATGGCTGTATAAATATGAAGTATGATTGGTGCGGACGGCCGGACTCGAACCGGCACGGAGTAACCTCCGAGAGATTTTAAGTCTCTTGTGTCTACCTATTCCACCACGTCCGCTCATAAATAATTGTCATCACCTTTAAACCCCTTCAGGATTTATTGGAGGGACAAATTGTAATTCAGTATCCCATGGAAAATAGATCCATGTATCCTGACTTACTTCAGTAATGTATGTATCTACATTATCGAGCCCTTCAGGCTTTGCATAAACTGTAGCCACATGCGCATCTGGTATCATTTTCTTTAAAACAGCCATAGTTGCACCCGTATCAACAAGGTCATCTATACACAAAACAGAACCAGAATGAATATTTTCATCTTCAAAAAATTTATCACTTATTTCTTTTA